>NZ_POUA01000030.1 GCF_003236385.1 Spongiactinospora gelatinilytica
CGAACGGCCTTCCCACTCCCCCACCCCTTGAGAGGGGTACGGGCGGTACCGACCGGCAGGCGACCAACGCCGAACCGAATAGCCAGTGCTCCACTAACGAGCCGCCGGGCGAGACACGATCGGTCTCGATCCCGACATTGGACCGAACCCCCTGGGGGTCGGGTACGCCGGCGCGTGAGCGCCGTGGCATCCGCTCCCTGATACGGGGCCGGTCGTGATGCTCCTTAGAAAGGAGGTGATCCAGCCGCACCTTCCGGTACGGCTACCTTGTTACGACTTCGTCCCAATCGCCGGCCCCACCTTCGACCGCTCCCCCCACACAAGGTGGTTGGGCCACGGGCTTCGGGTGTTGCCGACTTTCGTGACGTGACGGGCGGTGTGTACAAGGCCCGGGAACGTATTCACCGCAGCGTTGCTGATCTGCGATTACTAGCGACTCCGACTTCATGGGGTCGAGTTGCAGACCCCAATCCGAACTGAGATCGGCTTTTAGGGATTCGCTCCGCCTCACGGCTTGGCAGCCCTCTGTACCGACCATTGTAGCATGTTTGCAGCCCAAGACATAAGGGGCATGATGACTTGACGTCGTCCCCACCTTCCTCCGAGTTGACCCCGGCAGTCTCCCATGAGTCCCCAAGCCGCCCCCGAAAGGAAGCGCTCACTGGCAACATGGAACAAGGGTTGCGCTCGTTGCGGGACTTAACCCAACATCTCACGACACGAGCTGACGACAGCCATGCACCACCTGTCACCCGGTCCAAAGGAAACCCACATCTCTGCGAGCGTCCGGGCGATGTCAAACCTTGGTAAGGTTCTTCGCGTTGCGTCGAATTAAGCAACATGCTCCGCCGCTTGTGCGGGCCCCCGTCAATTCCTTTGAGTTTTAGCCTTGCGGCCGTACTCCCCAGGCGGGGCGCTTAATGCGTTAGCTACGGCACGGAATCCGTGGAAGGACCCCACACCTAGCGCCCAACGTTTACAGCGTGGACTACCAGGGTATCTAATCCTGTTCGCTCCCCACGCTTTCGCTCCTCAGCGTCAGGCAAGGCCCAGCAAGCCGCCTTCGCCACCGGTGTTCCTCCTGATATCTGCGCATTTCACCGCTACACCAGGAATTCCGCTTGCCCCTGCCTACCTCTAGCCGGCCCGTATCCACCGCAGACCCATGGTTAAGCCATGGGCTTTCACGGCAGACGCGACCGGCCACCTACGAGCTCTTTACGCCCAATAATTCCGGACAACGCTCGCGCCCTACGTATTACCGCGGCTGCTGGCACGTAGTTAGCCGGCACTTCTTTAACAGGTACACGTCATCTTCGTCCCTGCCGAAAGAGGTTTACAACCCGAAGGCCGTCATCCCCCACGCGGCGTCGCTGCGTCAGGCTTCCGCCCATTGCGCAATATTCCCCACTGCTGCCTCCCGTAGGAGTCTGGGCCGTGTCTCAGTCCCAGTGTGGCCGGTCGCCCTCTCAGGCCGGCTACCCGTCGTCGCCTTGGTAGGCCACTACCCCACCAACAAGCTGATAGGCCGCGAGCCCATCCCCGACCGAGAAATCTTTCCACCCACACCCATGCAGGCGCGGGTCGTACCCGGTATTAGACCCGGTTTCCCAGGCTTATCCCGAAGTCAGGGGCAGGTTGCTCACGTGTTACTCACCCGTTCGCCGCTCGAGTACCCCGAAGGGCCTTTCCGCTCGACTTGCATGTGTTAAGCACGCCGCCAGCGTTCGTCCTGAGCCAGGATCAAACTCTCCAAACAATGCTTGAAGAACCACTAATCCTGCGCGAGACACCCACCCGGCTAAAGGATGATGAACGGTGTCTCGTTCAAAGGAATCCACCACCCCGGCCCAAAAGGCGGGGTGACGGGGTCATACATGTTGTACATGCACTGGCTTTTAGCACACTGTTGAGTTCTCAAGAAACGGGCGCGTACACCGTCGAACCAGACCAGCCGAACCGATCCAGCCCTTCGGGGCTTGAAGCCTATTCCTCATTCTGTTCGCCCCGTCTCCAGGGCAACCCCTCTAACTTACCAGGCTGTCCGACCCGCACCAAATCCGTGCGTCTTCGTCCTACCGGAGCAATCAGAGGTGTTCAGCGCCGAGGAGCGCTGCGAGAAAGACTGTATCACCCCGCGCGGCCGCTCCTGCGCACCTTCCGGTAACACTCTGGTCTACCCGTGGTTGGCGGTCGCTAAACCGGGACCGGATGAGCCGTACGAGCCGCGCCCCGGCCGTACGGCTCACCCTGACGACGACCGCTCAGCCGTGCGCCGCAGGGAGCGCGCTGAGCTGGGCCTCCAGCCGGGCGATGTCGTCGACGGCCTTGGCCGCGCGGGCGCGGACGTTGGTCACGACGTCGTCGGGGGCCTTGGCCATGAACTGCTCGTTGCCCAGTTTGCCCGCCGTCTGGGCGGCCTCCTTGCGGGCGGCCGCGAGGTCCTTCTCCAGGCGCTTGCGTTCCGCCGCGACGTCGATGGCGCCGGCGGTGTCGAGTTCGACCGTCACGGCACCGACCGCGAGGCGGGCCGTCGGGGTGAAGGTGTCCTCCGGCGGGTCCAGGCGCAGGAGAGTGCGGATCGCCGGCTCGTGCGCCTCCAGAGGGCCGCCGGTCAGGGACAGCCGGGCGGCCACCCGCTGGCCGGGCTTGAGGCCCTGGTCGCTGCGGAAGCGGCGGACCTCGGTCACCAGATCCTGAAGCTGGGCGATCTCGGCCTCGGCCGCCGGATCGTCGAAACGGGAGTCGGCCACCGGCCACTGTGCGATCACGATGGACTCGCGGCCGGTCAGCGCCCGCCACAGCTCCTCGGTCACGAACGGCACCAGCGGGTGCAGCAGCCGTAGCAGCGCGTCGAAGACGTGCCCGAGCACCTGCCGGGTGCCCGTGCGGCCGGAGGAGATCTGGATCTTGGCCAGCTCGACGTACCAGTCGCAGACCTCGTCCCACGCGAAGTGGTAGAGCAGGTCGCACGCCTTGGCGAACTCGAACTCCGCCAGCGCCGTGTCCACCGAGGAGATGACGCCCTGGAGCCGGGACAGGATCCAGCGGTCGGCCGCCGTGAGGTCGGCGGGCAGGTCGCCGACGGCCACGCCGTTCATCAGCGCGAACCGGGCCGCGTTCCAGATCTTGTTGCAGAAGTTGCGCGATCCGGCCGCCCACTCCTCGCTGATCGCCACATCGGCGCCGGGGTTGGCGCCGCGCAGCAGCGTGAAGCGGGTGGCGTCGGCCCCGTAGCGGTCGATCCAGTCGAGCGGGTCGACGACGTTGCCGAAGGACTTGGACATCTTCTTGCCGTACTGGTCGCGGACCATGCCGTGCAGCGCGACCACGTGGAACGGCGGGCGGCCGTCCATGGCGTACAGGCCGAGCATCATCATCCGCGCCACCCAGAAGAACAGGATGTCGTAGCCGGTGACGAGCACGGAGGTGGGATAGAACTTGGCCAGTTCGGGCGTCTTGGCGGGCCAGCCCAGGGTGGAGAAGGGCCAAAGGCCCGAAGAGAACCAGGTGTCCAGTACGTCAGGGTCCTGGACGTGACCGGCGGGCGGCTCCTCGTCGGGGCCGACGCACACGACCTCGCCCGCCGGGCCGTACCAGACCGGGATGCGGTGCCCCCACCACAGTTGCCGGGAGATGCACCAGTCGTGCATGTCGTCGACCCAGTCGAAGTAGCGCTTGGCCATCTCCGGCGGGTGGATGCGGGTACGGCCGTCGCGCACGGCGTCGCCCGCGGCCTTGGCGAGCGGGCCGACGTTGACGAACCACTGCAGCGACAGCCGTGGCTCGACCACCGTCTTGCAGCGCGAGCAGTGCCCGACGGAGTGCAGGTAGGGGCGCTTCTCGGCGACGATGCGGCCTTCGGCGCGCAGCGCGGCGACGACGGCGGGCCTGGCCTCGAAGCGGTCCAGGCCCTCGAACGGGCCGTGTGCGGTGATCACGCCGCGCTCGTCCATCACCGCGATGGACGGCAGCGAGTGCCGGCGGCCGATCTCGAAGTCGTTGGGGTCGTGCGCGGGGGTCACCTTCACCGCGCCGGTGCCGAAGGCCGGATCGACGTGCTCGTCGGCCACGATCGGGATCATGCGCCCGGTGAGCGGCAGTTCGACCTCACGGCCGATCAGATGGCCGTAGCGCTCGTCGGCCGGGTGGACGGCGACGGCGGTGTCGCCGAGCATCGTCTCGGCGCGGGTGGTGGCGACCACGATGGCGTCGTCGCCGCTGCCGTACCGGATGGAGATCAGCTCACCCTCGTCCTCGGTGTGCTCGACCTCGATGTCGGACAGGGCGGTCAGGCAGCGCGGGCACCAGTTGATGATGCGCTCGGCGCGGTAGATCAGGCCGTCGTCGAACAGGCTCTTGAAGATCGTCTGGACGGCGCGGGAGAGGTTCTCGTCCATGGTGAACCGCTCGCGCGACCAGTCGACGCTGTCGCCGAGCTTGGTCATCTGGCCGAGGATCTTGCCGCCGGACTCGTCCTTCCACCGCCACACGCGCTCGACGAACGCCTCGCGCCCGAGGTCGTGGCGGGAGACGCCGTCCTTGGCGATCTCGCGCTCCACGACGTTCTGGGTGGCGATGCCCGCATGGTCCATGCCGGGGAGCCACAGGGTCTCCGCGCCGGACATCCGGGCGCGGCGGGCCAGCGCGTCCTGGATCGAGTGGTCCAGCGCGTGGCCGATGTGCAGCGAGCCCGTGACGTTGGGCGGCGGCAGCACGATGCTGAACGGCTCCCGCTCGCTGCCCGGGTCGGCGGTGAAGTATCCCGCGGATACCCAGCGCTCGTAGCTACGGGTCTCGACCTGGGCGGGCGTGTACTGGCTGGGCAGCTCGGCTGTCGGCTCTGGTGTCGGCGTCGTCACGGTCTCACATTCTAGGGACCTCGCCGGGGTCAGGCGGACTTCTCCCGGGGGGCGCGCTGCTGCTTGGCCTGGAGCTGGTCGCGCGGGACGAGGGTGGGGTTGACGTGCTCGAGCACGGAGGCCCGGTCGATGATCACGCGGGCGACGTCCTGCCGGCTGGGCACCTCGTACATCACCGAGAGCAGCACCTCCTCCAGGATGGCCCGCAGCCCGCGGGCTCCGGTGCCGCGCAGGATCGCCTGGTCGGCGATGGCCTCCAGAGCGTCGTCACCGAACTCCAGGTCGACGTTGTCCAGCTCGAAGAGCCTGCGGTACTGCTTGACCAGCGCGTTGCGCGGCTCGGTGAGGATCTGGATGAGCGCGTCGCGGTCGAGGTTGTGGACGCTGGTGATGATCGGCAACCGGCCCACGAACTCGGGGATCATGCCGAACTTCAGCAGGTCTTCCGGCATCACATCGCCGAAGATGTCGGCGGAGTCGATGTCGTCCTTGGAGTGCAGGATGGCGTTGAAGCCGATGCCCTTCTTGCCGACCCGCGACTCGATGATCTTCTCCAGGCCGGCGAACGCCCCGCCGCAGATGAACAGCACGTTGGTGGTGTCGATCTGGATGAATTCCTGGTGCGGGTGCTTGCGCCCGCCCTGTGGCGGCACCGAGGCGGTGGTGCCCTCCAAGATCTTCAGCAGCGCCTGCTGCACGCCCTCACCGGAGACATCCCGGGTGATCGACGGGTTCTCGCTCTTGCGGGCGATCTTGTCGACCTCGTCGATGTAGATGATCCCGGTCTCGGCCTTCTTGACGTCATAGTCGGCCGCCTGGATCAGCTTGAGCAGGATGTTCTCGACGTCTTCACCGACGTAACCGGCCTCGGTCAGCGCGGTCGCGTCGGCGATGGCGAACGGCACGTTGAGCATCTTGGCCAGGGTCTGGGCCAGCAGCGTCTTGCCGGAACCGGTCGGGCCGAGGAGCAGGATGTTGGACTTGGACAGCTCGACGCCGTCGTCACGGCCCCGCTCGCCGGACTGCACCCGCTTGTAGTGGTTGTAGACCGCCACCGAGAGCGCCTTCTTGGCCTTGTCCTGGCCGATGACGTAGGCGTCGAGGAACTCGTAGATCTCCCGCGGCTTGGGCAGGTTGTCCCACTTGAGCTCGGAGGACTCGGACAGCTCCTCCTCGATGATCTCGTTGCAGAGATCGATGCACTCATCGCAGATGTAGACGCCGGGTCCGGCGATGAGCTTCTTGACCTGCTTCTGGCTCTTCCCGCAGAACGAGCACTTCAGCAGGTCTCCACCGTCGCCGATGCGTGCCACCCCAGATACTCCTTTGCGTGGGACCGTTCTGCTGCCTGGTCCGTTTCTTTCGCCCCGGGCGGATACCGGGTGCGAAAAGTCATCCCGCTCAGGTTTCGACGTTACCGTCTTCCTGGCCCTCAGTGAGCCCCCTGGCGGCGAGTCGCACCGGAAGGTGCCCAATTGGGCACCGTTCCGGTGCACACGACGCGTCAGGAAGCGATGGCCTTGGCCTGCTTCTTCCGCGTTGGGATGATGTCGTCCACCAGCCCGTACGCCTTGGCCTCGTCGGCGCTGAGAATCTTGTCGCGCTCGATGTCGTGCCGGACGTCTTCGGGCGACTTACCCGTGTGCCTGGCCACGATCTCCTCCAGGAGGCTGCGCATCCGCAGGATCTCCCGCGCCTGGATCTCGATGTCACTGCCCTGGCCGCCGCCCTCGGTGGAGGGCTGGTGGATCAGCACGCGGGCGTTGGGCAGCGCGAAGCGCTTGCCGGGCGTGCCGCCCGCGAGCAGCACCGCCGCCGCCGAGGCCGCCTGGCCGAGGCAGACCGTCTGGATCTCCGGCCTGACGAACTGCATCGTGTCGTAGATCGCCGTCATCGCGGTGAACGACCCGCCGGGCGAGTTGATGTAGATGCTGATGTCACGGTCGGGATCGAGTGACTCCAGCGTCAGCAACTGAGCCATGACGTCGTTGGCCGACGCGTCGTCGATCTGCACTCCGAGGAAGATGATGCGGTCCTCGAAGAGCTTGTTGTAAGGGTTCATCTCCTTGACGCCGTACGTCGTGCGTTCGACGAACGAAGGGATGATGTAGCGGCCGTTGATGTCTCCCGGCCGGATCAACTCACTCACCTTTTGCCCTTTCAGGAGACGGCACCCGACGAAGGCACCTGCCGTGCGCTGCGCACGACCTGGTCGATGAAGCCGTAGTCCTTCGCCTCGTCCGCGGTGAACCAGCGGTCGCGGTCGGAGTCCTTTTCGATCTGCTCCAGCGGCTGGCCGGTGTGCGAGGCGATCCGCTCGGCCAGCGTCTTCTTGACGTAGAGCATCTGCTCGGCCTGGATGGCGATGTCCGCGGCGGTGCCGCCGATCCCGCCGGACGGCTGGTGCATCATGATGCGGGCGTGCGGCAGTGCGTACCGCTTGCCGTGTGCCCCGGCGCACAGCAGGAACTGGCCCATGGAGGCCGCCAGCCCCATGGCCACCGTGCACACGTTGTTAGGCACATACTCCATCATGTCGTAAATCGCCATGCCGGCGGTCACCGAGCCGCCGGGGGAGTTGATGTAAAGGTAGATGTCGCGGTCCGGGTCGTCGGCCGCGAGCAGCAGCAACTCCGCACAGATCCGGTTGGCGATCTCATCGTTGACCTGGGAGCCCAGCACGATGATGCGCTCACGCAGCAGGCGCTGGTAGAGCTGGTCTTCGAGACGGAAGGATCCGTTGGGTTGGTTCCTGGACTCGGGCTCGAAACCGGCCGGCTGATAGAGGGTCGGCGGGCTGGTCACAGCGTCACCTTCCGATGCGTCGTATATCGATTGGCTTTGCTTGTGACCCTAACGCGCGCCACGCACCGGACATGCCGCCTCCGTGATGCTGTTCGCTGTCGGCGCAGGTAGACGCGCGCCAGGCCGCGTCACGGCGCGGGTGTGCCACCACGGCGGTCCTCAAGGTCCAGCTCGTGGCCGATTCGGCGCAGGGTGTCCGCGCCGATTGTGCCGCTGGCGTACAGTTCGTGGAGTTTCGACCGCTGTGCGGTGATGAGCTCCCGCCGCAGCCCGCGGCCGGGCGTGGCCGACGCAGGTGACGCGCGGTCCGCGTCCGGTCCGTCGCCGTCCTGGTCGAGCAGGGCGCGCACCCGGTCCAGCCGAAGTTCGAAAAGTTGCCGGAAAACATCGGCCGTCTGATCGTCGATCTTCTGGTCGGCGGCCAGCCGGTCCAGCTCGGACATCGCCACCTCCAGCAGGGCCTCCCTGGCCGTGGCCTCCTCGACCACGGCCGTCCGGCCCTCCTGGAGGCCGAGCAGGCGCATCAGCGGCCCGATCGTGGACGCCTGGACGACGAGGGTCGCCAGGACGACGACCGCGGCCAGGAACAGCAGCAGAGCGCGGTGTTCAGCGGTGAGCGGAATCGACAGGGCGATGGCCAGGGTGATCGCGCCGCGCATCCCCGCCCAGCCCATCAGCAGCCGATCGCGCGGTCCCAGGTGCTCGAAGTCCAGCGGGCGGGTGGGCAGGTACCTGGCCAGCGGGAACACCAGCCAGGTCCATGCCTGCCGTACCGTGACCACCACGGCGATGACCAGCACCGCCGCCAGCGCCAGCCGCCCGGCGGGCTGCCCGGCCACGCCGTCGAAGACCTTGTGGATCTGCAGTCCGAGCAGGACGAACAGCGCGGACTCCAGCAAGAACACCAGAACATCCCAGAACACCCGTCCGGACAGGCGTGAGGCGGGCTGGAGCACGCCAGGGCCGCGGATTCCGAGCATGAAGCCCGTCACGATGGTGGCCAGCACGCCGGAGAACCCGAAGTGCTCGGCCGGGAAGTACGCCAGGAACGGGGTGACCAGGGACAGCACGATCTGGCCGCCGCCGTCCTTGATGAGGGGACGCAGCCTGCCGATCGCCCAGGCCAGCGCCAGGCCGTACCCGACGCCGCCGAGCACCACCTTGACCAGCAGCAGCGCGGTCTCGCCCGCTGTGACCGGGTGGGCCATCGCGGCCAGGGCCAGGCCGAACAGCGTCAGCGCCACCCCGTCGTTGACCAGGCTCTCGCCCTCCAGGATGGTCACCAGCCGGCGCGGCGCGCCGAGCTTCTGCAGCGTGGAGGTCGCCGCGACGGGGTCGGTCGGCGCCACCGCCGCGCCGAGCGCCAGCGCCTGCGGCCAGGTCAGACCGGGTACGACCAGCAGCGCGGCGGCCATCACCGACAGCGCGGTGACGAGAGTGAGCCCGAAGGCCAGCACCCCGATGGGGACCGCGTCCTCCTTCGCCTCCCTGGGGGCGGTGACGAAGGCGGCGTGGTAGACGAGCGGCGGGAGGAAGAAGTACAGGACGGCGTCGGGCGGCACATCGACCGCGGTGGCCCCGGGCAGGAAGCTGGCCGCCCCGCCCAGCGCGACCAGCACGATCGCCTCGGGAACCCCGAGCGTCCGCCCGAGCAGGCGCGCCGCCACCAGCGCGACCGCGAGAACGACGCCGATGACGAACACCTCGCCGCTCACCGCGACATCACCTCGTCAGCGCGATCCATCCCTCCATTGCCAAGGCCACATTCCCCACAAAAGTCATTAAAGACCTTAAAACCCCCGGAATGGCCTCGTACACCGACGAAACGCATACGCCCCCGGACCGCGAACCACGATCCGGGGGCGTACGAACCCCTTGAACGACAGCGACCCCCGGCCGACCGGTCCTCTGCCCGTGGGGCCACACCGCCGGTAGTACAGCAGCACCCCGACCGGCGGGCCTCCAGGGAGCCACATGGACCACGGCCGACCGCTGGGCAACTACGGCAACGGCCCGGGGCGGCCGGCCGACGGGGAGCCACACGGGCATAGGCCCGCCGGTCCGCTCCCACGCGAGGGCGCGGGTACTCGACGGCGCCCCGCCGTACCTGGACCTGACCACGCCCGCCGAGCCCGCCCCGTGCGGCGCAGCCGACGCGACAACGGGCCCTCGCGATCGTCGCCGCGCGGGCTCAAGCCCGTCGCACGCCGCGGCACCAGGCACCGGCGCGGCCCAGCACACCGCCGGTCGTCATGACCGGCGCTGTGCCGAGTACACGGCCGAGCCGACCGAAAGCCTGAGCGACGGGCGGCCGCGAGCGGCGGCCGGGACGCGCTACTCGGCGGAGGGCTTGGCCTCGGTGGATTCGTCGCCGTCGGTGGTCTCCACGGCCTCCGCCGCTTCCGCGCCTTCGGCGTCGTCCTCCGTCGGGCCGCCGACCTCGCGGTAGATGGCCTTGAGGTCGACCGAATTGCCCGCCTCGTCCGTCACCGTGACGGCGTCGCCGACGACGGCCCTGGCCTTGTCCCGGACGATCTCCACCATGGCCAGCGTGAGCTGGTCGTTGTCGGCCAGGTGCTTGGCCAGCGCGTTGGGCGCGACGCCCATCTCGCTCGCCCGGCGGACCACGAAGTTGGTCAGCTCCGCCTCGGAGACGCCGAGCTCTTCCGCCCTGGCGATCTTGTCGAGCACGAAGCCGGTCCGCAGTGCCTTGGCCGAGGCCTCCTCGAACTCCTTGAAGCGCTCGTCCTCGGTGGTCTGGTAGAGGCGGTAGAACGCCTCCTTGCTCAGCCCGCTGTCGGAGATCTGGTGCTGGAGGTTGTGCTTGCGCGCGTCGATCTCGGTGTTCAGGGCGCTGTCAGGGAGCGGGATCTCCACCCGGTCGAGCAGCGCGTCCAGCGCCTTCTGGCGGGTCTGGGCCACCTGGTCGATGAGCTTGTTGTGGCGGATCTGGCCGCTCAGGCTCTCGCGCAGCTCGTCGAGCGTGTCGAACTCGCTGGCCAGCTGGGCGAACTCGTCGTCCAGCTCGGGCAGCACCTTCTCCTTGACCGACTTCACCGAGACCGTGATCTCGGCCTCCTCGCCGGCGTTTTCGCCGCCGACCAGAGTGGAGGTGAAGACCTTCTGGTCACCGGCCGACATGCCCAGCAGCGCGTCGTCCAGGCCCTGCAGCACCGAACCGGCGCCCACCTCGTAGGACACCTCGCTGGCCTGCTGCTCTTCGATGTTCTGGCCGTCGACGGCGGCGGCGAGGTCCATCACGACGTAGTCGCCGGCGGCGGCCGGGCGCTCCACACCGGTGAGGGTGGCGAAACGCTGGCGCAGGCCGTCGAGCTGCTCGTCGATGTCGGCGTCGGTCACCTCGGCGGAGGGGACCGTGACCTCGATGTCGGAGTAGTCGGGGACCTCGAACTTGGGCCGGACGTCGACCTCGGCGGTGAACTCGACCTGCTCGCCGTCCTCGATCTTGGTGACCTCGATCTCCGGCTGGCTGACCGGGAAGATGTCGCTCTCGTCCACAGCCTGGCCGTACAGCTTGGGAACCGCGTCGTTGAGGGTCTCCTCCAGCACGACAGCGCGGCCGAAGCGCTGCTCGATGATGCGGGCAGGGACCTTGCCGGGGCGGAAGCCGGGCACGCGCACCTGCTGCGCGACCTTCTTGTACGCCGCCTGCATGCTTTCGCCGAGCTCCTCGAACGGCACCTCGACGGTGAGCTTCACCCTGGTGGGGCTGAGCTCCTCGACAGCGGTCTTCACGGGGTGGTCTCCTTGGTCAAGCTTCGAGTGATCGCGGGCGCGTCAAGTCGTGCTTTGTCGGTCGGTTCGGCCTCCCCGCCTGACGACCGGGCCGCGGACGACCCGCCGCTTCCGGCTCGGCTCTCCCCTCCCGCTCTACGGCTACCGCGGCAAGCTCGCGCGCCGCGCCCACATGAGCGGCGCTGTCGTCGGTCACCTCGCGGACCCTGTCGCTTGCGGACATGCTCCAGCGTGGCGATGTCCAGCGCCGCAGGCCAGTCTAGGGCAGATATGCGGCGATGGGCGACGGCGCGGCAGTCAGATCTCCTTCATGACCTTAACGAGGATCTCCACGGTCTCCTCGGGCGTGGTGCTGACCGCGCACAGTCGCTCCATGACCTCGCTGTAACGGTCGACGTCCTCGCGCTTGTCGAGGTACAGGGCGCTGGCGAGTTGCTCGACGTAGACCACGTCGGGTAGTTCGGAGTCGGCGAAGCGCAGCACGCTGAACGCGCCGCCCTCGGCGCTGTGCCCGCCGAAGCTGAACGGCATGACCTGGATCGTGATGTTGGGCTGGCGCATCAGCTCCAGCAGGTGCTCGAGCTGCGCCCGCATGACGTCCGCCCCGCCGATCGGGCGGCGCAGCGCGGCCTCGTCGATCACCGCCCAGAAGAACGGCCCGCCGTCGGTCTCCAGCACCCGCTGGCGCTCCATCCGCAGGTCGACCCGCCTGGCGATCTCGTGCGGGCCGATCGTGGCGGCTCCGGCGGTGATCACGGCGCGGGCGTACTCCTTGGTCTGGAGCAGGCCGGGGATGAACTGGACCTCGTAGGTGCGGATGCGGGAGGCGGCCTCCTCCAGCCCGACGTACGCCTGGAACCACGACGGCAGCAGGTCGTTGTACCGGTGCCACCAACCCGGCTCGTTGGCCCGGAGCACCAGGTCCATGACGGGACGGCGGGCGCCTTCGTCCTCGACCCCGTAGAAGGTCAGAAGGTCGGAGACGTCACGCTCCTTGAAGCCGACCCGGCCCAGCTCCATCCGGCTGATCTTGGACTCTGAGCCGCGGATCAGGTGGCCCGCTTCCTCCCTGGATATCCCCTTTGCCTCGCGAAGCCGACGAAGCTGCGAGCCCAGGAGGATACGCAGAGCCGTGGGTCCTGCTCCCGGCTGTGTGTGCGTCACGACACCCTCCTGTCACGTTGCACCAGCGCACACAGTGTCACTACTTCCCGGGCCTATGGCAAGGTCTCAACCCCGTGTCCGATTCGCAAGCTTATCCAAGTACCGGCAAGTAGCCGCCCATGCGCTTGCACAATGCACCTGCACGTGCATTTGGGTCTTGCAGCTAGCGATCAGGTGTCCCATGATGGCCTAGTGCATAGTGCGCTAAAGAGGGCACTTAGCCATATAACGCGGTAGTGGTACCCATCTTCGCGAGGGACAGCGGGAGGTAACGGCAGCATGGTGGAGCAGCCGACGTCCACTGCCGACTGTCTACGGATCCACCACTGGGTCAGATTTCCGGACCTGCTGCACTTCCCCTCCAGCGAGACGACCACCACCCCGCTGTCCCCCCAGGCCGACTCGGTCAAGCTCGCCCGCGACGTGACCAGGACGACGCTGGGCACCTGGGGATTCGGCGACCTCGGCGACGACGCGGCCCTGGTGGTCTCCGAACTCGTCACCAACGCGGTGCGCTACGCCCTCTACCCCGACCAGTTCGCCGGCGGGCAGATCACGCTGACACTGGTCAGGATCAGCCGGCACGTCGTCCTCGCGGTCTGCGACCCGAGCGACAAGATCCCGGTGCCCAAGGAGCCCGACTTCGTCTCCGAGAACGGCCGCGGCCTCTACATCGTGCAGACCTACAGCCGCGACTGGGGCTGGAACCACCTCGACAGCGGCGGCAAGGCCGTGTGGGCGCTGTTCAGCCACGAGGAGACCGGCCGCCGATAACGGCGGCCCCGTCGGGGCGGCGGGATTTGAACCCACGACCTTCTGGTCCCAAACCAGACGCGCTGCCAAGCTGCGCCACGCCCCGCGACGCCCGGTGCGCAAGCCTTCCGGAACTCCGGTACGCTTACGCCCTGACGACCGGATGAAGTCTAGACCAGACAACGACCGGCTCGCGCGGACGTAGCTCAATGGTAGAGCCCCAGTCTTCCAAACTGGCTACGCGGGTTCGATTCCCGTCGTCCGCTCCACGACCACCCCGGGGCCCATCGAGCCCCGGCTCGCCCACTTGCATTCCGGTCTGTTCGCGCAGGTGAACGGGCATGTTCAGGTCCGGGAACAACCTCACTGCCGGTCGGGTTGCCGCACATACCGCACTTGCGGTGCGGGACCGCTGGGCATCAGGAGGACGTGATGGGCGATTACGGGCTACCGCTGGAATTCGGCTACTTTCTCATTCCGAACGTGGGCGATCCGCTGCTCGTACGCGCGCGGCTGGCCGATCGGCTCGGGCTCGATCTGATCGGTGTGCAGGACCACCCCTACCAGCGGTCGTACGTCGAGACCTGGACGCTGCTCAGCATGGTGGCGGCGGTGACCGAGCGGATCAAGGTGTTCCCCGACGTGGCGAGCCTGCCGCTGCGTCCGCCGGCCGTGCTGGCCAAGGCCGCGGCGAGCCTGGACGTGCTCAGTGGCGGGCGGGTGGAGCTGGGGCTGGGCGCCGGTTCGTTCTGGGACGCGATCGAGGCGTACGGCGGGCCGCGCCGCACCACGGGCAAGGCCAGGGCGGCGCTGGACGAGGCGATCACGATCATCAGGGGCCTGTGGTCCGGGGAGCGCTCGGTGCGCTTCGAGGGTGAGCACTACCGGGTCGCGGGGGCCCGCTCAGGGCCGGTGCCCGCGCACCCGATCGGGATCTGGCTCGGTGTGTACGGGCCCAAGGCGCTCGCGCTCACCGGCGCGCGGGCGGACGGCTGGCTGCCCTCCTCGCCCTACGCGCCGCCGGACAAGCTGCCGGAGCTGAACGCGCGCATCGACGAGGCCGCCGCCGCGGCGGGCCGGGAGCCGGGCGCGATCAGGCGGATCTACAACATCAACGGCACGATCACCGACGGGCCGTCCGGAGGGTTCTTGAACGGCCCGGCCGAGCAGTGGGCCGAGGAGCTGACCGACGTGGCCGTCGCGTACGGGATGGACTCCTTCGTCCTGTGGGCCGAGGGCGACCAGGAGACGCAGTTGCGGCGGTTCGCCGAGGAGGTCGTCCCGGAGGTGCGCGCGCGGGTGGCGCGAGAACGCAAGGGCTGAGGCTCCAGGCTTCCTTGCGGCCGTACGGCGGGGGAAGGTGGTGGGGTCACTCCGCTCAGCTCATGGAGACCCGCATGGCGCACGAGGCCACCCGAGTCCTGCTCGACGAGTCCCGCATCCCCCGCACCTGGTACAACATCGTGGCCGACCTCCCGGCCCCGCCGCCCCCGCCGCTACATCCGGGCACGCGGCGGCCGGTCGGCCCGGACGACCTGGCGCCGCTGTTCCCGATGGAGCTGATCGCGCAGGAGGCCGGAGCGGAGCGGTTCGTGCCGATCCCGGACGACGTGCTGGACGTCTACCGGCTCTGGCGGCCGACGCCGCTGATCAGGGCCAGGCGGCTGGAGCGCGCGCTGGGCACCCCGGCGCGCATCTACTACAAGTACGAGGGCGGTTCCCCGTCCGGCTCGCACAAGGCCAACACCGCCGTGCCGCAGGCCCACTACAACGCGCGGGAGGGGATCAGGCGGCTGACGACGGAGACCGGGGCCGGTCAGTGGGGGACGGCGCTGGCGTTCGCCTGCGCGCAGTACGGCCTGGACTGCGAGATCTGGATGGTCCGCGCCTCCCATGACCAAAAGCCGCACCGCAGGTCGCTGATGGGCGTGTACGGCGCGACCGTGCACGCCAGCCCGTCGCCGCTGACCCGCGCGGGCGAGGCGATCCTGGCCGATGACCCGGAGAGCCCCGGCAGCCTGGGCATCGCGATCAGCGAGGCGGTGGAGGTCGCCGCCGGCGCGGACGACACCCGTTACGCGCTGGGCTCGGTGCTCAACCACGTCCTGATGCACCAGACGGTGATCGGCGAGGAGGCGCTGGAGCAGCTCGCCGCGTTCGGCGAGACGCCGGATCTGATCGTGGGGTGCACCGGCGGGGGCTCCAACTTCGCCGGGCTGGCCTTCCCGTTCCTGCGGGAGAAGCTGGCCGGGCGGATCGCCCCGGAGATCCGGGCGGTGGAGCCCGCCGCGTGCCCGTCCTTCACCCGGGGCGCCTACGCCTACGACTTCGGCGACACCGCCGGGCTCACGCCGTTGCTGAAGATGCACACGCTGGGGCACGGCTTCGTGCCCGATCCGATCCACGCGGGCGGGCTGCGCTACCACGGCATGTCCCCGTTGCTGTCGCATCTGTACGAGCTGGGGATGTTCGGCGCGGTGGCCAGGAGCCAGACGGAGTGCTTCGAGGCGGGCGTACGGTTCGCCCGCGCCGAGGGGATCGTGCCGGCGCCCGAGCCCGCGCACGCCGTGGCCGAGACCATCGCCGAGGCGCTGCGCTGCAAGGAGACCGGGGAGCCGAAGGTGATCCTCACCGCGCTATGCGGCCACGGGCACTTCGATCTCGCCGCCTACGACAGATACCTGTCGGGCGAGATGCGGGACTTCACCCTTCCGCAGGAGCGGATCGACGCGGCGCTGGCCGCACTTCCGGTCCGCTGACCCTCCGGCCGCAGAACGCATCCATTCCCACTGGTGGCACGTCCGCGGCGGTGGACGTGCCATCCGCGAGATCGTTGCGCGCTATGTCGCGAAGAATGCCCGCAATCTGCACTTCGGGCGCCTTCTTGACCGGCAACAACCGACCGAAGAGTCCGCAAAGTCCGAAGAACCTGCGGACCGTCCGGATCTGTTGGCGCGGGCCCGCGAGGGCGTCGCCGACATCTGCGAGCGCCGCGCGGGCCGCGAATTTCCCGGTGATCTCGCCCCGGAATACCTGCTGCTCCCGACGAGGTCCGTGGCACTTGTCCCATCACGTGTGGTGCCTGATGCGGTGCCCACAGCGGGCGGAAACCGAACGGCGTTCATGACACTGCTCTATCGTTATAGCTTTTTCTAGAAATAGCCTCGATTTTGGCGCTTTGAGAAGATCCATCGTTACTAGACTTCGAGGTGAGGAGTCAGGGCCGCCTGCACGCCTCCTGCCGGCCGGAACCTCAGTCAACTGACCATACGAATGGTCAGGTTTGCGAGTCAGGAGAAAATTGTGACCGAATTCGACGGCTTCGTGATGGGTGGCGGGCAGAGTGGGTCCCTGTGCGCGGCACGCCCGGCCGCGGCGGGCCGCGCGCCGACCGTCGAGCGGAAGGCCGTGGGGGCCGGCGCACGCTCCAGCGGGACATCCGACATCAGTCTGTGGTCCGCCCCGCGGCCCGCACCGGACCGGGGCAACGCCGGATGACCGCCGACTTCGTGGTCGACCCCGGCTCCCCCGAGCAGCGGCGGCTGAGCAGCCCCGCGACCGTCGAGGAGCAGCTCTCCCTGCTCAACGAGGCGAGCCGGCGCATCGGCAGCACCCTGGACCTGCGGCAGACCGCCCGCGAGCTGATGGAGGTGGCCGTGCCGCGGTTCGCCGACGTGGCCGGGGTCGCGGTGCACGACCGGGTGGTGTCGGAGGGGGAGTACCCGGGGCGGACGGCGGACGGCACGGCGACCGTGCGCAGGATCGCGGTGGGCGCGACCGGCAGGGCGGCCGGCTACCGGCCGGCGTTCCCGCTGGACGAGGTCACCACCTATCCGGCGTGGTCGCCGTACACGCGGTGCATCGCCACCGCCCAGACGATCCTCTACCCCCGGATGGACGTGGGCACGGCCCGGGAGATCGCGCTCAGCTGGAAGCGGGATGTGAAGATCTCGCTCCTGGAGGACGCCTCGATCCTCATCGTCCCGCTGTCGGCCAGGGGCCGGGTGCTGGGGTTCGTGGTGTTCACCAGGATGCCGGACAGCCCGGCATTCCACGAGAAGGACGTGGCGCTGGCCGAGGAGCTGGCCGGTCGTACCGCGCTGTGCCTGGACAACGCCCGCCTGTACGACCGGGAGCGGCGCACCGCGCTGACCCTGCAGAGCAGCCTGCTGCCCGCCGACCTGCCCGCGCCGCCCGGCCTGGAGATCGCCTCCCGCTACCTGCCGGCCAGCGACCTGACCGGCGTCGGCGGCGACTGGTACGACGTGATCCCGCTGCCCGGCCACAGGGTCGCGCTGGTGGTGGGCGACGTGATGGGGCACGGCACCCGCGCCGCCGCGACCATGGGACAGCTCCGTACGGCCGCGCGCACCCTGGCCGGCCTGGACCTCACCCCCAAGGAAGTGCTGTTCCGCCTCAACCGGATGACCCAGGACCTCGACGCCACCCAGATCGCCACTTGCGTCTACGCCACCTACGACCCGATCACCCACACCTGCGCGATCGGCCGGGCCGGTCACGTGCCGCCGATCCTGCTCGGCCCGGACGGCGGCACGGAGCTGATCGAGTTACCCCCCGGCCTGCCGCTGGGCATCGGCGGCCAGGCCTTCGAGATGCGCGAGCTGACGCTGCCGACCGGCAGCGTGCTCACCTTCTACACCGACGGCCTGGTGGAGAGCAGGGACCGCGACCTCGACTCCGGCATCAGAGACCTCCGGCGCGTGCTCGAATGCAGCTACCAGGACCTCGAGGACCTCTGCGACGCGACGATCGCCACCCAGCGACCGCCGCACGAACGCGACGACATCGCGTTGCTGCTGGCCCGGGTGCGCGACCTGTCCCCCGCCGAGTTCGCGAGCTGGGCGCTGCCGTTCGAGGCCCGTTCGGCGGGCGAGGCCCGGCGGCTCGTCCGCACCACGCTGCGTTCGTGGGGGCAGACCGGGGTGCTGGACACGACCGAGCTGGTGGTGAGCGAGCTGGTGGCCAACGCCGTCAACCACGGCACCGGCCCGATCGAGCTGCGCCTGCTGCGCGGCTCGACACTGCTGTGCGAGGTGGCCGACCGCTCGCCGCAGCCGCCCGCGATGTGGCGGCCCGACCTGGACGACGAGGCCGGGCGCGGGCTCAATCTGATCAACCGCTTCTCCTACCGCTGGGGCAGCCGCCCGACCAGTACCGGGAAGATCGTCTGGTGTGAGGTGAGATTGCCCTGACCAAACCATTTGTCATAAAACGTTAGGCTTCGAGGTATGGCGGAGCGTGCCAAGCCGGACGCGTTCGACGTGATCGTGGTGGGCGGCGGCCCCGGCGGCGAGGACGTCGCGGGGCGTCTCGCCGAAGCGGGCCTGCACGTCGCCGCCGTGGAGGGCCGGCTGTTCGGCGGCGAGTGCCCGTACTGGGGATGCATCCCGTCGAAGATGACGGTCCGGGCGGCGGAGCTGATCGCCGAGACCCGGCGCGTGCCGGGGATGGCGGGCGATTCGACCGTTTCGCCGGACTGGTCGCCGGTCGCCCGGCGCATCCGCGACGAGGCCACCGACAACTGGGACGACCGGGCCGCCGTCGAGCGCCTCACCGCCAAGGGCGGGCACTTCGTCCGTGGGTGGGGCCATGTCACCGGGCCGGACGAGATCACCGTGCGCTCGGCGGGCGACGGGGTCCGGGTGCTGCGGGCGACCCGGGGGATCGTGCTGGCGATCGGGTCCCAGCCGACCATCCCGCCGATCGAGGGACTGGCGGGCACGCCGTACTGGACGAACCGCGAGGCCCTTGAGACCGAGGAGGTGCCCGGCTCGCTGGCGGTGCTCGGCGCCGGGACGATCGGGGCGGAGCTGGCGCAGGCGTTCGCCAGGTTCGGCGCGTCGGTGACCATGGTCGAGTCGGCCGACCGCATCCTGCCGGCCGAGGAGCCGGAGACGAGCGAGCTGGTGGCCGGCGCCTTCCGGGCCGACGGCATCGGCCTGCGCACCGGCGTGCGGGCCACGAGGGCCGCCCATGACGGTGAGCGGTTCACCCTCCATCTGAACGACGGCTCCACCGCCGAGGGCGAGCGGCTGCTGGTGGCGACCGGGCGGCACAGCGACCTCGCCGCGCTGGGCGTGGGCGCGGCCGGGCTGGACGAGTCGGCGCGGACGATCGCCACCGACGGGCGGATGCGCGCGGGCGGCAAGCTCTGGGCGCTCGGTGACGTGACCGGGCGCGGGGCGTTCACGCACATGTCGATGTACCAGGCCGACATCGTGGTCAAGGACATCCTCGGGGAGCCCGTCCACGAGGCCGAGTACCACGCGGTGCCCAGGGTCACCTTCACCGATCCGGAGATCGGCTCGGTCGGCCTCACCGAGGCGCAGGCCCGCAGGCAGGGCCTCGACGTGCGCACCGCGACGGGAGACCTGGGCAGCCGGGGCTGGATCCACCGCGCGGAGGGCTTCTTCAAGCTGGTCGCCGCCGATGGCGTGCTGGTGGGCGCGACCTCGGCCGGGCCGGGGGGCGGCGAGCCGCTGGGCATGCTGACCCTCGCCGTACACGCCCGCATCCCGGTGGCCAGGCTGAACGAGATGATCTACGCCTTCCCCACCTTCCACCGCGGGATCATGGGCGCGCTCGCCGAACTGTCCCTCTGACCTGGAATCCCCCCTTTTGCAGAGCGCGCGGTGGGCACGGCCACCTCCAGCGCGGTGATCAGCGCGCTGCTCGCACAGATGGCGGTCGCCACTCCGGCCGGGCCGCTGCCCACGTCGGTCGGGCTGCGCGCGGCGATGCTGCTGGCCGCGGCGGCGGCCGTGGCGGGACTGCTGGTCGCGCTGCTGTCCCGCGCCGGCCGTACGGGGACCCGCCCCCCGCAGGCGAGGCCGCGGTACGGGCCGTGCCGGTGCCCGCGGGCCCCCGCCCGGACACCGCCACGTCGGGCTGAGCCGCCCCGCCGCCCCGCCGGCACGGCGGCGGGGTGGCGCCGGGTCAGCGGGCCGTGGGCCGCCTGCCGTGGTTGGCCTTCTTCTTCTTCCGGGCCCGGCTCTTGCGCGCGCGTCGTGCCATCGTTGCGACACCGCCCTTTCCTCCGGTTGCGGATACTTCCCCCCTTGCCCGCTCAGGCCGTCCGGCAAGCCTTCCCGAGCCGGCCGTTTCCGTCGGGTCCGCGCACAAACCAACAAGAGTGGTGCAGGGCCCATATCATAATTTGGTGGAATCTGTTGGAAGGGGTGGGATGCTGGCCCAGCAGCGCCGTCAGGCGATCCTTGAGCGGGTCCGTGCCACCGGCGGCGTCCGCGTCGCCGACCTGGTGCGCGAGCTCGGCGTCTCCGACATGACGATCCGCCGCGACCTTGAGGTCCTCGCCGAGCGCGGGCTCGTCGACAAGGTGCACGGCGGGGCCACCACGACCGGCCCCGGCTCCACCGAGGAGCCCGGGTTCACCGCCAAGTCCGCCCGCCAGCAACCGGAGAAGGACGCCATCGCCCGTACCGCGGCCCGGCTGGTACGCCCCGGCACCGCCATCGCGCTGTCGGCCGGCACCACCATATGGACCCTCGCCCGTCACCTGGTCGAGGTCCCCGAGCTGACCGTGATCACCAACTCGATCAGGGTCGCCGACGTGTTCCACCGGGTGCCGCGCGCCGATCGCACGGTGGTGCTCACCGGCGGGGTCCGCACCCCCTCCGACGCGCTGGTCGGCCCGGTGGCGGTGGCCACGATCCGCCGGCTGCACGTGGACACGCTGTTCCTCGGCGTCCACGGGATGAGCGCGCGGGCCGGTTTCACCACGCCCAACCTGCTGGAGGCCGAGACCGACCGGGAGCTGGTCGCCTGCGCCCGGCGGCTGGTGGTTCCGGCCGACCACACCAAGTGGGGGCTGGTGGGCATCAGCACCATCGCCGAGCTGGCCGAGGCCCACGTGGTCATCACCGACGAGGGCCTGCCCGCCCATGCCAGAGACGAGCTGGCGGCCGCCGCCGGAGAGCTGGTCATCGCGGCCCGGGAGCCCGCGGACACGAGGGAGAGCTTGTGAAGCGCACCGTCACCGAGCTGGCCGACGGCCGCCAGCTCATCTACTTCGACCGGCGCGAGGACGCCGACCGCGCCGCGCCGGACAAACGCGACCTGCCGCCCCGGCCGCCCGCCTCCGAGCTGCGCCGCGACCCGCTCACCGACGAGTGGATCGCCATCGCGGGCCACCGGCAGGGCCGTACGTTCCTGCCTCCGGCGGGCGAGTGCCCGCTGTGCCCGTCCCAGCCGGGCAGGCTCACCGAGATCCCGGCCGCCTCCTACGACGTGGTGGTGTTCGAAAACCGCTTCCCGTCCTTCTCCGACCAGCCCGGCGGGCACCCGGTGGTGGGCGGGCTGAGCGAGGCGCGGCCGGGGACCGGGCGCTGTGAGGTGGTGTGCTTCACCGACGACCACGGCGCGTCCTTCGCCGACCTCACCCCCGGCCAGGTCGAGCTGGTCATGGCGGCCTGGGCCGACCGTACGGCGGAGCTGTCCGCGCTGCCCGGCGTCGAGCAGGTCTTCGTCTTCGAAAACCGCGGGCCGGAGATCGGCATCACGCTCGGCCACCCGCACGGGCAGATCTACGCCTATCCCTATGTCACGCCGCGGACCCGCCGGACCTTGGAGGTGGCCGCCCGGCACGCCGAGCGCACCGGACGCAATCTGTTCGCCGACGTGCTGGCCGCCGAGCGGGAGGCGGGGGTGCGCGTGGTCGCGGCGAACGACCTCTGGACGGCGTTCGTACCGGCCGCCGCGCGCTGGCCGTACGAGGTGCACTTCTACCCGCACCGCCGGGTGCCCGACCTTCGCGGGCTGGACGCGGCGGAGCGGGCGGCGTTCGGTCCGCTCTACACCGGCGTGCTGCGCGCGCTGGACGGGTTGTTCGGGATGGCCATGCCGTACGTCGCGGCCTGGCACCAGGCGCCGGTCGCCACCGGGCGGGAACTTTCCCACCTCCACATGGAACTGTTCAGCATCCGCAGAGCGTCCAACAAGCTGAAATACCTGGCCGGGTCGGAGTCCGCGATGGGCGCGTTCGTCAATGACGTGTCGCCCGAGGAAGCCGCCCGGCTGTTGCGTGCCATGGTCACAACCTGATCACCAGATCATTCCGGTTTGATGTCGCATTGCCATGCGTTTACCACTACTATCCACACGCAGCGGCCGCAACGGCCGACCGCCTAATCCCGGGCGCCTCGCCCGGGAACCGGGGACCCAGAAGCACCTGGGGTGAATCCACGGCGGCCCCCCGTCCGTGGTAGGGCACCCTCCTGCCCGAACCCGTCAGCTAACCCGGTAGGCGTACAGGAGAGGAGTGTGCGTGGCGGCATCGTCCCCCACGTTGTTCCGCACGTCGATCCCCGCGTCCCGTCCCTGGCGCGCCCGCGCCGTCGCCGCGGCCTGCGCGCTGGCCACCGCCGGGAGCTTCGCCCTACTTCCCGCGGGCGCCGCGGCCGCGGCCCCCAAGCCGAGCAAGGCGGAGCTGAAAGCGCAGCTCAAGAAGCTCGGCAAGAAGGTGGACGGGCTGATCGAGCAGTACAACGCCAAGCGCGTCGAACTCGCCGGCGCCAGGAAGGCCGAGAAGAACGCCAAGACGCGGCTGGCCTCGGCCGAGTCGGCCTTCGCCGGCGCCGCCGACCGGATCGGCGACATCGCCGGGATGCGCTACCAGGGCAGCGACACCAGCCTGCCCACGCTGATGTTCGGTCAGGGGATGGGCGGCGCGGCCGTCCTGACCCAGATGGCCGCCGAGGAAGCCGCCTACCTGAAGGACTTCGGCACCGCGCGAGACGAGCGGAAGAAGGCCGCGCAGGAGGCGACGGCGCTGACCGCCCGCATCGCCGAGCAGGCCGACGACGTCGAAAGGCGGCGCAAGGAGGCCGAGGACCTGATCGACGAGATCGAGAAGCGGCTCGACAAGCTCATCCCGACCGGCGTGGGCAGGCGCGGCGACGGAACCTGGGCCCCCCAGTTGCCGACCGGCGCGGAGAACATCACCCCCCGCACCCGTGTGATGCGCGATGAGATCAAGGAGCGCTTCGAGCTGACCTCCACGATCGGGTGCTACCGGTCAGGTGGCGGCGGGGAGCACCCGCTGGGCCGGGCGTGTGACTTCATGCTCAGCACGGGCGGGACCATGCCTTCCGCCGCCCGGCAGTCGCTCGGCGACGCGATCGCGCTGTGGGCCATCAAGAACGGCGGCAAGATCGGCGTGAAGTACGTCATCTGGAAGCAGCGCATCTACACGATCGGCGGGTCGGGCTGGCGCGGGATGTCGAACCGCGGCAGCATCACCCAGAACCACTTCGACCACGTGCACATCTCGATGCACTAGGTGTCAGCCGGCCAGGGCCTCGGCGATCACGCGGTCGAGGCGGGCCGGGTCGGCGGGGCGCGCTCCGGCCGCCTCCGCGAAGCGGGTGATCAGTCGCGCGAAGGCCGCGCGGTCCTCCTCGCTCCAGTCGGCCATGAGGCTGTCGAGGTAGGCCCGGCGGTGGCGGGTGACGGCGTCGAGCACGCGCCGCCCCGCCGCGCTCGGCACCAGCCTGACCCTCCTGGCGTCGATCTGGGACGGCTCGCGCTCCACGAAGCCCGCCGCGATGGCGTCGTTGACGAGCCGGCTGGCGGTGGAGGGGTCGACGTCCATGTGCTCGGCGACGTTGCCCACGGTAACCTCGGCGGACTCCTGCCCGAGCCGGGAGACCGCGCCGACGACCATCACATTGGACATCTGGATGGGACGGGCCGGGTCGCCGGCCTTGCGCGCGCGAAGCGGCCTGGCCCACATCCGGCGCAGCCGGAACAGGGCGACGTCGATCGCGACACCAGGCGCGGTCCGCTGTGCTTCCACGCTGTCAGACTACCATCATTTGTGTGTAGCCTACATATAAGCTCATCCCGACAGCCGGACCGGGTTCACCACGTCGGCGTACACCAGCAGGACCGCCATCACGACCATCACCGCCGCCACGCCGTACGTTAGCGGCAGCAGCTTGGCGATGTCCACGTAGCCAGGGGCGGGCCGCCGGGTGAGCCGGGCGAACCCGCGCTTCAGGCCCTCCCACAGCGCGCCCGCGACGTGCCCGCCGTCCATCGGCAGCAGCGGGAGCAGGTTGAACACGCCGATCGCCAGGTTGAACCCGGCCAGCAACTGGACGAAGAACGCGATCTTGTCGCGCACCGGTGCCTCGGAGGCGGCGATCTCGCCGCCGATGCGGCCCGCCCCGACGATGCCGATCGGGCCGTTGGGGTCGCGCTTCTCGCCGGAGAACGCGGCCTCCCACACGCCGACCATCTTCTCCGGCAGCCGGAGCAACGCCCCCGCCGTGGCCGCGGTCAGCTCCCCCATGTAGACGCCGACCGCGCCGATGCTCTGGCGTTCCATCGTGACGACCGGGCTGACGCCGAGGAAGCCGACACCCTTGTCGATCTTTCCGCGTTCGTCCAGGCTCTCGCGGTCCTGGGGGATGAGGTTCGCGGTCACGGTGAGCGGGCGACCCGCCCGCTCGATGCCGATCAGGGCCGGTCCGCCGCCGGAGGAGCGGATCGCGCGCGAGGCGGCGTCCCAGGTGGCGACCGGCTTGCCGTCCACTGAGACGATCCGGTCGCCCGGCCGCAGCTTGGCCGCCGCCGCGGGACTCGGCTTGTCGCCCGGGCCGCACTTCGGATTCTGCAGGTACGCGGCCTCGGACTTCGCGCACTCCGTGACGACGTCGACCACGGGCTGACTGACCCGCACCCCGAAGCCCATCAGGAGCACCGCGAACAGCACGAAGGCCAGCACGAAGTTCATCGCCGGGCCGCCGGCCATGATGATGACCTTCTGCCACCACGGCTTGCGGTAGAACACGCGCTGCTCGTCGCCGGGGCGGACCTCCTCCAGCGCCGCGTCCCTGGCGTTGTCCACCAGGCCCTGGAACATGCCGGTGGAGGTCTCGCGCAGCTTGCGCGGGTCGTCGGACGGCCGGGGCGGCAGCATCCCGATCATGCGGATGTAGCCGCCCATCGGGATCCACTTGACGCCGTACTCCGTCTCGCCCTTACGCCGGGACCACAGGGTCGGCCCGAAGCCGATCATGTACTGCGGGACCCGCACGCCGAAGCGCTTGGCCGGCACCAGGTGGCCGATCTCGTGCAGGCCGATGGAGATCATCAGTCCGACGAGGAAGATGAGGAATCCGGCGATGCTCAGCCAGAGCTCCATGAAACCCCCGGTGCCGTAAGCGAAGTGGAGCAGAACAGGACGCGCCTCTTAGGCTAACCGAATAGCGCCCTAGCCAGCCCGTTCGGTGCACAAGCCTCACGGACGCCAGATGAGCACCAGCGCGCAGTCGTCGTTGTGCCCCGAGGACATCGCGTTGACCAGGGTCCGCGCGCCCTCCCGGTAGCCGGAGGCGAGCAGCCGTTCGGCCTCGCCCAGCAGCCGGTCGAGCCCGGCGTCGATGTCCCTGCCCGGCTGCTCGATCAGCCCGTCGGTGTAGAGCAGCAGCGCGTCGCCCTTGCGCAGTACCCCGCTGTCGGCCTCGCAGTGCAGGTCGGGCACCACACCGAGGACCACGCCCTTGGCACTGGCAACCTTCCAGGCCCCGCTGCCCGCCTCGAACTTCACGACGGGCGGGTGCCCGGCCGAGGTGATCACGTACGCGCCGCTGGACAGGTCCAGGCTGAGGTGGACGGCGGTGACGAAACCCTCACCCTCGCGCTGGCGGTGCAGGTAGGTGTTGCATGCCGGCAGGAAGTCGGGCACCGAGCCGAGCAGGCCGCCGAACGCGCCGGACAGCAGCAGCGCCCGGGTGCCCGCGTCCACGCCCTTGCCGGAGACGTCCACCAGGGCCAGCTCCAGCCGGTCGGCCTCGCGCATGGACACCACGAAGTCACCGCCGAACGACGACCCGCCCGCCTGCTTGAGCACCACCTTGGCGCCCCAGTCGCGGGGCAGCGCGGGCAGCTCGCTCTGGCTCTTGAGCCGGTCGCGAAGCTCCAGCAGCATGGCGTCGCCGCGCAGGCCCTGAACGCCGAGCTTGCCGCGGGTCCGCGACATCATCGCCGCGAGCACGCTGGTGAAACCCATCGTGACCAGCAGGCCCGGACCCACGTGCCGCTGCCCGTGGACCACCGCGACGAAGCCCAGCGCCACCACCACCGCGAGGATCAGCACGGCGAGGCTGCGCAGGCGTAACTGCAGGCCGCCGATCAGCGTCACCAGGATGAGCAGCGATGGGGAGAACCACTCCGTGGACACCCGGGCGGCCAGCCCGCCGATCACCAGCGCGACCGCGCACAAGGTGATGAGCAGGTTGCGATCGCGAGCCAACGGGCCGCGCCGTGCGAAACGCACGATGCGTACCAGAAACGGCACACGGACCAGGACCGCACGGAGCCGCGGAGGGATCAGCGGCGCCGGTCGGGAACTCATGATGCGCTCGACTGTATCGGGCAACGGCCCAGTTGGGCAGCCCACTTGACCAAGACCTTGATCACCGAAGGGGCGCGAACCGGCTGATAGAAGATCAGAAGCAGCCGTTTCACCACGCGCCGCGTCCGCCCACGACGGCGATCCCGCCCGTCCCGCGCCCCGGTGTTCTAGGGTTCGGGTATGGCGTTGCAAAGCCTGCAGATAACCGCGATCACGGCGATGCGGGCGCGCGATGTGTCGCGCCCGTCCAAGGAGCAGCAGGAGGGGGCCGACCGGCGTCCGCTGCGCGATGAAATGCCGCGGCGCGAGGCGCGCCGCGGCCGGGACGAGCAACGGGACCGGCGGCGAGACCAGTAGCGAAACGCGCGCCGGCGAGGCTCAGGAGGGCAGTGAGGGAAGCTGGCCGATCGTCTCGTAGGCGTCGATCTGGGCGATGCGCCTGCTGTGCCGGGGCTCACCGGAGAAGACGGTGGCCAGGAAGACCTCGACGAACCTGGTCGCCTCCTCCTGGGTGTGCATGCGCGCGCCGAGGCTGACGATGTTGGCGTCGTTGTGCTGGCGGGCGAGCCGCGCGGTGTCCTCGCTCCAGGCCAGCGCCGCCCGGATGCCGCGCACCTTGTTGGCGGCGATCTGCTCGCCGTTGCCCGAGCCGCCGATCACGACGCCCAGGCTGCCGGGGTCGCCCGCCACCCCCTCGGCCGCGCGCAGCACGAAGGTCGGGTAGTCGTCCTCGGCGTCGTAGACGAACGGCCCGCAGTCGATCACCTCGTGACCGTGCTCCTTCAGCCAGGAGGACAGATGGTTCTTCAGGTCATGGCCGGCATGGTCGGCAGCGATGTAGACACGCACCGCCCCAGTCTGGCAGGTTCACCGGCCGCGGCGGACGGCGATCCCGGTAGAGTAAGAGACGACTACCCCTTCCGTCCCTTACAGGAGCACTGATGCGTGACATCCGGCTGATCGGCGACCCGGTCCTGCGCACGCCCGCCGAACCGGTGACCGTGTTCGACCGCGATCTGCGCCGGCTCATCGACGAGATGTTCGCCGCGATGTACGCGGTGGACGGCGTCGGCCTGGCCGGGCCGCAGATCGGGGTGTCGCGGCGGCTGTTCGTCTACGACATCGCGGGCCGCAAGGGGCACGTCATCAATCCCGAGCTGACCGTGGACGACCCCGAGCCCATGGTGGACGAGGAGGGCTGCCTGTCGGTGCCCGACCGCGCCACCCGAACCCCGCTGTACGCGCCGACCTCCCGGGCCTCCGGTGTCAGCATCACCGGGGCGGACCGGCTGGGCCGCCCGCTCGGCCTGCGCGCCAGGGGGCCGCTGGCCCGCTGCTTCCAGCACGAGACCGACCACCTCGACGGCATGCTCTACGTGGACCGGCTGCCCAAGGACGCCGCGCGCCGGGTGCTGCTCCAGGCGGGCTGAGCGGCAGGCGGGGCCTCAGCTCTCCTGCGACTGCCGGGCGCGCCGGCGCCTCAGCGGCCAGGCCATCAGCCCGGCCCCGGCCGCCATCAGCAGCGCGACCACGATCCACTCGTTGGACCCGCCCGGCCCGTAGACGTGGCCGGGCCGCCCGGTGTCGAACGCGCGCGAGTGCCGCCCAGGGGTGAACATGGCGCGGTCGCTGCCGTAGAACCCGACGCCGTCGCGGCGGACCGCGCCGTCATCGGACCGGAACTCCCCCACCCACGTGCACTGCTCGTGCCCCGGGTGCAGGACGCACTCCACCCTGGCGGCGGTGAACGTGCCGGGCGTGCCGTCGCCCCTGGCGGCGGTCAGCGCGGCCCCGAGATTCTGCGCGGCCAGCACGATCAGCAGCAGCCCGCACGCCATCACCACAACGTCGAAGGCGCTCACCCGGCGCAAATCGGCACCTCCTCAACCGGCTCGACCGGCCGCCGCCGCGCGAGGGCCGCACCGCCAGGCTCTCCCACCCGGGGCGCGCGGGCAATGCCCCGCCGGGTCAGAGATGCAGCGCCTTGATCTCCAGATACTCCTCCAGGCCGTAGGTGCCCAGCTCGCGCCCGACCCCGGAGTGCTTGTACCCGCCGAACGGCGCCATCGGGTTGAATTTGCCGCCGTTGATCGCGACCTGCCCGGTGCGCAGCCGGCGCGCGACCGCCACCGCGCGCTCCTCGGAGCCCGCCCAGACCGCGCCGGACAGCCCGTAAGGCGTGCCGTTGGCGATCTCCACCGCCTCGTCCTCCCGGAGGTAGGGGATGATCGACACGACCGGGCCGAAGATCTCCTCCTGCTCGATGGTCATCCCGGGGGCGACCCCGGCGAAGACCGTCGGCGAGACGTAGTAGCCCACGTCGAGGGGCCGTTCGGTGCCGCCCGCCACCAGCCGCGCGCCCTCCTCCTGGCCGCGGTTGATGTAGTGGACCACCCGCTCGCGCTGCGCGGCCGAGGCCAGCGGGCCGAGCCTGGTGCCCTCCGCGAAGGGGTCGCCCACCGTGTACCGGGCCGCCGCCTCCACCGCCAGGCCGACGACCTCGTCGTACTGGTCACGATGGACGATCACGCGGGTCAGCGCCGAGCAGGTCTGCCCGGAGTTGATGTACGCCCCCGCCACGGCCGCCTTGACCGCCGTGCCCAGGTCGGCGTCCGGAAGGATCACGCAGGCCGACTTGCCGCCCAGCTCCAGGGCCACCCGCTTGACGGTCTCGGCCGCCAGCGCGGCGACCCTGCGCCCGGCGCGCGTGGAGCCGGTGAAGGACACCATGTCGATCTCCGGGTGGGCGGCGATCGCCTCTCCCACCACCGGCCCCAGGCCGGCGACCATGTTGAACACCCCGGGCGGCAGCCCCACCTCGTCGAAGATCTCGGCCAGCGCGTACGCCGCCAGCGGGGCGACCTCGCTCGGCTTCAGCACCACCGGGCACCCCGCGGCGAGGGCGGGGGCGACCTTGCACACGACCTGGTGCAGCGGGTAGTTCCAGGGCGTGATCGCGCCGACGACGCCGGCGGGCTCCTTGAGCACCCGGGAGTTGCCGACCCGCTCGCCGTCGAAGTCGTAGGTCTCGGCGAGCCGGGCGAAGGAGGCGAGCACTCCGGCGGGCATCAGCGTGTGCACCTTCAGCGCGATGCCGTACGGCGCGCCCATATCGGTGGCGATGATCCGGGCGATCCGCTCGGCCCGCTCCTTCACCAGCTCCGCGGCCGTGGCCAGGAGCTTGCCGCGCTCGGCCGCCGGAGTGACCGACCAGGCCCCGAACGCCTCGCGCGCCGCGGCGACCGCCACCCCCACGTCGTCGGGCGATCCCGCGGGCACCCGGTCGATCACCTCTTCGGTGGCCGGGTTGACGACGTCGATGCCCTCGGCCGAGGCCGAGGGCGTCCAGGTTCCGTTCACGTACAGGTGGCGCATGGCCCCATCCTGGCGCGAGCCGTGCCGATTCGCGAGCGGATCGGCGGCTTGTGGACAGAAGGCCGGGAACACGCTCAGTCAGGGGCGGCCTTCCCCTATCGCGACGGGCCATGTCAACCTGACATGACCCGATCTTCCTGGTGCGACATTCCTCCACCGTCGTGGCAGGATTCAGAACATCCGTCCGCAGTAGGGCGGGCGAGTACCGTGTGATGACGCTGCGTCAAGGCGTGTAAAGAGGAGTGCATGTGGCAGGCAATCTCACCCGTGACGAGGCCAGGGAGCGCGCCCGGCTGCTGAAGGTCCATTCCTACACGGTCGAGCTGGACCTCACGGAGGGCGAGGAACGGTTCGAGAGCGTCACCACGGTGAGGTTCGCCGCGGCGCGGCCCGGTGGCGAGACCTTCATCGACCTGGCGGGCGCCCACGTACGGCGGGTCGTGCTCAACGGCGCCGACCTCGACGTGTCGGCCTACGACGCCGAGCGCGGCCGTTTCCCGCTGGCGGGTCTGGCCGCGGACAACGAGCTGGTGATCGACGCCGACTGCGCCTACATGCGCACCGGCGAGGGTCTGCACCGGTTCGTCGACCCGGTGGACGAGAAGGTCTATCTGCACACGCAGTTCGAGACGGCCGACGCCCACCGGATGTACGCCTGTTTCGACCAGCCCGACCTGAAGGCCACCTTCGAGCTGACCGTGCTCGCGCCCGGCGACTGGGAGGTCGTGTCCAACGCCGCCGCCGAGGAGCCCGAGGAGCTGCCCGAACACCGCGGCAGGCACGGCATCCTGCGGGCGTCCAGGCGCTGGCACTTCCCGCCCACCCCGGTCATCTCCACCTACATCACCGCGCTGGTGGCCGGGCCATACCACAAAGTCACCGACGAGCATGATGGCATCCCGCTGGGGATCTACTGCCGGTCCTCGATCGCCGAGCATCTCGACCCGGACAACCTGTTCGAGGTCACCAAGCAGGGCTTCGACTTCTTCCACCGGGTCTTCGGCATCCGCTATCCGTTCGGGAAGTACGACCAGCTCTTCGTGCCCGAGTTCAACGCGGGCGCGATGGAGAACGCGGGCTGCGTGACCTTCCTGGAGGACTACGTCTTCCGATCGCGGGTCACCGACGCGACGGTCGAGCGCCGCGCGGAGACGATCCTGCACGAGATGGCGCACATGTGGTTCGGCGACCTGGTCACCATGCGCTGGTGGGACGACCTGTGGCTGAACGAGTCGTTCGCCACCTACATGTCGGTGCTGTGCCAGGCGGAGGCCACCCGGTGGGGCCAGGGCGCGTGGACGACCTTCGCCAACGTGGAGAAGTCCTGGGCCTACCGCCAGGACCAGCTTCCCTCCACCCACCCGATCGCCGCCGACATCGTGGACATGCAGGCGGTCGAGGTCAACTTCGACGGCATCACCTACGCCAAGGGCGCGTCGGTGCTCAAGCAGCTCGTCGCCTACGTCGGCCTGGACAACTTCCTGGCCGGGGTGCGCGACTACTTCAACGAGCACGCGTGGGGCAACACCACCCTGTCGGACCTGCTGTCGGCGCTGGAGCGCACCTCCGGCCGCGACCTGACCTCGTGGTCGAAGGAGTGGCTGGAGACCTCGTGGGTCAACACGCTGCGTCCCGACTTCACCACCGACGACGAGGGCAGGTTCACCCGGTTCGAGGTGCTTCAGGAGGCTCCGCCGGAGCATCCGACGCTGCGCTCGCACCGCGTCGCGATCGGCCTCTACTCGCTGGACAACGGCGTGCTGCGGCGGACCAAGCGGGTCGAGCTGGACGTGGTGGGCGCCCGCACCGCCGTACCCGAGCTGGACGGCGTGGCCCGGCCCGACCTGGTGCTGCTGAACGACGACGACCTGACCTACGCCAAGATCCGCCTGGACGAGGGGTCGCTGCGCACGCTGGTCGAGGGCGGCATCTCCTTCTTCGCCGACTCGCTGCCGCGCGCCCTTTGCTGGTCGGCGGCCTGGGACATGACCCGCGACGCCGAGCTGGCGGCCCGCGACTACGTCAAGCTGGTCTGCTCGGGCGTCACCTCGATCAAGGACATCACGGTCGCGCAGAGCGTGCTGCGCCAGGCACGGCTGACGGTGCAGCAGTACGCCGACCCGGCCTGGCGGGTCACCGGCCTGGACGAGCTGGCCTCGCGGCTGCGCGGCCTGATCGGCTCCGCCGAGCCCGGCTCGGACCACCAGCTCGCCTACGTCAACGCGTTCGCCGCGGTGGCGACCTCCGACGGCGAGCTGGAGTACCTGCGCGACATCCTTGAGGGCCGCTCGGTGCCCGCCGGCCTGACCGTCGACACCGACCTGCGCTGGACGCTCATCCACGCGCTGGTCTCCGGCGGCGTGCTCGGCGAGGCCGAGATCGAGGCCGAACTCCGCCGCGACGCCACCGCCACCGGCGAGCGCTCGGCCGCGCTGTGCCGGGCCGCGATCCCCACCGCGGAGGCCAAGGCCGCCTGCTGGGACCGCATCGTCGCAGGCGAGCTGAGCGGCGCCCTGCTGCGCTCGACGATCGTCGGCTTCATGGACCCGCACCACACGGCGCTGCTGGTCCCGTACACCGAGCGCTACCTCTCCGAGGTCGGCCGCATCTGGAAGAGCTGGACCTCCGACATGGCCCAGAACTTCGTGGTCGGCTGCTTCCCGGCGCTGCTCATCGAGCAGAGCACGGTGGAGCGGACCAACGAGTACATCGCGTCCAACGACCCGCCACACGCGCTGCGCCGCCTGCTCCTCGAAGGGGCCGACGGGATCAGCCGCGCGCTGCGGGCCCGAGCCAAGGACGCCGCGGCGGCCACCGTGGCCTGACCCTCGCACACCCATCCGGCGGATTTCCGCGCGGCCACCGCCGTCCCCGCCGGATTCCCGGCGATCGGCCCACGTCGGTGGGCCGATCGTCGACGATGATCGACGAGCTGCTGATAACCTCTTGGCTTGACGTTTGTCGGGATTCTTCACTGACAGGATCCTTTTTGGGGGCACTCACTTCCGGGGGTTGGCCGTGCTTGGACCGGGGACTCTGCTCGAGGAGCGGTACCGGCTCGAACACCGCATCGGCGGCGGCGGCATGGGCGAGGTGTGGCGGGCGACCGACCAGCTGCTCGGCCGTACGGTGGCCGTCAAGGTCCTGCTGCCCGCGCTGATGGAGGACCCCGGCTTCGAGGCCCGGTTCCTGGCCGAGGCCAGGGCGATGGCCACCCTGCACCACCCCGGCGTGGTCGACGTCTACGACTACGGCTCCTGCGGTCTGCCCGACGGCAGCCAGGTCAGCTACCTGGTGATGGAGCACGTGGACGGCGAGTCGCTGGACCGCGTGCTGCGCCGCGGCGCGCTGCCGCCGGCCACCGCGATGCGGGTGATCGCCGAGGCGGGCGACGCGCTCGCCGCCGCGCACGGGCAGGGCATCGTGCACCGCGACGTCAAGCCGGGCAACCTGCTGGTCCGCGCGGACGGGGGGCTGGCCCTCACCGACTTCGGGATCGCCCGCTCGGCGGCGGGCAGCCAGCTCACCAGCACCGGCATGGTGCTGGGCTCGGTCGGCTACTGCGCGCCGGAGCAGGCCACGGGCGGGGAGATCACCCCGGCCGCCGACATCTACGCGCTGGGCGTGGTGGGCTACCAGTGCCTCACCGGCCGCATGCCGTTCGAGGGCGAGACTCCGGTCCAGATCCTGGTCAAGCACCTCAACGTCGAGCCGCCCGCGCTGCCCGAGGAGATCCCGGCCGCGCAGCGCCGGGTGGTGACGCGCGCGCTCAGCAAGGAGCCCGCCGACCGCTGGCCCTCGGCCGCGGCGATGGCCGAGGCCGCCCGCCGCGCGGCCGACGACCCTACGGCACAGCCGCCGCCCGAGCCCGTCCGAGCCGTGCGTGAGCCGACCACGGTCCCGGCCGCCGCGGCCGCCCCCGCGGGCGGTCGCCGCCGCACGCGCGCGATGGCCATGTTGGCCAGCGCCGGCCTGGCCGTGGTCGCCACGCTGACGCTGGGCGCGGTGGTCTGGATGCAGCAGTCCACCGGCTCGACGGGGCCGAGCGAGCCGCAGGTGCGCGAGGTCGTGCCGAGCGCCACCGAGGCGGACGAGCCGAGCGAGTACCCGCGCAGGCCCGCCGAGCGCAGGTCCAGGGAGGTCAAGGAGACCTGGCCCGCGCCGACCCCGACTTTCGAGCCTACGGGCGAGGAAGAGCCCACCGGGGAGCCCACGCAGGAGCCGACCGACGAACCCACGCAGGAGCCGACCGGCGAGCCCTCCGGCGAGCCGACGGACGACCCGCCGCCCACGACCGGCGACCCCGAGCCGCAGCCGAGCACCCTGCCGACCTCCGAGGAGCCGCCCCCGGACGAGCAGCTGCCGCCACAGCAGTGCGTCCGCGCGCCCTGCCCGTGACGCCGCCACTGGACACCGCACATGACCTGCTGGTCGAGCTCGCCGCGCGGCACGCCTACGCCGATCTCGGGGCGCTCGCGCCGCGCGTCCTCGGCGAGCGGGAGGGCGAACGGGTCGCCGACGTGTGCGAGTTCGGGCAACGGCTGCTGTCCCTGGACGCGGAGGACTTCGCCGCGGAGGCGCGGGCCGTGCCCGCGGAACTGCGCAGACGGGCCCGGAACTGCCACATGCCGCAGACGCCGCGCGAGCAGCCGCGCGGGGCGCTGGCCACGCTGGTCCCCGCGTACGGCCTGCTGCTCGAGGTGATCGCGGTCCGCTGGCGGCGGCGGGAGCTGAGCCCGATGACGGCGGCGGTGCACATCGCGGCCGAGTACCTCCCGTTGCTGGCGTTCGAGCCGGCGCTCGGCCATGCGGGCGACCCGGCCGCCTGGCCCGCGGGGCTGGCGGCTCCGGGCAGCAGATTCGGCGTCATCGGCGACCGCGAGTGCGACCACACCAGGGCCGAGCAGTCGGCGGTCAACCGCACGCTGCGGGTCGCGGCGGAGCCGGGCGAGGGCTGGCGGGCCTACTTCGACCGGCAGCACAGCCAGGTCGCCGGGGCGCTGGCCACGTGCGTGGCGCGGTGCCGCGCCCCCTGCGCGGCGATGGACTGGGTGGCGGCCCCCGACCGGGCCGACCTCGCGGCGCGGGCCAAGGTCGCGCTGGCGTTCGCCGACACGCCGCTGGTACGGCTGCGCCACGCCGCCCCGGTCGGCCACGGATTCGGCGTGCCCTCCGCCGAGGAGGTGCTGGAGGCGTGGGAGCGCAGCCGTTCGGCGCTGGACAAGAATCCGATCGGGAGCACGGCGACCCGCGACGACGGGTTTCCGCTCGCGGGCCTTCCTTCGCTGTTCTCCGCCGTCGCCGCGGCCCCCGTGGCGCCGGCCACGCTGCTCGCCGACATCAGCGCGCACCTGTCGGCCATGATCACCGAGTGATCCCGGGGCCGCTCCTCAGCGGCCGGGCACCGGCAGCAGGGCCAGGTGCGCGCTGGTGACCAGATCGAACCTCATGGCCAGCGAGACCAACGCGTGGCGCTGCCAGTCGGCCTTGCCCTCCCCGCCGTGCGGGTCCTTGACGTGCAGCTTCTTCTCCGCCAGGTAGCCGATGTGAAACCCGATCGCGGTACGGCTCAGCCCGAGCCCCGGCAGCCGCTCCATGATCTCCGGGATGGTCGGGATGCGGGAGCTGGCCGGGTCGCGCAGCCGCGGCTCGCACAGGGCCACCAGGATCCTGAAGTACTTGGCGTTCTGGTCCAGCGGGTACGCCACCTGCGTGGCGGTCCCGCCCTCGGCCCTGCCCGGCGGCGCGTGTACGTGCTGCGGCGCGAAGACCAGGAAGGACACCGTCCCGTCCACGGCCGGCAGGCTGACCCGGGAGAACTCGAACGGGATCGGCGCCCCGATCCGGCCGGGCGGGATCTTCAGGAACTCACCGCCGCCCTCCGGGTTGTCCACCACGTAGGTCTTGGTCGTGTTGAGGTTGGACAGCAGCCAGTAGTCGGCGATCGCGGTGATCTCACCCGCCCGCCGGGACACCGCCGGGTCGTCCAGCATGATGTCCACGGGCGATCCGGGGGTCCCGCGGCCGAAGAACGCGTGCTCGCCGGGTGCGAGCTCCATGGAGTACGGCCGGTCGGCGGTCGGCGAGGCGGCCATCTGGATGAGGATCGTGCTGCGCATCAGTAGAGGACCCTACTTCGTTTCAGGAGGAAGGTCGCAGGGCGATCATCATGGTGTCGCGGCGAAGAGGGAACCTGGTAGATGCCAGGGCACGTGGACGAATCCTTGATCATCGGCAATGATGAGGGGAATGACCGCTCCTTCCTTCGCGGGTCGCTACCGGATCGAGCAGATCATCGGGGTGGGCGGGTTCGCCACGGTTCATCTGGCACATGACGACGAGCTGCGCTCGCCCGTCGCGGTGAAGATACTCGCCGACAACTGGGCGCGGCAGTCCGACGTCCGCGAGCGGTTCCTGCAAGAGGCCAGGCTGCTGCGCAGGGCCGACTCCCACTGGCTGGTCCAGGTCTTCGACATCGGCGAACTCGACGACGGCAGACCCTACTTCGTGATGACCTACGCCGACCGGGGCACCCTGCACGAGCGCCTGTCCGGCGGGGCGCTCGCGGTGGAGGAGGCGCTGCGGGTCATCGGGGAGATCGCGCAGGGCGTGGCGGTGCTGCACGGCATCGGCGTGGTCCACCGTGACCTCAAGCCCTCCAACGTGCTGTTCCGCTCGCGCGCGCACGGCGGCGAGCGGGTGATGGTGGCCGACCTCGGCATCGCCCGGTCCACCGACCACCTGACCGGGCTCACGCTGCCCGCCGGGTCGCCCGGATACATGGCCCCGGAACAACTCCACTTCGACGGCGCCCCGGACGCCCGCGCGGACGTACACGGGCTGGGCGCGCTGACCTACCACATGCTGACGGGCCAGGTGCCGGGCAGGCCGGAGGAGCGGGTGCCGCCGAGCGCGCTCCGGCCCGGCGTGCCGCAGGAGGTCGATGAGGCCGTGATGCGCGCCCTCAGCCCGGACCGCGACCGCCGCTGGGCCGACGCCGCCGCGTACCTCGC
>NZ_POUA01000310.1 GCF_003236385.1 Spongiactinospora gelatinilytica
CGCCGAGACCCCCGAGCCGCCCACCGCCGGCACGCCGGAGAACACCGCGCCCAAGGCAGCGGGGCCGCAGGCCGAAGGCAAGGCCGCCACGCCCGGCGCAACCGAGGCGGACGAGGAGCAGGCCACTGCCGACGAACCCGGCACCCCTGCACCCGCGACCGGCGCGGGCGAAAGCCCGGCGACCGAGGCGACCGGGCCGCAGCCCGGGGGCGAGGGCACCGTCTCCGACCCGATCACGGGCACACCCGAGGCCGACGAACCGGAAACCGACCGCGAGACCACCGCGTTCAAAGCCATCACCGCCGACACCGCGGCGGCCGAGACAGAGGGCGACGGTGAGGTGGTAGCGGGTGAAGCCGTCACCACCGACGCCCCCGGAAACCCCACCAGGAGCACGGCAGACGGGTCCACCTCACCGACGGACTCAACGAACGACGCCGCCCACACGGACACCGAAAAGCCTGCCAAGAGCGGCACAGACTCAGCCGCCCGCACAGACGCGGAGAAGCCTGCCAAGAGCGCCGCAGACACGTCCGCCCCGCCGGGGGACACGACAGACGGCACCCTCCACCCACACCCCGCCAAGGGCGTCGTAGAAGGGTCCGCTTCGCCGGTGGGCACGGAAGGCGAGAGCGTGGCAGCGGCTGCGGGACACGATGGGGGCGATCGGGGCGCAGCGTACGCCGCCCGATGAGGTGATCCTCGTCATCGACCACAATGTGGAGCTGGTCGCCTGGTCCGCCACCGAGTTCGACGGTGTCACGGTACTGGCCCACGAGGGCACCCGGGGCACCGCCGCCGCGCGGAACCGGGCGCTGGCCGCGGCGCGCGGTGACGTGGTGGCCTTCCTGGACGACGAGACCGCGCCCGACCCCGACTGGACCGAACGGCTGCTGGAGGCGTACGCCGACCCCGAGGTGGTCGCGGTGCGCAGCCGGTTGGCGATCCGCTGGGAGGCGGGCCGCCCGAACTGGTTCCCGAACGAGCTGGCCTGGGTGGTCGGAGCGCCCTGCACGGGCGCGCCAGACGATGGCGGGCCGATCGACGACCTGTACGGCGCCGGCCTGTCAATCCGCCGCGAGACCCTGTTCGCGGCCGGTGGCTTCCCGGAGGACCTGGACCACCAGGCGGGCGGCATGCTCGCCGAGCCCCCCGCGGGCGCCAAGACCGAGCTCCGGCTGCGGCTGCACGACCTCGCCCCCGGCGCCAAGCTGGTGCAGCAGCCGGCGGCGACGCTGCGGGTGCGCCTGGCCGCCCGGCGCGGCGGCATCGGCCATCTGGTGTCCAGGTGCGCGGCCGAGGGCAAGTCGCTGGCCGCCGTACCCCAGCGTGCCCAGGGCAGGGCGGCGCTGGGCGCGCATCTGGCCCCGATCCGGGCCGGTCTGCCCCGCGCGGTGTTCCGCACGCTGACCGCGACCGGCCCCCGCGACGTCGAGGCGTGGCGCGCGCTGGCCGCGATGCTGCTGGCGCTGGTCGCCACCACCGTCGGCTACCTGAACGGCAGGTTGCAGTCCACCCGGACCGACGAGATCCGCCGGACGAGCACTTTGACCTGGTTCGTCGCCCGCACGGCGCTGCCGGTGGCGACCGTCCTTTGGGGTCTGTCGCTGCGTTCGGTGGACCTGGACGCGATGACCGACCTCGGCCTGATCACGGTCATGCCCGCGACGTTCTGGGCCGCGATCGTCGTCATGGTCGCCGGGTTCGTCGCGTTACTGAGCGACAAGTTCGCGCTGGAGCTGTGGCACGCGGGTTACGTGCTGGTACTGATCGCCGTGCTGCACGCCACCCCCGCGCTGCTGTACCCGACGCTGCGCTACTCCTGGGCGTGGAAGCACGTCTCGGTGATCGACTACCTGATCAGGCACGGCGTGACCGACCCCGCCCCGGGACCGCTGTCGGCCTACCACCAGTGGCCGGGGTTCTTCTCCTTCTTCGCCACGATGACCCAGATGGCCGGCCTGGACGACGCGCTGGACATCGCGAGCTGGGGACCGCTGGCCTTCAACATCGCGACCCTGCTGCCACTGCTGCTGCTGTTCCGCACGGTGACCCGCAACCGGCAGCTCGTGTGGGGCGGGGTCTGGGTCTTCTTCTCGTGCTCGTGGGTCGGCCAGGACTACTTCTCGCCGCAGGCCACCACGCTGGTGATGTACCTCACCATCCTGGCGGTGATGGTGCGCAGGTTCCGGCGCGGGCCGATCAGGGCGGGAGCCGACCCTGACGGGCTGGCCGCCGAGCCGCCGCCGATCACCTCGGCCCGCCACCGGCTGATCTGGGCCACGCTGCTGATGATGCCGATCGTGGCGATCACCTCGGCGCACCAGCTCACGCCGCTGATGCTGGTCGGGGCGCTGACCGCGCTGTTCGTGCTGAGGCGGTACCGAAACCTGGGGCTGCTGCTGGTCACCGCCGCGGTGGTCGCCGGGTGGGACGTCATCATCGCCTGGCAGGTGTTGGAGAGCCGGTTCAGCGACATCATGGAGTCGCTGGGCGATGCGGGCGGCAACCTCTCCGCCGGGCTGATCGCGCTCGGCACGGCGTCGCCGGGCCAGGTGATCGTGGCCTACGCCGACCGTGCGCTGTCGGTCGGCCTCTGGGGGCTGGCGCTGTGCGGGGCGTTCGTGCGGCGGCGCTGGCTGCGCCGTCCGGGCCTGCCGCTGCTGATGATCGGCATCGCGCCGCTGGCCTTCCTCGCCGGGGGCAGCTACGGCGGTGAGATCATCTTCCGGGTCTACCTGTTCGCGCTGCCGCTGACCGCGCTGCTGGCCGCCGCACTGTTCCTGCCCGCCCGCCGGGCGTGGGTGCGGACGCTGGTTTTCCCGGTCGTCCTGCTGCTGATGGTCACCGGGTTCTTCTTCGGAAACTACGGCAAGGAGCAGTCCAACTACTTCACCACGGACGAGGTGCACCTGGTCAGGGCGCTGCACCGGATCGCGCCGCAGCGCTCGCTGATCGTGGCGCCGACCTTCTTCCTGCCCGCCGCCTATGACCAGTACGAGCGCTATGACCACATCTGGCTGGACGAGCTGCCCCCGTCGCGCGAGGCCGTACCGAACCTCCCCGGTCATGTGCCCACGCTGCCCGAGTTCGTGAAGGACCCGAGTCCCGCGCTGATCGACCTGATGGGCGCGGTCCCGCCGGGCGCGAAGGCGTACCTCGTGCTGAACCGGGCGCAGCTGCCCGCGACCGAGACCGCGGGGATCTTCCCGAAGGGGACGATCGACCGGCTGATCCGGGAGATCTCGGGGTCCGGCCGGTTCCGTCAGGTGCTCGGCAACGACGGCGGCGTGGTGTACGAGCTGCTGCCGCAGACGAAGGCGGGGAAGTCATGAAGGCGAGCAGGCCCGCCCGCTGGCCGCTGCTGCTGCTCGCGGCGTCCGGATGGCTCGCCCTGTCGGCCACCGGGCTGGCGGCGGGATCGGCGCCGCGCGTCGCGGTGACCGTGCTGTTCCTGCTGGTGTGCCCGGGGGCGGCGGTGCTGGCGCTGGTACGCCCGCTGCTCGGGCCGCGCGACCACAGCGGCGACGCCATGGAGAGCGTCGCGCTGACGGTGGCGGTGAGCGTCGCGCTCGGCATGCTGGTCACCGCGGGCTACTACATGACCGGCGTGTTCACGATGCCGCGCGCGGTGATGACGCTGGCGGGGATCACCACGGTGGCCGCGCTCGGGGCGCTGGTGATGCCGGGGCGGCGCAGGCAGGGGGGTCGCCCTTGATGAGCGAGGCGATCACGGCGCAGCCCTTCCTGACGTCGGGGAGCGACGCCGAGCCGTAGCCGAGGACCAGGCCGTGTACGCGGACCGGCCCGTGGTGGTGGCGGCCGGTGGTGTCCACGAGCACCCCGCGCCGGGCCGCTCCCTCGGTGACCCGATCCACGGCGTGGCCGGGCAGTTCCACCATGACGTGCAGACCCGCCGTGTCGCCGCGGACCAGCGGGCCGAGGGCGGCCACGATGGCCTCCCGCCGTCTGGCGTACTCCAGCCGCATCCGCCGCAGGTGGCGGTCGAGGTCGCCGCGTTCGACGAGCACCGCCACCGCCGCCTGGACCGGCCCCGGCGTGCGGTCCGACAGCCGCGCGCGGGTCTCGCCCACGGCGCGCAGCAGCGCGGGCGAGGCCATCAGCCAGCCCACGCCCACGTCGGAGGCGAGCGACTTGGACATCGTGCCGAGCAGCACCACCGAACCGGGGTCCAGGCCGTACAGGGCGGGCAGCGGGGCCGCGTCGTAGCGGAACTCGGCGTCGTAGTCGTCCTCGACGACCACCGCCCCGGTACGGCGGGCCCAGTGCAGCAGCCGCTCCCTGCGCGAGATCGGCAGCCGACCGCCGCAGGGGAACTGGTGGGCCGGGGTGGTGTAGACGAGCCGCAGGTCGCCGGGCAGGTCATCGACGATCAGCCCGTCCTCGTCCACCGGGCACGGCACGATTTCCGCGCCGCGGGCGGCGAAGATCGTGCGGGCCTTGGTGTAGCCCGGCTCCTCCACGCCGACGCGGTCGCCGGGGCGCAGCAGGGTGGCGGCGACCAGGTCCAGGCCGTTGCCGGTGCCCCTGGTGATCATGATGTCGGCCGGGTCCACCGGTACCGCCCTGGATCTGCGCAGGTGGGTGGCGAGGGCGTCGCGCAGGCGGGGCAAGCCGTACGGGTCGGGGCGGGAGGACAGCGGGACCTCGGCCGCCCTGCGCCAGGCCCGCCGCCAGGCCGCCTGGTCGAAGTCGCGCACCCACGAGGTGCCCGGGCGCAGGTCGATCACGCCGTCCGCGGCCTGGTGGTAGTCGTAGGCGACGGCCGTGCCGGGCGGCCCCGCCCGGTCCGGGGCGAGCGGCGGCGGCGCGGCCACGTCGGGCAGGTCGGCGACGTAGGTGCCGGACCCGTGCCGCCCTTCGAGCCAGCCCTCGGCGTAGAGCTGCTGGTAGGCCTCCGTCACCACGGTCCTGCTGACGCCGAGCCGGCTCGCCAGGCCGCGCGTGGACGGCAGGCGTTCCCCGGCGGGCAGCACCCGCGCCCGCATCGCCGCGCGCAACTGGTCGCCGAGCTGGACCGCCAGGGACACCCCCGAACCGCGGGCCAGGACCAGCGGCAGGTCCGGCGTGCGGCGGACCTGGCCCTGGCGGGAAGTGGTCACCGATATTTCCCCCATAGTGGTTGTATTCTTCCAGTCCACTTCTCCGGCACAGTGCAGATATGGCCGCATCGCTCTCGCCCACGGCGCGTACCACCCTGCACCGCTCCAAGGAGCGCGGCAGGAGCGCGCGCGAAGACCTCTACGCCATCCTCGACTCCGGAGTCATCTGCCATCTCGGCGTGGTCGTGGACGGGGCGCCGATGGTCGTTCCCACCGGCTACGGCCGCCTCGGCGACACGCTCTACCTGCATGGTTCCACGGGGGCGCGGTCGCTGCGCGGCGCGCTGGAGGACGAGATCTGCGTCACCGTGACCCACCTGGACGGCATCGTGCTGGCCCGCTCGATCTTCCACCACTCGGTGAACTACCGCTCGGCCATGATCTACGGCAGGGCGCGCCGGGTGACCGACCCGGACGAGCGACTGGCCGGGCTGCGCGCCCTGTCCGAACAGCTCGCCCCCGGCCAGTGGGACACCGTGCGCCCGCCGACCCGTAAGGAGCTGGCCGCCACCGAGGTGCTGGCGCTGTCGCTGGCCGAGGCTTCGGTGAAGGCCCGGCAGGGCCCGCCCGGAGACGAACTGGAGGACTACGCGCTGCCGATCTGGGCGGGCGTGCTGCCGGTACGGATGTCCTGGGGCGAGCCGGAGCCCGATCCGGAGCTGTCGGAGCGGCTCCGGACCCCGGCGCACGTCGCGGCCCGGCCGCCGTTGGGATCTTTGCCGCAAAAGATCTGAAAATCCGGTAAACCGACTGCCCGCCTTGGGCGTCTCCTGCTTCGGAACCCCCCGTTACCACTGCGACTGGAGGCCGGTCATGGCGGCAGACGGCGGCTGGAGCGTGCCCGGCTACCGGGAGGTCCGCGATCTCGGCGCGGGCGGCGGCGGCAGGGTCGTGCTCGCCGTCCACGAGGAGACCGGGACGCACGTCGCGATCAAGTACCTCGCCGAGCGGCTGCGCGGCGAGCCCGGGTTCCTCGACCGGTTCCGGGACGAGGCCCGGCTGCTGTTCGGGCTGCACGGGGAGCCGAACATCGCCAGGCTGTACGAGTACGTGCAGAGCGACGGCGGCGCGGCGATCGTGATGGAGCTGGTGGACGGCGTCTCGCTGCGGGCCCTCCTGCGCGGCAACGGCGCCACCGGGCCCGAGGCGGCGCTGGTCGTGCTGAAGGGCTCGCTGCTCGGGCTGGCCGCCGCGCACGCGCTCGGGGTCGTCCACCGCGACTACAAGCCGGAGAACGTGATCGTCACCGGCGAGGGCGCGAGCAAGCTGGTCGACTTCGGCATCGCGGTGCGCTCCGGCGACGGCGGGGAGGGCGCGGCGGGCACGCCGCCGTACATGGCCCCCGAGCAGTGGGCGGGCGCGCCGGCCACGCCCGCCTCCGACGTCTACGCCGCGACGGCCGTCTTCTACGAGTGCCTGACCGGGCACCGGCCGTTCCAGGCCACCACGCCGGACGTGCTGCGCTTCCAGCACGAGCACGCGCCGGTCCCGCTCGCGGAGATCCCGGAGGCGGTCCGCGGCCTGCTGGCCGTCGGCTTGGCCAAAGACCCCGCGGCGCGCCCGGCCGCCGCCGCCCACTTCGTGGCCGAGCTGGAACGGACCGCCCACGCCGCCTACGGCGAGGACTGGGAGGACCGCGGCCGCCGCCGGCTGGCCGAGCTGGCGCTGCTGCTCGTGGCGCTGTTCCCCGGCCGGGAGCAGGGGCCGCCGTCCGGCGGCAGCACGCTGTTCCGCACGGTGCTCGACGGCGTACGGCACAGCGCGCGCCGCAACGCCGGACGGCTGACGGCAGGCGTGGTGGCCGTGGCCGTCGCGGCGGGGGTGGCCGGCTACATGCTGGCCGGTGAGCCCGCCGCGCAGCGGATCGGCGTGGTGGCCGCCGCGCCCACCGAGACGGCGGCCGAGCCCGGCCCCGCCGGGCTCGTCTCGCCGCCCGCCGACACCACCGGCGCGGAGGACCTGCCACCGGCGCCGCCGGACCAGGACCCCGTGCCGGGCGACCCCGGCGGCTCCCTGGACGCGAGCGAGCCGCCGGTGGTGAGCGACCCGTCGGCGTCCCCGGGCGATGCCACCACGGGGCCGCCGTCCCCGGTGGGCACCCCGACACCGACACCGACGCCCACCCCGGTTCCCGCGAAGGTCACCGATCTCCAGGTCAGCGCGCGGATGGCGGGCGATGACCTGCGGGCCGTGGTGACGGTGACCGCCGGCGACGAGTCACCGGTGACGCTGCGCGCCGACGTGGTGTCCGCGGGCCGTACGGTGGCCGACCGGACGGCGACGCTCACCGGCGACACCTCCTACGAGCGGCGGATCACCCACACGTTCGTCGAACCGCCCTGTGGCACCACGGTGGAGGTCCGGGTCGCCGCGGGCGAGCGCACCGCGACCGCCCGGGTACCGGTGACCTGCCCGCCCGCCGTCGAGGCGGTGAGCGTGCCCCGCGCCTCGGTGGGGCCGAAGGGCGACGCGACGGCGACCGTGGCCGTTCGGGCCACCGGCGAAGGGGCGGTCACCCTGAAGGTGACCTTCACCGCGGGTGAGCGGAGCGCGGTCCGCACGCTGCGGTTGTCCGGGGAGGAGTCCTACACTCGCACGGTGTCCGTGGCGCTGGGCCGCGTGCCCTGCGGTACGGCCTGGCGGGTGACCGCGGCCACCACGCCCGGCGCGGCGAACGGCCAGGCCGACGCCTCGGGCACGACCGAGGCGTGCCCGCCCGCCGAGCCGGAGGAGCCCACCGAAGGCCCCGAGGACCCTCAGGTGGACACGCCGCCCGCGGACCGGCCGGAGGAAAACCCGCGAGATCCTATCGGCGTCCATGATTCCGTGATCAGATGAACACAGCAGAAAAGCACGAAGTATCTGGTGATATAGGTGTCGTTCACACCCCTGGCTGACTAAGCTACGTCCGTCTTATCCGGGTGGGGGCCCAGGCATAAGGAGACCGTCATGTTCGGGATGCCATCACCCTGGCAGGTCCCCGGATACACGGAGTTGCGCGAGCTCGGCTCCGGCATGTCCGGACGCGTGGTGATGGCCCGGCACAACGCCGACGGCGTGCTGGTCGCCATCAAGTACCTCTCCGAGGAACTGCGCGCGGACATCGGGTTCGTGGCTCGCTTCCGGCACGAGGCACGGCTGCTGGAGACGCTGGACAGCCCGCAGGTGGCCCGTCTCTACCAGTACGTCGAGAGCGCCGACGGCGCCGCGATCATCATGGAGCTGGTGGACGGCGTCGCGCTGCGCGCGCTGCTGCGCGCCCAGGGGCCGACCGGGGCCGAGGCGGCGCTCACCGTGCTCAAGGGCGCGCTGCTGGGCCTGGCCGCCGCGCACGCGGCCGGGGTCGTGCACCGCGACTTCAAGCCGGAGAACGTCGTGGTGGGCGACGACGGCTCCAGCAAGCTGGTCGACTTCGGCATCGCCGTACGTTCTGGCGACGGGGAGAACCCGGCGGGCACGCCGCCGTACATGGCCCCCGAGCAGTGGGCGGGCGCGCCGGCGGCGCCCACCACCGACGTCTACGCGGCCACGGTCGTGTTCTTCGAGTGCCTGACCGGCACCCGCCCCTACCGCGGCTCCAACGCCGCCGCCCTGGCCCACCAGCACCAGACCGCGCCGGTCCCGGTCGATGAGGTGCCCCCGCCGCTGCGCGATTTGGTCGCGCGCGGCCTCGCCAAGCAGCCGGCCGAGCGCCCGCCCACCGCCGCCGACTTCCTGAGCCGCCTGGAGGCCGTCGCCGAAGGCGCCTACGGGGCCGACTGGGAGAACCGCGGACGCCGCCGCCTGGCCGCGCTCGCGGGCCTGCTGGCGTTGCAGTTCCCCGGGGCCGAGCCGATGCCGGAGGCCGACAGTTCGCTCGCCCAGACCGAGCTGGGCGGCGGCGACAAGGGCGGCGACACAGGCCGGGGCGAGGGCGGCGACGGCCAGGCCGGCGCGGGCAGTCGCGGCCGGGGCGACCGGAGCGGCAAGAACTCCGACCTCGTCTCGCGCGACCTCCCCCGGCGGGTGGGCAACGCGCCGCTGCGCAGGCTGGGGCTGAAGATGACGGTCGTCGTCGGCTGCATCGTCGGGATCGGCGTCGTGATGGCCTTCCTGATCAACGGCGCCGGCGGCGAGCCGGAACTCCAGGCGCAGGGCGCGTCACTGCCGCCCGCCGTGTCGGCCAGCCCGGTCGCCGTGCCGACCGAGGAGACGACGAGCGCCGAACCGACCGAGGAGGTCACCGAGGAGCCGCCGGCGGAGACCCCGTCGCCCGAGCCGACCCCCACGGCGGACACCCGCTCCGCCGTACCG
>NZ_POUA01000311.1 GCF_003236385.1 Spongiactinospora gelatinilytica
GGCCGGTGGCCGGGCGGGTCTCCCCCTCCGCCCGGCCACCGGCCTTCGCGTCGTCACCGGGCTCCTCCGGGTCCGGCTCCTCGGGCCGGCGCGCCTCCGGGACGGACAGCGTGATCGGGAACGCGTCGCGCCTGCCCCTGACCTCCCGGGTCGCGCCGGGATCGTCGGGCGCCGACGCCGCCCACGCCGCGTCGCGCGCGGCCCGGTCGCCGGAGCGGAACGGCCGGCGCAGGCCACGGAAAACGGAACGGAACATCAGCACGATGAGCGCGGGCTCGGGCGCCTGCGGACGTTCGAGACCTCCGGTCCGTTTGGCCAGCACCGCCAGCACCGCCAGCGTGATCAACGAGATGACCCCCATCGCCAGCGGGACCATCAGGATGACCAGGGCAAGCGAGATGGCCACCCCCACCAATTGCCACATCATCGCCGGCATCCTCCCTCGCGCGCTCGAACGACGATGCTGCCCCTTTCAGACACCATTATTCGGCGAATGAACCCTATCAGCAGGTTGATATCGCCTACCCGATCGCGTGCCCCGATCCCCCGGCCATGGCGGCGAATCGGGCCGCGTCGCGCACCGCGGCACCGCCCGGGTCGTTGTTGAAGTAGACGTACACGGTGGCCTCCTGATCGGCCTCGTCCTTCCATGTCTCTCCAAGTCGCGTTATCCACCGGGCGAGCGACGCGTCGCCGTACGACGGCCACGGGTCCGCCGACCCCTCGTGCAGACGCAGGTATCCCCACGGCGCGGTGCGCCACAGCGGCGTCAGCGCGCGTTCCCGCCGGTCGGCCCAGCACAGCGTGGCCCCGTGGGCCGCCAGCGCGGCGCGGACCCGCTCCCCGGCCGCACCCTCCCACCACGACGGGTGCCGCGGCTCGACCGCGACGCGCGCGCCGGGCGGAAAGCAGGCCAGGCAGCCGGTGAGCAGCCCGAGGTCGCAGCGCAGGGTCGGCGGGAGCTGGAGCAGGATCGGCCCCAGCCGGTCGCCGAGGCCCTCGGCCGCGCCGAGCAGCCGCTCCACCGGCTCGCGCGGCTCCTTCAGCCGCCTGGTGTGGGTGAGGTAGCGGCTGGCCTTCACGGCCATCACGAAACCCTCCGGGGTGCGCTCGCGCCAGCTCGCGAAGGTCTCCCTGGAGGGCAACCGGTAGAAGGAGTTGTTGTTCTCCACCGTGCCGAAGGTCTGCGCGTACCGCTCCAGCCACAGCCGCGCGGGCATCCCTTCCGGGTAGAGGACCCCACGCCAGTCGGCGTACTGCCAACCGGAGGTCCCCAGGAAGACGCGCACGAACGTGCTCCTACCCCGCTCGCGGCGTCCATGACCGTCAGGTTGGCGTGACCTGACGGGAGCCGCCGAGGCCCGCGCCTTTACAATGTAGATCACAATCTCATGGAGAACCCTGAATCGACCCTGACTTCCCCGGCGGCCGCCCTCAGATCCCCGACAAGCCGCCTACGGTGGGACTCATGGGACGAATTCTGCTTGCCATCGCCGCCGTCATCGTCGGGTTCATCGTGCTGGGCTGGGTCATCGGACTCTTCGGCACCTTGCTGAAGTGGGCCCTCATCATCGGCCTCGTCGCCGTCGTCGCCGGCGTCGTGATGCGGCTGGCGCGGAGCGGCCGCAGCGAGAACGCCTGAGGGCTCCCCGCGGGCGCCCGGTCAGGGCATGACGTCCAGGCGGCGCAATATCACGCCCTCGCGCAGCGCCCACGGGCACACGTCCAGCTCGGTGAGCTCGAACAGGTCCATCACGGCGTCGGCCACGATCGCCCCGGCCGCGAGCTGGGGCGCGCGGCCCTCCGAGACCCCGGGCAGCCGGGCGCGTTCGGCGGCGGGCATCCGCGCCAGCCGGTCGGCCAGCTCCGGCAGCGCCGATCGTTCCAGGGAGCGCCGGGCGTAGGGCCCGGCCCCGGAGTCGGCGGCCCCGGCGATCCGGGCGAGCTGCCGGAACGTCTTGGAGGTGGCCACCGCCCGGTCCGGAGCGCCGTACCTGATCACGTCGCCGACCGCCCGCGCCACCTCGGTGCGCACGTGCCTGCGCAGGTCACGGACCTCCTCCGCGGACGGCGGGTCGCCGGACAGCCGGTCGCGGGTCAACCGGCCCGCCCCGAGCGGCAGCGAGACGGCCACGTCGGGCTCCTCGTCGATGCCGCCGGCGATCTCCAGTGAGCCGCCGCCGATGTCGAAGACCAGCAGCCGGCCCGATGACCAGCCGAACCATCTGCGCACGGCGAGGAAGGTCAGCCGCGCCTCGTCCTCACCGGTGAGCACCTGGACCGAGACGCCGGTCCGCTCCTTGATCGTGGCCAGCACGTCCTCGCCGTTGGGCGCCTCCCGGACCGCCGAGGTCGCGAAGGCCATGAAGTCCTCGACGCCCTTGTCCTCGGCCACCTGCCGGGACTCCTCGACGAACCCGCCCAGCCGCTGGGTCCCCCGCTCCGACAGCCGCCCGCCGTCCTCCAGGTGCTCGGCCAGGCGGAGTTCGAGCTTGTGGGAGAAGGCCGGCAGCGGCTTGGCCCCCCGGTGGGCGTCCACGACGAGCAGGTGCACCGTGTTGGAACCGATGTCGAGGACTCCGAGTCGCATGATCCGACGCTACCAATCCTTCGCCGCCGGTTTCCCGCGGCTTAGGATGCCTCCTCTTCGCACCCGGAGCCGCACCCCGCCCCGCACACCTCTGCCCGCGAACGCGCGGCCAGCAGCCGGCGCGGGCCCGGTCCCTCCTCGCCGAGCCGGTCGTGCGGATTGGCCAGCAGGCACCGGTCCAGTGACAGGCAGCCGCAGCCGATGCAGTCGGTGAGGTCGTCGCGAAGCTGGAGCAGCCGCTCGATCCGCAGGTCCAGCTCCGAACGCCAGGCGGCGGACAGGCTCGCCCAGTCCTCCCTGGTCGGCGTGCGGCCCGACGGCAACCGATCGAGCGCCGCCTTGATGTCGGTGAGCGGGATGCCCACCCGCTGCGAAAGCCGGATGAACGACACCCTGCGCAGCGTGTCGCGCGTGTAGCGGCGCTGGTTGCCCGCGGTGCGACGGCTGGTGATCAGCCCCTTGGCCTCGTAGAAGTGCAGCGTGGACACGGCCACGCCGGTGCGCTCGGCAAGCTGGCCGACGGCGAGTTCACGGACATTGAGCGGTACCTGTGCCACGCTTTCACCCTATCCGTCACCGGCGGCGGACACGCTGACCTCATCCGCCGAGTGTGGCGGTGACCAGGGCGCGCGCCTCCTCCTGCACCTGCGCCAGATGCGCGGCGCCCTTGAAGGACTCGGCGTAGATCTTGTAGACGTCCTCGGTGCCGGAGGGGCGGGCGGCGAACCACGCGTTGTCGGTGCAGACCTTCACCCCGCCGAGCGCCGCGCCGTTGCCCGGCGCGGAGGTCAGCACGGCGGTGACCGGCTCGCCGGCGAGCTTTCCTGCCGTGACGTCCGCGGCGGACAACGCCCCGAGCCTGGCCTTCTCCTCGCGGGTGGCGGGGGCGTCGATCCTGGCGTAGGCGGGGTCGCCGAACCTGCCGGTCAGCTCGCCGTACAGCTCGCTCGGGGTGCGCCCGGTCACGGCGGTGATCTCGGCGGCCAGCAGGGCCAGGATCAGGCCGTCCTTGTCGGTCGTCCACACCGAGCCGTCCCGGCGCAGGAACGACGCACCGGCGCTCTCCTCCCCGCCGAACCCCAGCGACCCGTCCAGCAGCCCCGGCACGAACCATTTGAACCCCACCGGGACCTCCACCAGCCGCCGCCCCAGATCGCCGGCCACCCGGTCGATCATGCCGCTGCTCACCAGCGTCTTGCCCACCCCCGCGCCGCCCGGCCAGCCGGGCCTGTTGCGGTACAGGTAGGAGATCGCCACGGCCAGGTAGTGGTTGGGGTTCATCAGGCCGCCGTCTGGCGTGACGATCCCGTGCCGATCGGCGTCGGCGTCGTTGCCGGTCGCGACCTGGTAGGCGTCGCGGGCGGCGATCAGCGAGGCCATCGCGTACGGCGAGCTGCAGTCCATCCTGATCTTGCCGTCCCAGTCCAGGGTCATGAAGCGCCAGGTGGGATCGACGTCCGGGTTGACCACCGTGAGGTCGAGCCGGTGCCGCTCGGCGATCTCCCCCCAGTACTCCACGCTCGCCCCGCCCAGCGGATCGGCCCCGACGCGCACCCCTGCCTCGCGGATGGCGTCCAGGTCGAGCACGGAGGGCAGATCGTCGACGTAGGCGGCGAGGAAGTCGTGCCTGCCGGTGGTCTCGGCGGCCAGCGCCCGCTCGTAGGGGATCCGCCGGACCTCTTTCAGGCCGCCCGCGATCAGCGCGTTGGCGCGGTCCTGGATCCAGGAGGTGGCCTCGGAGCCCGCGGGGCCGCCGCTCGGCGGGTTGTACTTGAAGCCGCCGTCCGCGGGCGGGTTGTGCGAAGGGGTGACCACGACCCCGTCGGCCTGGTCCGCCCCGCGCCGGTTGTGGGTCAAGATGGCGTGGGACACGGCCGGGGTCGGGGTGTAGCCGTCCCTGGCGTCCATCAGCACCCGCACGCCGTTGGCGGCGAACACCTCGACGGCCGACACCCGCGCGGGCTCCGACAGCGCGTGGGTGTCGATGCCCAGGTACAGCGGCCCGGTCACCCCCTGGCCCGCCCGGTATTCGCAGATCGCCTGGCTGGTGGCCAGGATGTGGTTCTCGTTGAAGGCGGTGTCCAGCGAGGAGCCGCGGTGCCCCGAGGTGCCGAACGCCACCCGCTCCCCCGGCCGCGCCGGGTCGGGGGGGCGCGCGTAGTAGGCCGTCACCAGCTTGGCCACGTCGACCAGGTCGGACGACGTGGCGGGCTCACCGGCGCGCTCGTGGACCATGACGACAACTCCCTGGGTCGCGATCGGGGATGCGTGGCTCCTCGTACCCACCGCCTGGGCGTCTCATCCGGCCCGCCCGGCGGCCTCGTGCAGCAACAGCAACGCGTAGCCGGCCAGCGAGCAGGCGTCGGCGACCTCGCCGCCGCGGACCATCGCCTCGAACTCGGCGCGCGACACATGCCGCTGGATCATGTCCTGTTCGCCCGCCTCACGGTCCGGCGGACCCGGGGTGAGGCCGGTGGCCAGGAAGACGTGGAAGCGCTGGGCCAAGGTGCCCTGGGCGTTGTCCAGCGTGCCCAGCCGGACCAGCTCGCGGGCCCGCAGCCCGGTCTCCTCCGCCAGCTCGGTGGCGGCCATGCCCTCGGGGCCGGTCGCCCCGGCGACCGTGCCCTGCGGGAAGCCCCAGGTACGCCGCCCGACCGGGTAGCGGTACTCCTGCACCAGGTGGAAGCCGTCCCGTTCGGCCGGGATGACCAGCGCGAAGTCGGGTTTGTCGACCACACCGTACATGCCGCGCGACCCGTCGGGGCGCTCTATGGCGTCTTCTCTGACGCTCAGCCACGGGTTGGCGTAGACGACCTTGGTCGACACCTGCCTGACGATGCCGCCCGCTGAGTCCCCGGCCATGACCGAGGATCCTACCCGTCCCCCTCGCGCAGGGCCGCCCACGGGTCGTAGTCGGACTCCAGGGGCTCCTGGGCGGGCCGCTCCGGTTCGGGGACGTGCTGGAGGTTGACGCGGATGCGGTACCAGACGGAACTGCGCCCGCGCATGCCGTCCACCAGCACGTCGGCGGGGCGCAGCCGGGCCGCGACATCGGGGTGGCGGGCCTTCCAGCGGTCCAGGCCCGCCATCGCCTCGTCCTTGGTGCGGGCCCTGGCGATCTCGATGACCGGGATCCCGCCCTTCTGCGAGGGGTGCGGCGGCAGCGAGGCGGCGAAGTCCAGCAGTTCGGTGAGCGAGCCCGGCTCGCGGCCGATGTCCGCCCACGGGTCGCCGATCTCGGCGTACCGGGCCGGGACGGTGTCGATGGTGAACTCCCCGGGGTGCCGCTCGTGCACCTCCTCCCAGGCGAGCGGGGTGGACACCCGCGCGTCGGGGGTGGGCCGCACGGAGTAGGCCGAGGCGACCGTGCGGTCGCGGGCGTTCTGGTTGTAGTCGACGAACACCCCGTGGCGCTCCTCTTTCCACCAGCGGCTGGTGGCGAGGTCCGGGGCGCGACTCTCGACCTCCCTGGCCACGGCCTCGGCCGCCTGGCGCACCTCCGGGAAGGTCCAGTGGGGGGCGATGCGGGCGTACACGTGAAAGCCGCGCGAGCCGGAGGTCTTGGGCCAGGCCGGCAGGCCGAAGTCGGTGAGCACCCGCCGCACCACCAGGGCCACCCGCACGATTTGCGGCCACTCCACGCCGGGCACCGGGTCGAGGTCGATGCGCAGTTCGTCGGGATGGTCGAGGTCTTCGGCCGGCACCGGGTGCGGGTTGAGGTCCACGCAGCCCAGGTTGACCACCCAGGCGAGCTGGGCGGCGTCGCGCACCACGACCTCCTCGGCCGAACGTCCCGACGGGTAGCGCAGCTCGGCGACCTCGATCCAGTCGGGCCGCTTGTCCGGCGCGCGCTTCTGGAAGAACGCCTCGGCGGCCACGCCGCGCACGAACCGCTTGAGGATCATCGGCCGCCCGGCCACGCCGCGCAGTGCGCCATCGGCCACGTCGAGGTAGTAGCGCACCAGGTCGAGCTTGGTGTGCCCGGTCGCGGGGAACACCACCTTGTCCGGGTTGGTGATCCGTACCTGCCGCCCGGCCGCCGCCACCACCTGCGCATTCGCCATAGAGTCACGATACGTCGGACGCTTTTCCCGCCATCGGCAGCAGCGCGTCCACCGGCCCGCCGCCGGCGATCGCCTCCGCCAGCGACACCACGTCGGTCCGCCCGCCGTCCCAGCCCACGAGCACCCGCTGGCGGAGCGGATCGGCGTAGCCGTACCCGGCCTCGCGCAGCGTCCGGTGGATCGCCGGGATCAGCGCGCACACCGCCGGCACGGCGTGCGGGCACGCCCACTCGCACGGCGGCTCCCCCGCCGTCCAGCCGGTCGCCACGGCCTCGGCCACGCGGCGCGCCGGGGTGTCGCCGGGCATGCCGAGCAGCCGCCGCACGCCGTCCAGGCGTTCCTCCAGGTGGGCGTCCCACACCTGCTCGGGGACCCCGTGCAGCGAACCGGCGTTGGGCAGCCGGTACCGGTCCGACAGCCACCACCGCAGGTGGTGGCGGGCCAGCCGGGCCTCGGCCCGCTCGGGCAGCCCGTCCCGCAGGCCGGGCAGGCCGGGCGCGCGGGGCGGTGGCCGCTCGGTCAGCGCGGCGGGGTCGCCGCCCAGCGCGCGCAGCCGGCGGAGCATGAGCGGCGAGCGGGCGAGCCGGTCGCGGGTGCGGTGCCAGCCGCGTTCCACCAGCAGGTCCTCGCGGACCTTCCAGCGCCAGGCGGCGTACAGGTCGAGCGGGAAGCCGTCCAGGGCGACGGCGGCGGGCGTGCCGTACCGGTCGGTGAACCACAGGAAGCTCTGCTTGAGCGCCTGCGCGCGGATGAGGGCCATGGCCGCGGTCTGCGCGCCGGCCACCCGCGCGGCGGCGGCGTCGGCCGCCCCCAGCAGCGCCGCGGCCACCGTCTCGGCCTCCGGCGGCGGCTCGCGTTCCTCGATCCACAGCGCGTACATGGCGTCGGCGGCCCGCGAGCGCCGCCCGCACAGCAGCGCCAGCTCGTGGGCCACCAGGCAGCGCAGTTCGGCGCGGCTCAGCTCGGTCAGGTACGGCAGGCCGATCCACAGCTCGCGCCGCCCCGGCGCCGGGCGGATCGCCATGGCGTCGGCGCAGGCCCAGGCGTAGAGCCTGCGCGGCGGGCGTACGCCGAGTTCGGCCGCCACCTCGGCGACCAGCGCGTGCAGGCCGGCGTGCTCGCGCCCGAGGCGGTGCAGCGCGCCTGGCGGCCTGCGGACGATCTCGAAGCCCAGCGCGGCCAGCGCGATCAGGGCCATGGCGAGGGCCACCAGACCGGCCGCGAGCAGCCAGGCGGGCGAGCCGGGCGGCGGTAGCGCGCCGGGCCACAGGCACGCGAGCAGGAGCATGCCGGCCAGCGCGGCGGTCGCGCCCACGGCGACCTCTCGCACCGGCGAGGCCCAGGCGGGCAGCAGCCGCAGCGGCGCGCGGCGCAGGATCACCGAAAGCGCCCGCCGCCTCGATAAGCCGCCGGGCAGAGCGCCCATCCGACCCCTTTCCCGCCGCCCTCCAGGCGACCGTGCCACAGGGCCGCCTACCCAGGCGGCCCTTCGCTAGGCGGCCGTGCCCCACAGGTAGAGGCCGAGCCCGGCCAGGAGCAGGCAGGCCACGCCGGCCACCGTCCTGATCGTGTTCCATCGCGTCCAGCGCGGGGAGTAGCCGGCCCACAGAGCGGCGGCCCCGCCGGCGTCGTCCGGCACGCTCGCGCGGGCCAGCGCCTCGTTCATGGGGACGTTGATCACGACGGTCGGCAGGAACGTTCCGAACGCGTAGACCGCCGCCGCGGCGAAGAAGGCGATCACCGCGTCGGTGCGGTCCAGTGTGAGCAGCAGGCCGCCCGTCGCCGCCGCCAGCACCGGCGCGCCCATGAAGGGCCCCAGGAAGAGCGGGTCGAGGATCTTGCGGTTGATGCTCCGCATCGCCCTGGCCGCCTCCCGCGGGTCGATCGCGTCGAGCCCGCGCATGACGGACACGGAGAAAGCGTAGAAGACCCCTGCCACCGCGCCGGCCACCGCCAGGGTGAGGTATGCCAGCAATGTTGTGAGTATCGCCATTTCGGCCTCCTACCGGGTATTTCGCCTCCCGGCGAAGGTACCGGGAAAACCGGGGGCCGCCGCACAGTCGGCCCCCGGTTCGGGATATGTCCCTCCGGGACGGACCCGGCATCCCCCCGTCAGCCGGGGCCGTACACGTCCCAGAGGTTGCCCGCGAAGAATCTGGCGAAGCGATCCAGCGCGGCCATCCCGTCAGGGCCCTCGGTACGGAACGAGGTGAGCTGGCGGATGAAGTCCCCCAGCTCGATGTGGAGCGTCCCCGCGCCGGCGACCGGCGCGGTGTCGTCGTGCCCGTCGGGCACATGGCCTTCGAGCAGCCGGAAGTACATCGTCGTGGTGGCCGGCCAGATGTCGGTCGGCGGCCCGTGGAAGACGTTCTTCCAGCCGGTGAGGGTGCGGGGCCGGTCCATGCCGTCGGTGAAGTGCAGCCGATAGCGCATCAGCCGCCGGTCGGGCGCACCACCGGGCGCGAACAGATTGAACCAACCCCGCTCGACCAGACGCCGGCCCCCGCAAGCGGCAGCGTCTATCCATCCCTCGGCCCGGGCCAGGTGATCCTGGTCGGACAGGAAGCGATCCACGTCGTCCAGGGTGATCGTGAGCCGGAAGGCGAAGCGGTCGCCGGGCACGCCCGGATTGCGCACACCCTCGCGGTAGAAGCCCTTCATCTCCTCGGTGAACGACAGCGACGTGCGACCGTCCAGGCTCGCGCGGCCCGCACTGCCGCCCGAGCCCGACAGGTCGCACGTCGCGCCGTCCCCTCCCC
>NZ_POUA01000312.1 GCF_003236385.1 Spongiactinospora gelatinilytica
CCCTCGTAGAGCACCCGCACGCCCACCCCGAGCGTGTGCTCGGCGCGCTCGTCGGGGGCCGCGCCCGCCCGGCCGTACAGGCGGGTCTCCTCGCACTCCACCAGCCGGACATCGGCGTAGTCCGCGCCGGAGGAGGCGTCCAAAGCCTCCTCGCACAGCGCCTCGGCCGCCGCGTCGCCGGCGAGATCGCCCCAGTCTTGAGCCACGCTCACACCTCCAGCGGGAAGCCGACCCACCGGCGGTCTCGGTAGGAGCGCTCGAAGGCGTTCACGGTCTCCTGCACGAGCGCGCCCTGCCGGAAGTCGCCCTGGTTGGCCTCCTGGCCGGAAAGGATCTCGGTGGCGAAGTTCCGGCACAGGTTGGAGTAGAACAGGAACGGCCACGGCTCCCGCGAGTGCCCGTTCTCGGGGAAGAACCGCTGCGGGATCTCCCGCTCGACGAACTCCACCGAGTCCTTGGTGGCGGTCTTGATGGTCTGGCAGATGCCCGCCTCGTCCACCAGCCGCACGATGACCGCGCCCTCCGAACCGAAGATCCGCGCCTCGACGCCGGGGTAGTTGCCGACGGTCACGTACGACGACTGGATCGAGCCGAGCGCGCCCGAGCCGAACTCCGCGATCCACATGTCGCCGTCGTCGATGTTCATCCGGCTCATCAGGCCGGTGTCACGGACCATCCGCTCGGGGACGAAGTTCCGCATCGTGCCCACCACGGACGTCATGGGCGAGTCCAGCCACCAGTGCATGATGTCGATGATCGGCGCGCCGTACCCCTCGATGGAGGAGACCTGGAGGGTGGCCGGGTCGGCGTCCGGGTCCACCTGGCGCAGCGGCGTGGCCGGGTCGATCCACTGGCTGTTCTGCTCGTAGCCGTTGAAGATGTACGGGGTGCCGACGAAGCCGGAGTCGATCAGCTCCTTGGCGTACTGCACGGCCGGCGCGTAGCGGAAGGTGAAGCCCAGCTTGCTCTTCAGCCCCTTCGCGGCGGCCAGATCGGCGGCCCTGCGGGTCTCGCGGTAGTCGTGATGGACCGGCTTCTCGCACAGTACGTGCTTGCCCGCCTCCAGCGCGGCGACGGAGATCTCGAAGTGCGCGCGGTTGCCGGTGGCGACGTCGATGACGTCGATGTCGGGGTCGCCGAGCAGGTCGCGGTAGTCGGTGACGCGGCGCTCGACGCCGTGCTCCTCCCCCGCCTCGGCCACCGCCGTCGCGTCCACGTCCGCGAGCGCGACCACGTCCACCCGGGGGTCACGCTGCCAGCCGGGGATGTGCGCGTCCCGCGCCCACTTGCCCGCGCCGACGACGGCGACTCGCAGCCTGTCCTGTCCCATATCCGTTCTCTCTCTTTCCTTTGAGGGTCGCTCAGCGGCGGTTGCGCACACGCGGGTCGATGGCCGCGTACGCGAGATCGACGAGGAAGTTCATGACGACCACGAAGAAGGCGGCGCACAGCACCGCGCCCGTGATCATGGGGATGTCGAGCTGGTCGATGGCGTCGTACGTCAGCTTGCCGACGCCCGGCAGGCCGAAGACCGACTCGATGATGAGCACGCCGCCGAGGAAGTAGCCGAAGTCCATGCCGATCATGGTGATCAGCGGGGTCAGCACGTTGCGCAGCGCGTGCCGCAGCAGGATCGTCCGCTCGCGCAGGCCCTTGGCCCTGGCGAGCTGGATGTAGGGCGTCCGCAGCACCTCGATCATCTGCGTGCGGGTCATCCGGGCGTACCACGCCGCCCCGGCCAGCCCCAGCGTGAACGTCGGCAGCGCCAGGTACCACCACATCGGGTCGCCCAGCCCGGTCAGCGGGAAGATCGACAGCCGGTACGCCAGGTAGTAGATCAGCAGCAGCCCCACCCAGAACGGCGGCGCGGACAGCCCGACCAGCGCGCCCAGCGTCGCGATCCGGTCGGCCGCCCGGCCCGGCCGGTAGGCGGCGATGATCCCGGCGGGCACGCCGATGATCACCTGCCACAGCACGCCGCCCACCGCGATCAGAGCCGACGTCGGCAGCGCCAGCGCCAGTTGCTCGCTCACCGGCGCGCCGTGCAGCGCGTACGACGTGCCGAGGTCGCCACGGGCCAGCCGTCCCAGGAAGCCGGTGTACTGCGACCAGAGGGAGGCGTCCAGTCCGAGCTGGTGGCGGATGGAGGCGACGGTCGCGGCGTCGGCGTTCGGCCCGGCGATGAGCCTGGCCGGGTCGCCCGGTACCGCGTACGACATGAAGAAGGCCAGCGTCACCACGCCGAGCAGCACCAGGACCATCTGGCCGAGCCTGCGCAGCACCCACGGGGTCATGGGGTCACCTCCGTTCCGGTGCGGTGGGGTCGAGCAGGTCGCGCAGCCAGTCGCCGGCCAGGTTGAAGGCCAGCACGGTGACGATCAGGCAGACGCCGGGCGCGAACAGCAGCCAGGGCGCGGCCTCGTAGTACTTGCGGCCGTCGTCGATCATCTGGCCCCAGGACGCCTCGGGCACCGGCACGCCGACGCCGAGGAACGACAGCGAACTCTCGATCAGGATCGAGCTGGCCACGCCGAGGGTGGCGTAGACGATGATCGCCGGGACCAGGTGCGGCAGGATGTGCCGGAACAGGATGCGCACGGTGCTCACGCCCAGCGTGCGCGTCGCGGTGACGAACTCCCGCTCGCGCAGCGACAGCACCATGCCCCGGATGATCCGGGCCAGGTACGTCCAGTAGATCAGCGCGATGACCAGCACCACGTTGCGCTGGCTGGGACCGGTCACGGTGATCAGCGCGACGCAGAACAGCAGGATCGGGAACGACATCACCACGTCGGTGATCCGGCTGACCACGGTGTCCACCCGGCCGCCGAAGTATCCGGCGGTGATGCCGACGGCCACGCCGACCAGGGTGGCCAGGCCGTTGGCGAAGACGCCGATGGTGAGCGAGACGCGCGCGCCGTACAGCAGGCGGGAGAGCACGTCGCGGCCGTTGGGGTCGGTGCCGAGCGGGAAACCGCCGCCGGGCGCGACGGGCGCGCCCTGGTCGGTCAGGCCCTCGGCGTAGGTGCGCAGCGGGTCGTGCGGGGCCAGCACCGGCGCCAGCAGCGCGGCGAGGGCCAGCAGGATCAGCGCCACGATGGAGATCAGCGCGGGGATGTCGCGCAGCAGGCTGCGCCACGCCTGGCGCAACGGCCGTCGCGGCGGCGCCGTTTCCAGGCCGGGCACTTCGATGGGCGCGGTCATGCGGTCACCTCCGAGCCAGGGCCGGTGGGGGCGTCCGGGACGAAGTGGCAGGCGGTGATCCGGCCGTCGTCCTTGCGGCGCAGTTCCGGGCGCGTGGTCACGCACTCGGCGGCGGCCAGGGGGCAGCGCGGGTGGAAGGCGCAGCCCGCGGGCGGGTCGGCCGGGCTCGGCGGCTCGCCCGCGAGCCGGGCCCGCGGCCCCCTGCCGCGCCCGCCCGGCACCGGGACGGCGGCCAGCAGCGCCCGCGTGTACGGGTGCCGGGGCGCGGTGAACACCTGGTCGCGGGTGCCGATCTCGACCAGCCGCCCCAGGTACATGACCGCCACCCGGTCGGCGGCGAAGCGCATCGTGGACAGGTCGTGCGAGATGAACAGGTACGCCAGCCCGGCCTCCTCCTGGAGGTCCTTGAGCAGGTTGAGGATCTGCGCGCGTACCGACACGTCCAGCGCCGACACCGCCTCGTCGCACACGATGACCGCCGGGTCCACGCCGAGCGCGCGGGCGATCGAGATCCGCTGGCGCTGCCCGCCGGACAGCTCGTGCGGGTAGCGCCGGGCGTAGGAGGCGGGCAGGCCCACCCGGTCGAGCAGTTCGCGCACCCCGGCGGCCCTGCGGCTCGCGGGCACCCCGCGTACCAGCAGCGCCTCCTCCACCGTCGCGCCGATCCGCATCCGGGGATCGAGCGAGTCGTAGGGGTCCTGGTAGACCATCTGGGTCTGGCGGCGGAACGCCTTCAGCGCCGCGCCGCGCAGCTTGGTGACGTCCCGGCCGCCGATCACCACGCGGCCGGAGGTGGGCTCGTTGATCCGCAGCAGCGCGCGGGCGATCGTGCTCTTGCCCGACCCCGACTCCCCGGCCAGGCCCAGCGTCTCCCCCGGCGCGATGTCGAACGACACCCCGTCCACGGACTTCACCGTGCCGCCGCGCCGCCTGCCGAAGTACACCTTGAGGTCCTCGACCTCGACCACGGGGCTCATCCGGCGCTCCGGTCCGCGAAGTGGCAGGCGGCCAGGCGTCCGTCGCCCAGCTCGAGCGGTTCGGGGTCCTCGGCCCGGCAGACGTCCGCGGCCAGCGGGCACCGATCGGCGAACGCGCACCCGGTGTGGGCCCGCCCCGGCTGCGGCGGGGTGCCCGGAATGGAGGGGAGCCGCCGCGGGAGTTCGCCTTCCAGGGAGGGGATGGAGGCGAGCAGCGCCCGGGTGTACGGGTGGCGGGGGTCCTCGACGATCTGGTCGGCGGTGCCGCTCTCCACGACCCGCCCGGCGTACATGACCAGCACCCGGTCACAGAAGGTGGACACCACGCCGAGGTCGTGGCTGATCAGGACGACGGCGGTGCCGAGGTCGGCGGTCATGCCGTCCATCAGGTCGAGGACCTGGGCCTGGACGGTGACGTCCAGGGCGGTGGTCGGCTCGTCGGCGATCAGCAGGCGCGGCGCGCAGGAGATCGCGATGGCGATGGCGACCCGCTGGCGCATGCCGCCGGAGAACGTCATCGGATACTCCCGCAGCCGGGCGGCGGCGTCGGGGATGCCGACCGAGGCGAGCAGTTCGGCGGCCTTGGCGGTGGCCGCGCGGCGGTCCAGGCCCAGGTGTTCGCGCAGCGTCTCGGTGACCTGACGGCCGATCCGCACCAGCGGGTTGAGGCTGGACAGCGGGTCCTGGAAGACCATGGCGGCCTGCGCGCCGCGCCAGCGGCGAAGTTCGCCGCGGTCGAAGGCGAGCACGTCGCGGCCGTCGAACCGGACCGCGCCGCCGGCCACGGTGGCGGCCGGTCCGAGCAGGCGGAGTACGGCCTGGGCGGTCACCGACTTGCCCGACCCCGACTCGCCGACGATGCCGACGCGCTCGCCCGCCCGCACCGAGAAGGAGACGCCGCGCACGGCGGTGTGCTCCCCGCCGGGCGTGGCGAAGCGGACGACGAGATCCTCGACGTCCAGCAAGGCGCTCATGATTCAGCCTTTCCTGGGGGGCTTGCTCTGGGGGATCGGCCCGGCGCCGGAGGGAGGACGACGCCGGGCCGCGCGCGGTCAGCTCAGCGGCTTGCCGTCGGTCTTCCAGTAGGCGGCCATGTCGAAGCCCCAGATGGGCTGCGGGTGGTAGCCGCCGACGTTCTTGCCGAACACCTCGGTCTTGGTGCCGTAGTACAGCGGCACGATCGGGTTGTCGGCGAGCAGCTTGGCGGTGGCCTCCGCGTACAGCTTCTCGGCCTCCTCGGTGGTGCCCACCGCGAGCGCCTGGACCACCAGGTCGTCCACTTCCTTGGAGCAGTAGAACGAGTTGTTCTGACCGCCGGGCACGGCGGCGGCGCAGGAGGTCAGCGCCTGGAAGAAGTTGCTGCCGTCAGGGAAGTCGGCCACCCAGAACCGCAGCGTCATCGGGGCCTTGCCCGGCGTGCCTGCCAGGTCGAAGAACGCGCTCTGCTGGAGCGGGCGGGGCTCGATCTTGACCCCGATCTTGGCGAGGTCCTGCTGGATCTGCGGCAGCAGGTTCGTCCAGGGGGAGGTGTTCCAGGTGTACATCGTGGTGGTGAAGCCGTTCGGGTGGCCCGCCTCGGCGAGCAGCGCCTTGGCCTTGGCGATGTCCTGGTCGTGGACGAGCTTGTCCTCGGTGTGCCCGAGCACGCCGGGCGGCAGGAACTCGTTGGCCACCTCGCCCTGGCCGTTCACCAGCTTGAGCAGGAACGACCGGTCGATGGCGTAGGAGATCGCCTCGCGGACCTTGGGGTCGTCGAAGGGCTTCATCTTGACGTTGAGCGTCAGGTAGTAGGTCGTGGGCTTGGCGATGGTGAGCGTCTGCGGCTTGAGCGCGGCGTTCGCGGTGACCGAGAGGAACTGCGCGGGCGGGATCGGGTCGCCCATCAGGTCGATCTGTCCCTTTTCCAACTGGAGGAGCTGTACGTCGGGGTTGACGCCGAGCTTTTCGATGACCTTGTCCACGTACGGGCGGGGCTTGTCCCAGTAGGCGGTGTTCTTCTCCAGCAGGATCTGCCGTCCCGGGGAGAACTCCTTGAAGGTGAACGGTCCGGAGCCGACCGGCTTGGTGGCCACGTCGTCGCCCGCGTCCTGCGGGATGACCGAGGCGTGCGGCATGGCCAGGATGTACTTGAACGAGGAGTTCGGTTGGGTGAGGCGGATGCGCAGTTCGGTGTCGGAGACCGCCTCGATGCCCTCGGCCTTGCCGCCCTTCACCTTGTCCGCGCCGGCCACGCCGGTCCAGAAGCCGCGCACCGGCGACTTGGTGGCCGGGTCGAGCAGCCGCGCCAGGGAGTAGGCGACGTCCTGGGCGCGCACCGGGGAGCCGTTGGAGAACGTCATGCCGGGGCGCAGGGTGATCGTGTAGGTCTTGCCGTCCTCGGAGACCTTCGGGAAGTCGGCGGCGGCCTGGGGCACCAGCTCGCTGGTCGCGCCCTTGTAGTCGTACAGGCGGTCGTACAGCATCCGCATGTTGTTCCAGCAGGTGGCGTCGTAGCACACGGCCGGGTCGAAGGTCTTGGGGTCGGACTTGTAGGCGACGGTCATGGTGCCGCCGGCGCGGGGCTGGTCGCCGCCGGGGGCGGGGGTGGTGGCGGTGCCGGCGTTCTTCTGCACGGAACCGCAGGCCGCCGCCGAGAACAGGGCCGCGGCCAGCCCTATGAGCAGCAGGGCGCGAGATTTGGCCATGGAATGCCTCCTCGGGATCAACTTCGCGGGGGCTCCCCCGAGGGTCTGAGGCGGGCTTTGCTGTGCCGCTTCCGATACTCGTCCCCGCAGTCGCCGATCTTTGGTCGATCGTCGACAATCAACAATATGAGTGGGCGGATATCCGGTCGTCAAGGGTTTGGGATGGAGTGAAATGCCTTTTTCAGGTGCTCAGTAAAGCGGCCAGGCGAACCAGGCCCTCGTTGATGTCGGCGGGCGCGGCGGCCAGTGACACGCGCACGGACCGCTCGCCGGCCGGCCCGAACGCCGACCCGGGGGCCACCGCGACCTGCCGCTCACGCAGCAGCCGCAGCGCCAGGTCGTGCGAGGGCACGCCGACGTCCACCCACAGGTAGAACGCGCCGGACGGGCGCAGCGCCCGCAGGCCGTGCTCGGCCGCGACGCGAAGGGCCAGGTCACGGCGTTCGCGATAGGCCAGGCGCATGGACTCCACGACGTCCTGCGGGCCGCGCAGCGCGGCCAGGGCCGCGTGCTGGCCGGGCGCGGAGACGCACGAGACCGCCGTCTCCAGCACCTTGGCGACCCGCCCGGCGACCGGCGCGGGGGCCACGACGTACCCGATCCGCCACCCGGTCATCGCGTAGGTCTTGGAGAAGGAGTACACCGTCACGACCGGCGCGTCCAGGGCCACGGCGGCGACCGAGGGCGGCGGGTCGTCGTCCAGCCCGAGCTGGTCGTAGCACTCGTCCGACACCACCCACAGGCCGCGCCCGGCCGCCCAGCGGGCCACCTCGGCCAGCGCCTCGGCGGGCCACACCACGCCCAGCGGGTTGGACGGCGAGTTGACCAGGATCGCGCGGGTGCGCGCGGTGACCAGCCGGTCCAGCGCGGCGAGATCCGGCAGGAAGCCGGCCGCGGCCTCCAGTTCGTAGGTCACCGGGCGGGCCCCGGCGAGCCGGGCCAGGTTCGCGAAGTTCGGCCAGCCCGGGTCGGGCACCAGGATCTCGTCGCCCTCGTCCAGCAGGCTCCGGTACACGGCGGCCAGGCCCTGGACCGCGCCCGCGCAGACGAAGACGTCTTCGGGGTCCGCGTCCAGGCCGTTGACCGCGCGGACCTTCGCGGCCAGCGCCGCGCGAAGTTCGGGGATGCCGGCCGTGGGCGTGTAGCGGGTGGCGCCGTTCAGAGCGGCCTCGTGCGCGGCGGCCACGATGTGCGGAGGTGTGGGGAAGTCCGGTTCGCCCATCTCCAGGCGGATCGCGTCGGGGACCTGCCAGGCGGCGTTGGCGATGGCCCGGATGCCCGAGCCGGTGACCGCGTCCACGGACCGGCCCGTCGGAAACCCCGCTGTGGACCCGCTCATTGCAGGCCCCGCAGCATTCCGCCGTCGCAGGCGACGGTCGAGCCGGTGACGTACGAGGCCGCCGTGGAGGCCAGGAACGCGACCACCGCGGCGAACTCCTCGGGCCTGCCGTACCGGCCGGCCGGGATGGTCGCCTGACTGCGCGCGCTGACCTCGGCGACCGGGACGCCCTCACGGGCCGCCGCGCCCTCGTCCAGGGCGGCGACCCTCGGGGTGGCGATCCGGCCGGGCAGGACGCCGTTGACGGTCACGCCGTCGGCGGCGACCTCGCGGGAGACCGTCTTGAGCCAGGCGGCGAGCGCGGAACGGCCGGCGTTGGAGTAGGCCAGCGCCGGGATCGGCTCGCGCACGCCCGACGACAGCACCGCGACGATCCGGCCGAAGCCGCGCTCGCGCATGCCCGGCAGCAGCCGCGTGGCCAGCTCGATCGGTGTCACGGCGAGCATCTGGAAGGCCGATCGCCAGGCGTCCGGGCTGGTCGCGTCGGGCGGGACGGCGGGCGGGCCGCCCGCGTTCAGCACCAGGACGTCCACGCCGCCCAGCGGGCCCGCGGCGGCGGCGACCCGGTCGGCAGCGCCGGGATCGGTGGCGTCGGCGGCGACGATGTGCGGCCTGACCCCCGTGGCCTGAGCGATCTCGGCGGCCGTCCCGGCCAGCCGTTCCTCGTCCCTGGACCACAGCAGCAGCTCCGCGCCCTCGGCGGCCAGCGCGTGCGCGATGGCCAGGCCGAGGCCGGAGGTCGCGCCGCCGACCAGCGCCCGGCGGCCGTTCAGCCCGAGGTCCATCTACTCGACCTCCAGCCGGTCGGGGCCGGGCGTGAGGCCGACGCGGGCCACCACGTCGTCCAGCTCGGCGACGGTCACCGCGTCCAGCGCCGCGCCCCGGGTGCGCGCGGTGGTCAGCGCGCCGCGCCTGCGCAACACCTCCTTGCGGACGGCGAGCCCGATGCCGGGCTGGCCCTCGAAGGCGATGTAGGGCAGGTAGCGGTCGAAGACGCGGGCGGCGCGGGCCCGGTCGCCCGCCTCGACGGCCCGCCGTATCGCCCGGAGGATCTCCGGGAACGCGAACCCGGTCATCGTCCCGGCCGCACCCCTGGTCAGCTCGCTGTAGGCGGACACGCCGCCGAGCCCGCCGAACACCGTCAGCTCCGGGGCCGCCGCCAGCAGCTTGGTGATCTTGGGCGGGGTGGGCG
>NZ_POUA01000313.1 GCF_003236385.1 Spongiactinospora gelatinilytica
TAAGAGACAGCCACAGGACGAGATCACCGACGCCTTCGCCGGCCTGTGCCTGCCGGTGGGCGCCGACCGCCGGCTGCTGCGCCGCCTGCACGCGAGCGCCCAGGTCGAGCACCGCAACCTCGCCCTGCCCCTGGAGCGCTACGCCAAGCTGGACGGCTTCGGCGCGGCCAACTCGGTCTTCATCGACACCGCGGTGGACCTCGGGGCCGAGGCGATCGACGCCGCGCTCACCGCGGCCGGCCTCACCCCCCGCGACGTGGACCTGATCATGTTCACCTCGGTGACCGGCATCGCCGCCCCGTCCGTGGACGCCCGCCTGGCCGTCCGGCTCGGCATGCGCCCCGACCTCAAGCGGATCCCGGTGTTCGGCCTGGGCTGCGTGGCCGGCGCGGCGGGCCTGGCCCGGCTGCACGACTACCTCCTCGGCCACCCCGGCGATGTGGCCGTGCTGCTCTCCGTGGAGCTGTGCTCGCTCACCGTCCAACGCGAGGACGCCTCGGTGGCCAACCTCGTCGCCGGCGCGCTGTTCGGCGACGGGGCCGCCGCCGTGGTGGTCCGCGGCGACCAGGCCGCGGGCGGGCGCGGGCAGGGCCCGCAGATCGTCGCCACCCGCAGCCGGCTCTACCCCGACTCCGGCGGCGTGATGGGCTGGGACGTGCGCGACACCGGCTTTCGCGTGGTTCTCGACGCGAGCGTCCCCGACGTCGTGCGCGCCTATCTCGCCGAAGACGTACACGGCTTTCTGGCCGACCACGGCCTGACCGCCGCCGACATCACCGCGTGGGTGTGCCATCCCGGCGGCCCCAAGGTGCTGGAGGCCGTCGCGGAGACCCTGCGCCTGCCGCCCGGCGCGCTGGAGGTGACCTGGCGATCGCTCGCCGCCATCGGCAACCTCTCCTCGGCGTCCGTGCTGCACGTGCTGCACGACACGCTGCGGCTGCGCCCGCCGCCCCCGCCCGGCACCGCCGGGCTGCTCATCGCGATGGGTCCCGGATTCTGCGCCGAGTTGGTCCTGCTGCGCTGGTGATCGAGGGCATAGGGTCGTGCCATGCCGACCGGGTACTTCGTCCTGATCCTGCTCGTCGGGGCCGAACGCCTCGCCGAGCTGGTGGTCGCCCGCCGTAACCTGCGCTGGAGCCTGGCTCGCGGCGGGGTGGTCAGCGGGCGGGGCCACTATCCGTGGATGGTGGCCCTGCACACCGGGCTGCTGGTGGCCTGCCCGCTGGAGGTGGCGCTGGCCGGGCGGTCGTTCGCGCCCGCGCTGGGCTGGCCGATGCTCGCGCTGGTCATCGCCGCGCAGGGACTGCGCTGGTGGTGCGTGGCCACGCTCGGGCGGCGCTGGAACACCCAGGTGGTGGTGATCCCGGGGCTGCCGCTGGTCGCCGGCGGGCCGTACCGGTACCTGCGCCACCCCAACTACGTCGCGGTGGCCGTGGAGGGGGCGGCGCTGCCGCTGGTCCACGGCGCATGGGTCACCGCGGTGGCCTTCACCGCGCTCAACGCGGTTCTGATGGCCGTGCGGATCCGCGGTGAGGAGGCCGCGCTGACCGCCGCTTCGGCGCCCGCCGGGCCGTGATCGACGTGCTGGTCGCCGGTGGCGGCCCGGCGGGCCTGGCCACCGCCGTCCACGCGGCGCTGGCCGGGATGGAGGCCGTGGTGGTCGAGCCGAGGGACGCGCCGGTGGACAAGGCGTGCGGTGAGGGGCTGATGCCGACCGGCCTCGCCGCGCTGCGCGCGATGGGCGTCTTCCCGCAGGGCAGGCCGCTGCGCGGCATCCGCTACCTGACGCCCGCCCACCGGGCGCAGGCCGACTTCGACGAAGGCCCCGGCCTGGGCGTACGGCGTACCGCGCTGCACGCCGTCCTGCACCGGCGGGCCGAAGAACTCGGGGTGCGGATCGTCCGCGGCCGGATCGACCGGCTGAGCCAGGACCACACGGGCGTCCACGCGGGCGGGATGAGCTGCCGGTGGCTCGTCGCCGCCGACGGCCTGCGCTCGCCGCTGCGCGCCGCGCTCGGGCTGGACGTCCCGGACACCCGGCCCCGCAGGTACGGCCTGCGCCGCCACTACCGCGTCGCCCCCTGGACCGACTTCGTCGAGGTGAACTGGGCGCCGGGCGGCGAGGCGTACGTGACCCCGGTCGGTGACGGCCTGGTCGGCGTGGCCGTGCTCAGCTCGCAACGCCTGACCTTCGACGAGCACCTGGCCCGATTCCCGGCGCTGCGCGCCCGCCTGTCCGGACCGCCGGACGGCAAGGTGCGCGGGGCAGGTCCGTTGCGGCGGCGGGCCCGCGCCCGGGTGGCGGGGCGGGTGCTGCTGGTCGGAGACGCCGCAGGCTACACGGACGCGCTCACCGGGGAGGGCGTCTCACTCGCGGTGCTGTCGGCGCGGGCGCTGGTCGGCTGCCTGCTGGCCGGCCGTCCGCAGGCGTACGAGGCGGCGTGGCGGCGGCTGTCGCGACGGCACCGGCTGCTCACCGAGGGCCTGCTGTGGGCCACCCGCGTGCCCGGCGGAGCCGGGGCCATCGTCCCGACGGCTCAGCGCCTCCCCGCCGTCTTCCGCACCGCGGTCAACCTCCTCGCCTGACCGGCAACACCACCCCACGCCGTCGCCGTCGGCGAACCGGTCGAGCACCGCGTCCAGCGTCTCGCCGGTGACCGGGCTCGGACGGGCCGGTCGCCCGGGGCTCAGGTCGTGGCGTGATCGTCGAGGTAGGCGCGGGCGGCGGAGAGGCCGTCGTGGACCGCCGGCTCGGCGTGGCCTGCGGAGCTGCGGATGACGAATCTCGCCGAGGTCACGCCGGCTCCTTGCCTCGTAAGCGGCGGCGCATCCGCACGGTCGTGCCTTCGCCGGTCTGGTCGATGCTCACCGAGTCCATCACCGCGCGCATCAGCGCGAGGCCCCTGCCCCGGTCGGACGGCCGCGGGTCGCGCCACCCGCCGCCGTCTCTTACCTTGATCGTCACCAGACTGGCGCTGATCTGCCCGCTGACCGAGATCGCCCCGTCGCCGAACCGGTGGCCGTGCTCGGCCGCGTTGGCCACCGCCTCGCTGCACGCCAGCAGGAACTCGTACTCCTCCAGCCTGGACAGGTGCGCCACCCGCAACCAGCGCGACAGGCGGTGACGCAGGTCGCCCAGGTCGCCACGCGCGGCGGGCACCTCCAGCTCCAGATCGAGCGGCGAGCCGCTGGTGCGGATCAGCAGCACCGCCGTGTCGTCACTGCCCGGCGGCCCGACCAGCGAGATCAGCCGCTCCCCCAGGCCGTCCAGCGAGGAGGGCGCGGTGGACAGCCGGGCGGACAGGCGGCGCATCCCGAGGTCGATCGGCTCGCCCCGGCGCTCGACCAGCCCGTCGGTGTACATGACGAGGACCGAGCCGGGCGGCAGTGTCTCGGTGAAAAGGCCGTAGTCGTCCGGCCCGCCCACGCCGAGCGGCGGCGCGACGGCGCTGCGCAACGCCCGGACCCGCCCGTCCGGGAAGCGCACCAGCGGCGGCGGATGACCCGCGTTGGCGTAGTCGAACCGGCCGCTGGAAAGGTGCAGGACACCGCAGCAGACGGTGGTCATCAGCTCGGGGCCGAGCCGTTCGGCCACCCGCGCGGTCTTGGCCAGCGCCGTGGCGGGATCGTGGCCCTCCAGGAGGTAGGCGGACAGGGTGCTGCGCATCTGCCCCATGATGGAGGCCGCGGTCACCCCGTTGCCGGACACGTCGCCGATCACCACCGCGACCCGGTCGTCCTCCAGCGGGACCAGGTCGTACCAGTCGCCGCCGATGGTCACCTCGGCGCTGGCCGTGAGGTACTTGGCCCAGGTGGTGAGCCCCGGCACGCTGGGCAGTCGGTCGGGCAGCAGGCTGCGCTGGAGGGTGGCGGCCATCCGGTGCTCGGTGTCGAAGCGGTCGGCCCGCTGCAGCGCGTACGCGCCGAGGCCGGCGATGGCGGTCAGCTCCTCCTGCTCCTCGGCGGTGAACTCACGCGGCTCGGCCAGCCGTACGGCGAGGCCGCCGACCACCTGGGTGCCCACCGCGAGCGGCAGCGAGGCGAGCCCCGCCGCGCCGCCCGCCGTCCAGCGCGGCGTGCGGTCGCACATCGCCCGCGCCAGTGGGTGGTCGGCGGCGTGGGCCAGTTCGGCGGCCCACGCCTCATCCCCGGCCGCCGCCACCGCCACCGTGGTCAGCGAACGGCCCGCGGTGGGCATGACCACCACCGCGTCGGCGTCGAGCACCGCCTTGGCATGGGCGGCGACCGCGCTCGCCACCTGCTCCACGGTGAGCGCCCGGGACAGGCTCGCGGTGATCTCCTGCAACCGGGCGCTGCGCGCCGCGGCGGACTCGACCGTGCGGCGGGCCAGGCGCTCGACGTGGAGCAGCCGCGCGTAGTCCAGGTGCAGGGCCAGCCGCCGGGCCAGCTCGGCGGCGATCATGCGGTCCTCGCCGTCGTAGGGCGCGCGGCCGTCGCCGCCGACGAGGGTGAGCGCGCCGAGGACGCGGCCGTGGACGGTGATGGGGCTGACGATGGTGTTCGGGGTGTCCGGGCAGGAACCGGGCGCGCCGGGCGTGGGGCACGGCTGCGCGCCCGCCTCCAGCCAGCGCTCCAGCGTCTCGGCCGGCACCCGCACCTCCGGCTCGCCCGCGTCCGCCCTGGCGTGCATGAGCCGCCAGGTGCGGGAGTCGGGACCGCTCACCTCGACGGTGCACTGCTCGGCGAACCGGGTGGTCAAAATCGCGCCCGCCCTGGTCAGCCGGTCGCTCAGCGCATCGGTGGCGTCGAGCCCCGTGGTGATCTCGGCGAGAACGCCCAGGCGCTCCTGGTGCCGTTTGCGCCGGGTGATGTCCACACAGGCCCCAACGAACCCGGCGAACCGGCCGTCGCGGTCCACTCTCGGCACGCCGCGGACCGCGAGCCAGCCGTAGGAGCCGTCGGCGCGGCGGAGCCGGTATTCGAGGTCGAACGGCCCGCGCCGGGCGTACTCGTCGTGCGTCGTGCCGGAGATCAGCGGCAGGTCGCCGGGATGCACGCCGTCCATCCAGCCGTGGCCGACCTCCTGCTCGGCGGCGCGCCCGGTGTACTCGCACCACGCGCGATTGACGAACTCGCAACGCCTGGCGGCGTCGGCGGCCCACACCAGCGCGGGCGCGGCGTCGGCGAGCGCCCGGAACCCCTCCTCTCCGGGCGACAGACGGATCTCACGGGTGCGGCGGAGCCGCCCCATGATCAGGTGGGCGCCGACCCTGGCCACCAGCTCGGCGCCGGAGAAGGGTTTGATCAGGTAGTCGTCGGCCCCGGTGCGCAGGCCGCCGGCCGCCTCCTCGCCCGGGCGGGCCGAGAGCAGCACCACGGGCAGCGGCTCGGTCGCGGGGTCGGCGCGGATCTCGCCGACCAGATCGACGCCGTCGCTCTGGGGCGCGTCGGAGTCGGCCAGCACCATGCCGAACCTCTCCGTCCTGATGAAATCGATCGCCTCTCTGCCGCAGGTCACCGAGCGGGTCGTCCAGTGCTCGCCGAGAATGCGCTCCAGGTAGTCGCGCATCTCGGAGTCGTCGACGACCAGCAGGACCCGCTCGTCGCGCATGACGGCGGGCGGGTCGGCCGGGGCGCTTCGCGGGCGCGGCGCCAGGGGGCCCGCCTCGGTGTACGGCGGGGCGCCGGTGGTGTCGTGGAAGGTGCAGAGCACACCGCCGGTCCGGCCCTCACGGCCCGGCAGCGGCGCGCAGCAGATCGTGTAGACCCGCTCGCCGTCGAGCCCCTGATCGGCGAGGGACGGCACACGGAGGACCTGGCCGCAGATCCTGCCCGCCGCACCGTCGCGCATCACCCGCTCGGCGAGCGGGCCCAGCGCCGCCCACACCGGCGACCAGCACTCGGCGGCGGGCCGCAGCAGCGCGCCCGCCGCCCGCGCCGGGCCGAGCAGGGGCAGGCAGGCGTCGTTGTGGATCTGGCGGAGCTCGCGGCCCCACAGGACCGCCATCGGCACGGCCGAGCCCAGGCCGATGGAAAGCCCCGTCCGCAGCCCTTCGGGCCAGTCGCCGGGCTCGCCCAGGGGCGTCGCCGCCCAGTCGATCGCGCGCAGCGCCCGGGCGGTCTCGCCGGGTCCGGCGAACAGGGCGAGGTACGGCACGCTCTCTGCCCGGGCGCGACCGGAGACTGATCTTGCTGGCATCCCACGAGCCTTGTCTCGCGTAGGGATCGAAAAGCCGAATTGCGACGAGAAGACATTAGCATCGGCCCCTCCGACTACGTCCGGGCGTGAGAAAATCAATCCCGCGGATTTCCCCCTGCCTACTATTCCGCAACAATCCACGATCAACCCCTTTGCGGGGTTTATCGCCTGAATACCGACAACCTCATCCACCAGGGAGTTCTCTAGAGAACCCGGCCCCTGCGCCCGCGTACGCCGCCCCCGCAGCCGCCGGGCCTGAGAAGATCCCCCGGCGCGTAATCCCTTGGACGTACGAGCATGGTTGGATGGAAGTTTCGCTCGGGACGGTCCCGGCGAGGACGGGCATGTCGCCCGACCATAGATCTGGTCAATTTACACATTCCACTGGCAAATCCCCGGGGAAAGGGATTTCTCCCCCGAACGCCGGGCCATTCTTCCCGGACGGCTCAGCCCAGTTCGTATTCGAGGACGTAGGAGTGCGTGCCGTCCGGGGCGATGTCGATCCGCCCCTCGCCGCGGATGCCGGTCAGTTCGCCGGTGCCGGTGCCGGTCACGATCCGCCAGACCAGTTCGCCCTCGCCGCCCGGTCCGGCCGTGGCGGTGTGCTGGAGGACGAACGAACCCTGACGGCCGGACGCCGCGCCGGTGAAACGCTCGATGCCGGAGTAGGCCAGCGGGGCGTCGTCGCCGGACACCACCGTGACGATGTCGGTCGTGCTCGTGCCCTCAAGGTCCCCCTGGAAGGTCTTGCCCACGCGGACGTGGGCGAGCTTGGCCCCCTCGCGCTGGTCGTACTTGTCCTCGTCCCATGTGTCGACGTTGAATACGCCGCTCGCGCTCACCATGGGAGGGATGCTGCCCGCCGTACCTGTCAGATGCCGTCAGGTAAGCGCGGCGAACGTCCCCCGGCTTGGTGAAAAGGCGGAACGCCCGGCTCCAAAGAGCCGGGCGTCCCGTGGCCGATGACGGCCAGTCGACTACTGCCGGTTATCGGCCGGAGCCGCCCGGCCGGACGGGGTCACCGTCATAGCGGTTCCCGCCGTAGACCTTGACGTAGTCGCTGGCCTCGGCGGGAGTGAGGTGCCGCGCCCCGTCGAAGACCGCGCGCCACGTCCCGGACCAGCGGGCCCGGACGGCGGTCGAGAACGAGCCGTCGCCGCGCGTCCTCACCGACTCCACGTGGTGCCACCTGTACGAACCCTTCGGCTGGAAGAGGATGTCGATGTCTCTCCAGCCGGGCCGGTGCCACCGCTCCTGGTCATCGCAGGAGTCGGAGCGGATCACATATGTGAGGCCGTCGACGTAGTCGTCGCTGCACTCGACCTTGAGCTTGCCGCGGAGGTGCAGGGTGCGCCCCTTGTGGATGGGCTCAGGGCCGGCGTCGAACGACAACTGCGTCTGCCCGACGTCGACCGGGTTGTCGGCCGCCGCGGGGGCGGCCGTGGCGAGCCCGAAGGCTCCCAGGGCCGCCGCCGCGACGGTGACCGCTACGGTACGTCGCAACATGGTGACTTCCTCTCCCCAATGGAAAAGGCATGCCTCAGGATGCATACCTGTAACCAGGGACGGGTAAGCCATCTCGGATGTTGTACGGGCGATGATCACGATTTCGTCACGACGGATCTGCGGGCTTGCCTATCTTTGCGGCGAGCTCCTCAGATCAGCGATCTTCCCGGCATAACGCCCGCTCCCGGTGTACCTGACCCGCCACCGCCCGGTCCCGGCCGAGGCCGAGGGGGCTGAGACGGTACGGGCGAAACGGCCCCGGCGGTCGGTCGTCACGATGGCGAGGCGGGTCCACTGCACGCCGTCCGGACGCCTGAACTCGATCACGACCTCCTGCTCGGGGAAGGGCGCGTAGTCGAGCAGGCCCTTGGGGTCGACCCGGGTGAGCACGCCCCGCACCCGGACCTTGCCGGCCCGGCCGCCGCCCGCCGGCACCGCCTCGGCGGAGGTCAGCCGGGTCTCCCTGCGCAGCCAGAACGAGGTGCGCGCGGTGACCTCCTCGCCGCCCGCGCCGTGCGCGGTCGCGGTGACGGTCCAGCGGCCCGCCGGGTACCTGCGGTCCAGCGCCTTGGCCGGCAGGAACCGCCAGGTACGCCAGTCGGAGGCCAGCCGGGCGGTGGCGTAGGCGGTGTGGTGGATCGCCGCCCCGGGCATCGCGGGCGCCAGCGTCCCTCCGGGTTTGATGTCCTGCTGCGGCACGGTGGGGTGGGTGTGGCCGCGGTGCGGCACCACGGGGTACCGGTCACCCGTCGGCGGCACCGCGGGATGGATGGGGTGCAGCGGCCTTTCCTGGGGCAGCGCGGGGCGTACGGGCCGCGCGGGCGGCACATCGGGACGCCCGGGCCCGGCCGGGGCCGCCATCCGGTCGGCGCGCTCCCGCTCCTTCCCTGCCCGATCCGTACGCCCCGGCGACACGCCACGTTCCGCATGCCCCCGCTCGACGCCCTGCCCCCTGTCCGATCTGTCCGATCTGTCCGATCTGTCGGCACGCCCGGGCATGCCCACGGACCCCCTGTCCGACCGGCCCGGCATCCCGACCTGGTCCCTGTCCGCACGATCCGGACGACCCGGCATGCTCACCGGCCCCCTGCCCGGACGGCTCGGCACAGCGGCCTCATCCCTGCCCGTACGATCGGGGCGGCCCGGCATGCTCACCGGGCCCCTGTTCGGGCGATCGTGGCGGGCGGGCGGCGCGCTCGTCTCGTCCCTGCCCGGACGATCGGAGCGGCCGGGCCGGACCGCCCACTCGGGCAGGTCATGATGGGCGGGCCTGCCGGAGTGCGTCTTCTGCCGCCTCTTGGCCGCCCTGCCGGGCTCTGCCGCGTCCTGCGGCGGATTCGGGTTCGCCATGCCGGCGTCCGGCCGGGCGAGGCGCGCGGGTAGCGCGGAACGGCCGGACCGGCCGACCAGGCCGGGCCTGCCGAACTCCTCTGGCCGCATGGGAGGCGTGAACTCGGCCGGCCGGGCGGGAGAGGTGGTCTGTCCGGGAGTGGCGGGCCGGATCATGGGTTCGTGCCCGGAGTGCGCGGGCTGCTGGGAGTCGCCCGGTTCGCCCGCCGGGTCCTGCGGGCCGGGATCGGCCGGGATCTGCTGCTGCGCGGAGTCCTCCGGAGCCGCAGGAGGAACGCCGGGCGGCCGGGGACTTCCCTGACCGGGGTCCTGCGGGCCGGGATCGGCCGGGATCTGCTGCTGCGCGGAGT
>NZ_POUA01000314.1 GCF_003236385.1 Spongiactinospora gelatinilytica
GGCGGGATCATGGCCGCCGAGCTGGCCAAGGCCGGGCTGACCGTGGTGGGCCTGGAACGCGGCGGGCCGCGCGGCGTCGAGGACTTCGCCCACGGGCACGACGAGCTGCGGTACGCGGTGGACCGCGAGCTGATGCAGAACGTCGCGGCCGAGACCTGGACACTGCGGCACGACGTCAATGATCGCGCGCTGCCGATCCGCCGGCTCGGCTCGTTCGCGCCCGCCTACGGCGTGGGCGGCTCCGGCGTCTCCTGGGCCGGGCAGACCTGGCGGTTCAACCCGCGAGACTTCGAGATCCGCAGCCGCACGGTCGCCCGCTACGGCGCGGGGATGATCCCCGCCGACATGACGATCCAGGACTGGGGCATCACCTACGACGACCTGGAGCCGTACTACGACAAGTTCGAGTACATGGCGGGCATCAGCGGCAAGGCGGGCAACATCAAGGGCACCAAGGTGCCCGGCGGCAACCCGTTCGAGGGGCCGCGCAGCCGTGACTTCCCGCTCCCGCCGCTGATCGAGTCCTACGCCGGATCGGTGTTCCGCGAGGCCGCGGCCAAGGTGGGCTACCAGCCGTTCCCCGGCCCCGCGGGCGCGCTGTCCAAGCCGTACACCAACCCGGACGGCATGTCCCGGCCCGGCTGCACCTACTGCGGCTTCACCGGGCACTTCGGCTGCCACATCGGCGCCAAGAGCGACCCGACGCTTACGGTGATCCCCACCGCCCAGAAGACCGGCCGGTTCGAGCTGCGCACCAACGCCCAGGTGATCGAGATCCTGCACGACGGCGGCCGGGCCACCGGAGTGCGCTACTACGACGCGAGCGGCGCGGTCCGCGACCAGCCCGCCGACGTCGTGGTGCTCACCGCCTTCACCCTGAACAACTGCCGGCTGCTGCTGCTGTCCAAGATGGGCAAGCCGTACGACCCGGCCACCGGCGAGGGCGTCATCGGCCGCAACTACTGCTACCAGTCCGACGGCGCGGGCGCGATGGCCTACTTCAAGGACAAGGACTTCAAGCCGTACATGGTCGCGTGCGGCAGCGCGATCGCCATCGACGACCTCAACGGCGACAACTTCGACCACACCGGGCTCGGCTTCATCGGCGGCGGCCTGATCAAGGTGGGCAGCAACCCGACGACGCCGATCAACGCGGTCCTCGCCCCGCCCGGCACCCCGGCCTGGGGCCTTGAGTGGAAGAAGGCGATCCGCAAGCACTACGCGCACTCGCTGATCATCGGCGCGCAGGGCGAGAGCCCCGCCTACCGGGGACACTACCTCGACCTCGACCCCACCTACCGGGACGCCTACGGCCTGCCGCTGGTGCGCATCACCTTCGACTGGCGGGACAACGAGCGCAAGATGGTCGCCTACCTGGGCGAGAAGCTGAAAGAGATCGCCACCGCGATGAACCCCGACTCGCTGGTGGCCGGCGGCGCCCTCGCCGCGCACTACGACGGCACCCAGTACCAATCCACCCACAACACCGGTGGCGTGATCATGGGCGCCGACCCGCGCACCTCGGCCGTCAACAACCACCTCCAGATGTGGGACTTCCCGAACACCTTCGTGGTCGGCGCGTCCGCCTTCCCGCAGAACGCCGGCTACAACCCGACCGGCACCGTCGGCGCGCTCGCCTACCGGGCGGTGGACGGCGTCCTGCGCTACCGCAACAACCCCGGCCCGCTGGCCTGACGCGGCCCGGAGCAGATCAGACAGGAGCATGAGCGGTGAAAGGTCTGACGGGCAAGGTGGCCGTCATCACCGGGGGCGCGTCCGGAATCGGTCTCGCCACCGCGGCGGCGTTCGCCGAACGAGGCGTCTCGGTCGCCATCGCCGACATCGATGAGGAGGCCGGGCGCAAGGCCGAGAGCCTGCTCGGCGAGCGGGCGCTGTTCGTCCGCGCGGACGTCAGCGACGAACAGCAGATCATCGGGCTGATGCGGGCCGCGGCGGCCCGGTTCGGCCGGCTGGACATCCTGGTCAACAGCGCCGTCGCGCTGGTGGCCAAGGGCGTCGAGGCCACCCCCGAGGAGTGGGGACGGGCGTTCGCCACGAACGTCTTCGGCTACGCGCTGTGCGCCAAGCACGCGCTGCCGTACATGCGCGAGCGGGGCGGCGGGGCGATCGTGAACATCTCCTCCATCTCCGCGCTCATCGCCCAGCCCGACCGGATCACCTACAGCGCGGGCAAGGGCGCGCTGCAGAGCCTGACCCGCGGCCTGGCCCTCGACCTCGCCGCCGACGGGATCCGGGTGAACGCGGTCTGCCCCGGCACGATCTGGACGCCGCCCAACGAGGCGTACCTCGGCGCGACGATGGGCCTGGACCGCGCCGGGGCCGACGCGCACCCGGCGGTCGGCGGCGAGGCCATGCTGCGCCGGGTCGGCGGCCCCGAAGAGGTGGCCGAGGCGGTCGTCTTCCTGGCCTCTGACTCGGCCGGCTACATCACCGCCGCGAGCCTCGTGGTCGACGGCGGCCAGACCGCCAGGTGAGTGGAGAAGAGGTACCGGCATGGCAATGATCGAAACCGTCGCGGGGCCGGTCGAGCACACCCAGCTCGGCCGTACCCTCGCGCACGAACAACTGCTGACGGTGAGCGAACCACTGCTCACCCAGTTCCCCCACCTGTACGACCGCGAGGCCATGTACACCGCGGCGGTGGAGACCGTCCGCGGGGTGCAGGCCCACGGCGTGCGCACGATCGTCGACCCGTGCGTGGCGATGCTCGGCCGCGACGTGGCCTTCCACGCCCGCGTCGCCGAGGAGACCGGCGTCAACCTGGTCGTGGCGACCGGGCTCTACACCTACAACGTGCTGCCGCCCTACTTCCAGTGGCGCGACGCCGACGCCCTCGCCGACGCGCTCGTCCACGACATCGAGCAGGGCATTCAGGGCACCTCGATCAAGGCCGCGTTCATCAAGTGCGCGACCGACGAGCCGGGCCTCACCCCCGACGTCGAGAAGGTGCTGCGCGCGTCGGCCAGGGCGCACCTGCGCACCGGCCGGCCGATCATGGCGCACTCGCACGCGGCCACCCGCACCGGGCTGGAGCAGGCCCGCATCTTCCACGAGGAGGGCGTGGACCTCCGCGCGGTGCAGATCGCGCACACCGGCGACAGCGACGACCTCGACTACATCGAGCGGCTGCTCGACCTCGGCGTGTGGATCGGCATGGACCGCTTCGGCGTCGAGGGCCTGCTGCCGCTGGAACGGCGGGCGGCGACCGTCGCCAAGCTGTGCGCCCGCGGCCACGCCGGCCGGATGATGCTGTCCCAGGACTACTCGGCCTTCAACGACTGGGTGCCTGCGGACAAGCTCGCGGAGTTCGCCCCCGCGTGGTCGATGACCCTGCTGTTCGAGACCGTGCTCCCGCGCCTGGCCGAACTCGGAGTCGGCCACGACCAGATCGACGTGATGCTGGAGCGCAATCCCGCCGCCTGGCTGAGCGGAAGCTGAAGGAGACCCCAATGACCGCGACCGATATCAGCAGTGAGGCCGGGCTGTACATCGCCGGCTCCTGGCGGCGGGGCGGCGGGCCCGCGATCCCCGTGATCAACCCCGCCACCGAAGACGTCATCGCCACCGTTCCGGGCGCCACCCCCGCCGAGGTGGACGAGGCCCTGGCGGCGGCGCAGCGCGCGCAGCGCGACTGGGGCCGGGCCCCCGGCGGCGTGCGCGGCACGCTCGTGCGGGCGATCGGCGACGTCATCCGCGCGAACGCCACCGAGCTGGCCGAGCTCCAGACGGCCGAGGTCGGCAAGCCGCTGGCCGTCTCGCACGCCGAGGTCGCGATGGCCGCGCAGCTCGCCGACTACACGGCCGGCTGGGACCGCAGGATCGAAGGCGAGATCCTGCCCAGCGACAACGCCGACGAGGTCATCCACCTCAACCGGGTGCCGATCGGCGTGGTGGCCGCGGTGACCGCCTGGAACGCCCCGGTGGCGCTGCTGGTCCGCAAGATCGCCCCGGCCCTCGTCGCGGGCAACGCCGTCGTGGTCAAGCCGAGCGAGCTGGCCCCGCTGTCCTCGATCGCGCTGGTCCGGATGATCGCCGAGGCGGTCGATCTGCCGCCCGGCCTGCTCAACCTGGTGACCGGCGGCCCGGAGACCGGGCTCGCGCTGGTCGCCAGCCCGCGTACCGGCCTGGTCACCCTGACCGGCCACCGCGACACCGGCAAGAAGGTGATGGCGGCGGCTGCGGCCAACCTGACCAGGGTCTCCCTGGAGCTGGGCGGCAAGGCCCCGGCGATCGTCTGGGCCGACGCCGACCTCGACACGGCCGTCCCGGCGGTGGCGATGGCCCGCCACTTCAACGGCGGGCAGGTCTGCACCAGCGCGGAGCGCGTGTTCGTGCACGAGTCGGTGTTCGAGGAATTCGTGGCACGGTACACGGCGCTGGTCGGGCACTTCCGGGTGGGCGATCCGCTGGGCGAGGTCGAGCTCGGCCCGCTGGCCGGCGAGGCCCAGCGGAACAAGTCGATCAATGCGATCGAGCGGGCCAAGGCGGAGGGCGCGCGCGTCGTGCTGGGCGGCGGGCCACCGGCCGGCGACGCCTTCGAGCGCGGCTTCTGGGTCACGCCGACCGTGTTGGTGGACGTCGAGCCGGGCATGGACATCATGCGCGAGGAGGTGTTCGGCCCGGTCACCCCGATCGCCAAGGTGCCCACGCTGGAGCGCGCCTTCGAGCTGGCCAACGAGACGCGGTACGGGCTGTCGGCCTACCTCTACACGGCCGACCACCGCATCGCCATGCGCGCCGAACGCGACCTCGACTTCGGCGAGCTGTACATCAACCGGTCGATCGGCGAGCAGGCCCAGGGGCACCACTCCGGCCACCGGGAGTCGGGGCTGGGCGGCGAGGACGGCAAGCACGGCGTCCTGCGTTACACGCAGCTCCGCAGCGTCTATCACAACTACGCGTGACGGAGAGAAGGGAAGCGATCCGATGACCTTGCGAGAGCTGTGGGAGCGGGGCGAGCCGACCGTCGGCACCTGGCTGGTCACCCCGAGCGACCTGTCCGCCGAGCTGCTGGGCAGGGCGGGCTTCGACTGGATCTGCGTGGACGGCCAGCACGGCCTGGTCGGCTACGAGGGCATGCTGACGCTGCTCCAGGGGCTGGCCATCGCCGGGGTGCCGGCGTTCGTGCGGGTGCCGTCCAACTCCCCCGAGCACATCGCCCGCGCACTCGACGCGGGGGCCCAGGGCGTCGTGGTGCCGATGGTGAGCACCCGGGAGGCGGCCGAGCAGGCGGTGACCGCCGCGAAGTACCCGCCGGAGGGCACCCGGAGCTGGGGTCCGAGCCGCAACGTGCTGCGCGTCCCCGACTACAGCGCGGCGGTGGCCAACCGCCGCAACGTGGTGGCCGTGATGATCGAGACCCCCGAAGGGGTCGCCAACATGGACGAGATCATGTCGGTCCCCGGAGTGGACGCGATCTACGTGGGGCCCAACGACCTCGCCCTCGGCTTCGGCCGCGAGCAGAACGACCCCGAGCAGGAGGCCGTGGTCGCGTCGCTGCTGGACGGCTGCCGGCGGCACGGCGTCGTGGCGGGCATCCACTGCGACGACGCGCAGACGGTGGCCCGCCGCCGTGAGTCGGGCTTCCACATGCTCAACCTGGCCACCGACGCCTCGCTGCTCTACCACGGCGCACTGCACGAACTGGCCGTCGCCCGGGGGGCCGAGGCGGCCCCGCCCCGCCGGACCGCCTCCTACGTCTGATCTCCGGTCGATCCCGATTGGTTGGTACCGTCACTGCATGGCCGAGCAGCGGAAAGCACGCCGCGGAGGACGTCCGCCGGGCAGGACGCCGCGCCGGGAGATGCTCATCGACGCGGCGCTGGACCTGTTCCACAGATCCGGCTACCGCAACACCTCCACGACCGATGTCGGGGCGGCGGCGGGCATCAGCGGCCCGGCGGTGTACCGGCACTTCGCCAACAAGGAGGATCTCCTCACCGCGGTGCTGGAGCTGTCCTCGGAGCTGATGGAGACCGCCGCCGCAGAGGCCGCCACGCTGCCCCCGCGCAGCGCGCTCGACTACCTCCTGGACAGCTACGCGACCTTCTGCGTGCAGCGACCCGGGCTTTCCATGATCTGGCTGGAGGAGCGGCGCAACCTCTCCGACGAGATCCGCGAGCGGATCGGCGGGCACCACCAGGACTACATCTGGATGTGGACGACCACGGTCGCCGCGGTGCGCCCGGAGCTGGCCCGCGCCGAGGCGCACGTCCTGGCCCAGCTCGCCATCGGCCTGATGACCTCGGTGACCTTCCTGCATCTCGATCCGCGCCACCCCGGCCAGATCGACCAGGAGGGCATGCGGCGGCTGCTGGCCGAGACCGGGCGGCGGATCGTCCTGCAGACGCTCCCGGCGGAGCTGGCCGCGGCGGTGCACCCGGCGCGGCGCGACGCCGTACGCGTCACTTGATGATCCCGTATCCTGGTGGGAACGCGTTGACGGAGACGAGTAGCCGCGGGATCACGCGGGTTGCAGAGAGCCGCCGGTAGCTGCGAAGGCGGCCCCGCGCCCCACGGCGAAGACCCTCCCGAGTGCGGAGAGGAACGGCCCGCGCGGCCCGATGCTCCGCCGGCCCGCCCCCGTTACCGGGCGATGACGAGGCCGCCGCCCGCGTGGCGGCGGCGAAGGCGTGGTGGCACCGCGAGTACCCTTATCGCCCACGCCCCTCAAGGGATCATGACGAGGTCCTTCGGAGGGACTTTCGATGATCCACCCTACGATCCGCGTGCCGGTCTCCGGCCTGCGCGGGCATCTCGGCCGCACGGTGACGATCTGCGGCTGGGTGCGCACCCTGCGGTTGCAGGGCCGCATGCAGTTCGCCGTGATCCGTGACCACACCGGCATGGTGCAGGTCACCCACCGGCGCGGCGGGCCCGGCGACCCGCTCGAAGCCGTCCTTGAGTCGCTGACCGCCGAGTCGGCCGTGCGCGTCACCGGAACGGTGACCGGCAACCCGATCGTGAAACTCGGCGGCCTGGAGGTCGTGCCCGAGTCGATCGAGGTGCTGGGGCGCGCCGAGACGCCGCTGCCCATCGACGAGCGCACCGGGCCGGAGCAGCGGCTGGACTGGCGCTTCCTGGACGTGCGCCTGCGGCCGGAGGCGCGCTTGGCGTACGCCGTGCAGACCACGCTGGAGCAGGGCATGCGCGACTACGCGTACGCCGCCGGGTGCGTGGAGATGCACACGCCGAAGCTCATGGGCACCGCCTCGGAGTCGGGGGCGGAGGTGTTCCGGCTCGGCTACTTCGGCCGCTCGGCGTACCTGGCGCAGTCGCCGCAGTTCTACAAGCAGATGGCGATCGCCGCGGGCATCGACCGGGTCTTCGAGATCGGCCCGGTCTTCCGCGCCGAGCCGTCGTTCACCTCCCGGCACGCCACCGAGTTCACCGGCGTGGACGTGGAACTCGGGTGGATCGGCGGCGTGGCGGAGGTGATGGCGTTCGAGGAGGGCATGCTGGCCCACGCCCTGGCCAAGGTGGCCGAGGCGCACGCCGGCGAGATCGAGGAGCACTTCGGCGTCGAGGTGACCGTCCCGGAGACGCCGTTCCCGCGGGTCACCATGGCCGAGGCGCGGGAGGTCCTGCGGCGCGGCGGCTGGGACCCGGCCGGGGCGAAGGCGGACCTGGACCCGGAGGGCGAACGCGGCATCGCCGCGCACGTCCGGGCCGAGACCGGGCACGAGTTCGTGTTCGTCACCGACTACCCGGCGAGCGTGCGGCCGTTCTACCACATGCGGCCCGAGGGGCGGCCGGACCTCACGTTCAGCTTCGACCTGCTGTGGAAGGGGCTGGAGATCACCACGGGGGCGCAGCGCGAGCATCGGTACGACGTGCTGCTGCGGCAGGCGGCCGAAAAGGGCATGGGCACCGAGCCGCTGCGCGACTACCTGAACTGCTTCCGCTACGGCTGCCCGCCGCACGGCGGTCTCGGCATGGGCCTCGGCCGGGTGCTGATGGTCCTGCTCGGCCTGGACTCCATCCGCGAGGCCACCTTTCTCTTCCGCGGCCCCAACCGGCTCTCCCCTTAGCGCCGCCCATATTTTCATGAAAAGAGCGAAGCGGATGTTCTGCTTATATGCCACATCCGCTCGCCGCCATATGTTCTTGTGCCGCGGGCGTGATTCCATTGGCACGGCAATGGTTCTCAGCAGCGTCACACCCTGTGGAGGCGTCCCATGCGCGAACAAATTGTAGAAATGAGCACTGAAAACGCCGAGCGCGATTCCCTGTTCTTTCTGATCGACGAGGCGCTCGGCTATGTTCACCCGGCCGCGCTGCGAGCCGCCGCCTCGCTCAAGGTCGCCGATCGGCTCGCGGACGGGCCGCTCACCGCGGCCGAGCCGGCCGAGCGCACCGGCACGGACGCGACCGTCCTGCACCGGATCATGCGCCTGCTGGCGACGCGCGGCGTCTTCGAGGAGGCCGAGGACGGACGCTTCCGGCTCACCTCCGTGGGTCACGCGCTGCGCTCCGACGTGCCGCTGTCCGGACGGGCGGCCGTCCTCATGCTCACCGACCGGACCCTTCGGCAGCCCAGCGGGAGGCTGGAACGCTGCCTGAGCATGGGCGGTTCGGTCTTCGATGACATGTTCGGCATGTCGTTCTTCGAGTACTTCGCCCAGGACGAGCAGACCACGGCGACCTTCCACGACGGCATGGCGGCGATGTCGGACTGGGAGAACGCGCCGATCGCCGCCGCCTACGGATTCCCGGAGTCGGGCGTGGTGGCCGACATCGGCGGCGGTCAGGGCGGCTTCCTGCTGGCCGTGCTCGACGGGCGGCCCGGCCTGCACGGCGTCCTGTACGACGAGGCCCACGTGCTGGCCAAGCACCGGCCGCCCGGCGCGGAGCTCAGCGGCGGCGGGCGACTTCTTCACCCCCGCGCGGACGTCTACCTGCTCAAGCGCATCCTGCACGACTGGAACGACGAGCAGTGCGTGACCATCCTGCGCAACTGCCGCCGGGCGATGGCCCCGGGCGGCCGGGTCCGGGTGGTGGACGCGGTCATCCCGAAGGGCAACGAGCCGCACCAGGCCAAGACCGTCGACGTGATGCTGATGGCCTCGCTGCCCGGACGCGAGCGCACCTCGGCCGAGTTCGCCGAGCTGTTCGCGGCGGCGGGCCTGCGCCTGTCCCGCGTCGTCGCGACCGGCACGATGCTGTCGGTCGTCGAGGCCGTCGCGGACGAGGGCGCCGGCGGGTGACGGTCAGGTGGCGGCGAAGGTCTGGAACCGCTTCAGTACGGCGTCGCGGTGCTCGCCCCACCACTCGCCGTTCTGCATGAACTGCACCTCCAGGTTGTCCGGGTGGGAGGGC
>NZ_POUA01000315.1 GCF_003236385.1 Spongiactinospora gelatinilytica
GTGCGGGGGCGGGTGGGGATGCCCATGAAGGTGGCTCCGCCGTCCTGGCGGCGTCGGTCGAAGAAGTCGTTGCCCTTGTCGTCGACCACGATGAAGGCCGGGAAGTCTTCCACCTCGATCTTCCAGACCGCCTCCATGCCCAGCTCCTCGTACTCCAGCACCTCGACCTTCTTGATGCAGTCCTGGGCCAGCCGCGCGGCCGGGCCGCCGATGGAGCCGAGGTAGAAGCCGCCGTTGCGCCGGCACGCCTCGGTGACCTGGGTCGAGCGGTTGCCCTTGGCCAGCATGACCAGGGAGCCGCCGGCCGCCTGGAAGCGCTCGACGTAGGAGTCCATCCGGCCGGCGGTGGTGGGGCCGAAGGAGCCGGAGGCGTAGCCGGTGGGGGTCTTGGCCGGGCCCGCGTAGTAGACCGCGTGGTTCTTCAGATAGTCGGGCATCGGCTCGCCCGCGTCGAGCCGCTCGGCGATCTTGGCGTGCGCGATGTCGCGGGCCACCACCAGCGGGCCGTTGAGGGACAGGCGGGTCTTCACCGGGTGCTGCGACAGCTCCGCCAAGACCTCCCACATCGGGCGGTTGAGGTCGATCCGCACCACGTCGCCGCCGAGATGCTCGTCGGTGGTGTCGGGGAGGAACCGCGCCGGGTCGGTCTCCAGCTTCTCCAGGAACACGCCCTCAGGGGTGATCTTGGCGAGCGCCTGCCGGTCGGCGCTGCACGACACCGCGATGGCGACCGGGCAGGACGCGCCGTGCCTGGGCAGCCGGATCACCCGCACGTCGTGGCAGAAGTACTTCCCGCCGAACTGCGCGCCGATGCCCAGCCCCTGGGTCAGCTCGAAGACCTTCTTCTCCAGCTCCAGGTCGCGCAAGCCGTGCCCGCTGGTGGACCCCTCGGTGGGCAGCGCGTCCAGGTAGCGGGCCGAGGCGTACTTGGCGGTCTTCAGCGCGAACTCGGCGCTCGTGCCGCCCACCACCACCGCCAGGTGGTAGGGCGGGCAGGCGGCGGTGCCCAGCGAGCTGATCTTCTCCTCCAGGAACTCCAGCATGCGCCGCTCGTTGAGCACCGCCTTGGTCTCCTGGTAGAGGAACGACTTGTTGGCGCTGCCGCCGCCCTTGGCCATGAACAGCAGCTTGTACTCGTCGGGGTGGCCGCCGGGGTCTTCGGCGTACAGCTCGATCTGGGCCGGGAGGTTGCTGCCGGTGTTCTTCTCCTCCCACATGGTCAGCGGCGCCATCTGCGAGTAGCGCAGGTTGAGCGTCGTGTAGGCGTCGTAGACCCCGCGCGAGACGTGCTCGGCGTCGCGGCCGTCGGTCAGCACGTGCCTGCCGCGCTTGCCCATCACGATCGCGGTGCCGGTGTCCTGGCACATGGGCAGCACGCCGCCCGCCGATATGGAGGCGTTCTTCAGCAGGTCGAGCGCGACGTAGCGGTCGTTGCCGCTGGACTCGGGATCATCGACGATCTTGCGGAGCTGGGCGAGGTGGGAGGACCGCAGGTAGTGCGAGATGTCGTGGATCGCCGCCCCGGTGAGCCGGCGCAGCGCCTCCGGCTCGACCTCCAGGAAGGACCGCCCGGCGGCCTCCACCCGCCGCACCCCTTCAGTGGTGATCAGCCGGTATTCGGTCTCGTCGGGGCCCAGCGGCAGCAGGTCGGTGTAGTCGAACTCGGGCATCGTCGCGTCGTCCTCCTCAGTGGTCCCTTTGCGAGTCGAGATTAAGGCCGCCAAGGCGCTCGCGTGTCACGGGATCGGCCACCTGTGGATAACTCGCGGTTCACCCGACCGGCTGCCTGTGGACAACCGCCGGCTCCTCGGCGGGCGCCGGGCGGGGACGCCTGCCGTACAGGCCGATGACGATGCCCGTGATGACCAGACCCGCCCCGGCAAGGTCGGCCGGAGTGGGCGTGGCCAGGCCCAGTACCGCGCCGGTGGCGATCGCGCCGACGGGGATCATGCCCGCGAACAGCCCCGCCCGCGCCGGGCCGAGCCTCGGCAGCACCGTGTACCAGAGGAAGAACGCCAGCACGGTGACCACGATCGACAGGTATGCGAAGCCGAGCCCTTCGGCGACGGTCGGGGTCCGCAAGATCGTCGCCCCGTCGGTGACCAGCCCGAGCGTCAGGAACAGCGGCACCGCCAGCGCCGTCGTGTACGCCGAGACCCGCACCGCCCCCAGTTTGGGCAGCAGCGGCAGGGCCAGCAGCGAGAAGGACACCTCGCAGGCCAGCGCCACCAGCGACCACAGCAGCCCCGGCAGGTTGCCGGTGCCCAGCCCGGTGGCGACGGTCGCCCCCGCCACCACCACGGACGCCCCCACCAGGACGTGCGGGGCCGGACGGCGCCCGCCCACCAGCGCCAGTACCAGCGGGACCGTGCCCAGCACCGTACCCGCCAGAGCGGGCCCCGCGTGCTTGGTGGACTCGATCACCGCCACGTTGAACAGCACCAGCCCGGTCAGCGTCAGGAGCACCAGCAGCACGGTCTCACGCGGGGTGAGCCGTACGAACCGCTGCCCCAGCAGCCGGGCGACGGCCAGCAGCACCAGCGTGCCGATGGCGTAGCGGACCGCCTGCCCGCCGTACACCGGAAATCCGTTGATCAGGTCGGACACCCCGGCAAGCGTCCCGACCATGAACATCGCGGCGGACGCCATCATGACGTTCCGCCCGTTAGCACCCCCCATGGAACCCATAGGGGGAGATACTAGAAACCGATTGGCCCGCTTGGATGGTCCAATCAGTGAGCAGAATCGAGGACCATTTGGCGGATCTCCACCTCTCCGTGGACCGTACGGCGGGCGGCGTGACCGCGCAGATCGCCGGTGAGCTGCGCGCCGCCGTACGGCAGGGCCGGCTGGCCCCCGGCGCGCGGCTGCCCGCCAGCCGCGACCTCGCCAGAGACCTCGGCGTCTCCAGGGGCGTCGTGGTCGAGGCGTACGAACGGCTGGTCGCCGAGGGCTTCCTGATCTCCCGCGTGGGGGCGGGCACCCGCGTCGCGCCCGCCGCCGCGGCCCGCGGCCCCGCCCATGACACCATGCCGCCGCACGCCTACCACGGCGAGCGGGCGACCACCCCCGACCTGACGGAGTTCCCGCGCGAACGCTGGCTGGCCGCGCTGCGCCACGCCCTGTCCACGATGACCAGCGACGCGTTCGACTACTCAGACCCCGGCGGGGTGCCGTGCCTGCGCCGCGAACTGGCCGCCTACCTGGGGCGGGTCCGCGCCGCCGACATCGTGCCCACGGACCTGATCGTGGTCGGCGGGGTGGCCCAGGGCCTGGCCATCACGATCCGGCTGCTGGCAGGTGAGTCGCCCGGTTCCCGCGTACGGCTGGCCGTCGAGGACCCGACCGCCGCCCGCCAGGTTCCCCTGCTGACCTCGTCGGGCGCCGACCTGGTCCACGTTCCGGTGGACGACGAGGGCATCGACGTCGAGGCCCTGGCCCGTACGCGGGCGCGTGCCGTACTGGTGACCCCCGCCCACCAGTACCCCACCGGAGTGGTGCTCTCGCCCGGACGCCGGGCCGACCTGATGGCCTGGGCCGCCGAGACCGGCGCGCTGGTCCTGGAGGACGACTACGACGCGGAGTTCCGCTTCGACCGCGACCCTGTGGGCTGCCTCCAGGGCCTGGACCCGGGCCGGGTCGCGCTGTGCGGCTCGGTGAGCAAGCCGCTGGCCCCCGGCCTGCGGCTGGGCTGGGTGGTCGCCCCGCGCGGCTTCAGCGAGCGGGTCAGGCAGGCCCGCGCCGACCTGGACCTCGGCTCGCCGGTGATCGAGCAGTACGCCCTGGCGCACCTGCTGGCGAGCGGCGAGTACGACCGTCACCTGCGGCGGATGCGCCGGGAGTACCGCAGGCGCAGAGACGCGTTCGTCGCGGCGGTCGCCGCCCACCTGCCGGAGTTCCGGGTGCGCGGGGTGGCGGCGGGCCTGCACGTGTACGTGGAGCTTCCGGAGGGGACGCGCGAGGAGCGCGTCGCCGAGGCGGCCCGCGACGCGGGGATCATCGCCGAGCCGGCCGCCCCGATGCGCTCGCGGCCCGACGTCGGGGCCGTCGTGGTCGGCTTCGCCCGCCTCCCGCCGCACCGCGCCGACCCCGCCGTACGCGCCCTGGCCGCCGCGCTCTGACCTCCGGCTCGAACGGGTTTCCACGCGCTGGAAACGGGGAGGTGAACGGATCGAGCACGATCGAGGACGCGTCGGGCGTGCCGGGTGTACGGGCCGCGTCACGGAGGTGATCCGATGAAGACCGCGGGGGCTCCCATCGCGTGGGGCGTCAGTGCGATGCCCGGCTGGGGGTACCAGCTCGACCGCGCCCGGGTGCTCGCCGAGATGCGCGATCTCGGGTTCACCGCCACCGAGCTGGGCCCGCCCGGCTTCCTGCCGCCCTCGCCGGCGCGCCGCGCCGCGCTGCTCGCCGAGTACGGCCTGCGCGGCATCGGCGGGTTCACCCCGCTCGTGCTGCACGATCCCGCGTTCGACCCGGTGCCCGACGTACGGGCCACGCTGCGCGGATACCGCGACGGCGACGTCGAGATCGCCATCTTCGCCGCCGTCGCCAACGGCACCGACTACGACCTGCGCCCGGTCCTCGACTCGACCGGCTGGAAGACCCTCCTGTCGAACCTCGGCAAGATCGTCGCCGAGGGCGGGCGGTTCGGACGCAGGGTGGTGCTCCACCCGCACGCGGGAACCGCGGTCGCGAGCGCCGACGAGGTGAGCCGCGTCCTCGACGAATCCGACATACCGCTCTGCCTGGACACCGGCCACCTGCTGCTCGGCGGCACCGACCCCGCCGCGCTCGTCCACGCGGCCCCCGGGCGGATCGCCCAGGTCCACCTCAAGGACGTGGACGCCGAGTTCTCCGCGCAGTTCAGGGCCGGAAACCTGACCTATACCGAAGCCGTCCACGCCGGCCTCTTCCGCCCGCTCGGCCAGGGCGAACTGGACACCGCCGCCGTCGTGGCCGCCCTTTCCGGCTCCGGATACGACGGCTGGCACGTCGTGGCCCCCGACACGGCCCTCAGCCGTGAGCCCTCGCCCGGCGAAGGGCCGGTGACCGCCGTCCGTGCCTCCCTGGAGCGCCTGGCCGGCCTCACCTGAAGCGGGTCACGAGTCACTGCCGGGGGTCTGGCTGCGGTCGATGAGTTCCAGTACCGCCTCCCGGATCTCGCGCATCACCGCGACGGTCTCGGCGGCGGCCGCGGCGATGGCCGACGCCGCCGGGGCGGCGGGCGGATCGAGCAGTTGGGCCAGGGTGTCGGCGAGGACCACGTCAGGGTCGGTCGGCCCGGGCGGCGCGCCGGCCGGGTCGGCGATGGCGGTGAGGAACCCGGTGGTCACGGCGTGCACCATGTAGGTCAGGTCCTGCAACGGGCGGTCGCGGCGGATCAGGTGGTGCCGGTGCAGGATCGGCATGCCCGCCTCGCACATGGCGTTGGGCGTGGTGCGGGCGAGTAGTTCGCCGTAGCCGGCCTGCTGCGTGAACAGCCGCAGCAGGTCGGCTTCGCTGCGGTACAGGCGGCGGGCCAGCGGGAGTTTCAGGCCCGTGCGGATCAGCAGCGGCCCGAAACGGCGCGGCAGTACGGTGGCCGGGTCGGCGACGACGCAGGCGATGGCCTCGTCCAGGAAGGTCAGCAGGTCGCGCGCGAACAACCCGAGGATGAGGTCTTCCTTGGTGGGCCAGTACAGGTAGACGGTGCCCTTGCCGACCCCGGCCTCCCGGGCGATCTCGGTGACGGTGACCTTGCGCACGCCGTGGTCGAGCACCAGTTCGCGGGTGCTGTCCAAAATGCGGGCGGCTTTCCGCGATTGGTACTCGATCAGTCGGGTCACCTGGGCCGTCCCTCTGCTTTCGCGGTCGAGTACTTTCGCCGTCGCGTCGGAGTCACACGGCGGCTACGTCGAACTCCTTGTTGCTCATGTCGATTATCCGGCCCATGGCCGGCCCGGTGACCCGGTTGCGCATGAGGCGGATCATCAGCGTGCGGCGGAACTGCTCCCTGCGGTCGTGCGGCGTGAACAGCGTGCGCATGGCGAGCACGCCGCTCTGCTCCTTGTGGATGAACGGACGCATCCGGGCCTCCCAGGCCCGTAGTGCGCCCGGAATGTCCGCGGAGTGCCGCCGCAGCAGGGTGCCCAGCAGCTCGCCTCCGGCAATGGCGCTGGAGGCGCCCATGCCCGAGTACAGGGTCAGGCACCAGGCGGAATCGCCGACCAGCACGACCCTCCCGCGGTGCCAGCGCGGCATCCTGACCTGGTTCACCGAGTCGAACAGGTGCTCGGGGGCATTGTCGAACGCCGTGAACAGGTTCTCCAGCAGACGGCCCGGTCGCTGCGGGCCGAACGCGGCGCGGATGGACTCGATCGCCGGCTGGCCGAACTCGGCGTCGATGTCGTTGGTGCGATAGGAGAACAGCAGGCCGGGTCCGTGATCGCGGAACGCGAACGCCCACACCGAACGTCCCGGCTCGGCCAGGACCACGCCGTCGTTCAGGCCGAAGCCCTCGACCGGACCGTCCGCCACGGTCGCGCCGATCATGTAGTTCAGCGGGTGCAGGTACCTCTGTGGCCCGAAGACCAGCTCCCGCACGGTCGAACGCATCCCGTCGGCGCCCACCACCAGGTCGAACCGCTCGGTGACGGTGTCGCCGGAGGCGGTGTTGCGCAGGGTGACCTCCGCCCCGGAGTCGTCCTGCGTGATCTGGGTGGGCACGGTGGCGTAGCGGATCTCCACATCGTCCGGCAACTCGGAGAACAGCGCCTGCTCGATGTCGCCGCGCATCAGCACCCGGGGCTTGCCGGGCAGGCCGGCCGGGCTCAGGCCGGGGGTGCGCCGCCCGGCCCGGTCCACCTCGTAGGAGGCGAGCGCGGGGCTGCTGCGGTTGCCGATCGCCTCCAGCACGTCCAGCCGCCGGGCCGAGGTGACCCCGGTACCGAACAGCATGACGAAGTACCCGCTCGAGCGGCGTTCCGGGGCCCGTTCGATCAGTACCGGCTCCCAGCCCACCCGCCGTAGTCGCAGTGCGGTGGCGAGGCCCGCGATCCCGAGCCCGACGACCAGCGCACGTCCGCGCCCGCTTGTGTCCGCCATGACGCTCCCCTTCATCGACGCGTGATTCTTGACAGACTGACCGTATCGGTCACTTTGGTCAGTCGCCGGCGCAGGGGGCGGTGGGGTGTGCCGGGCGTGCCGCTCGCGGCACGCCCGGCACCCTCGGTCACGGGTTGTCGTAGCCGATCCAGTTGATGTGCCAGCCGTACTGCTGCGCGTGGGCCGGCGTCAGCCCCGCCCCGTCACGCCACTGCACGTAGACCCGGAAGCCGGTGGCGGTGGGGGAGTAGATCGCGCTGGGCCCGACCAGGCCCCACTGGGTGCCGGTGCCGCCCACCGAGCTGACGTAGATCGGGGCGCCGGTGAACCGGCCGGAGGTGGTGTTCACATCGATGTAGATGCCGTTGGCGCCATAGGGCTGCCAACCCTGTCCCGGAGCGGTGCTGCCTGCGGCGATGCGTGCGGTCGGCATAGCGGTCCTCTCGGTTCGGAAACGACTTCGCTCACGAAGAGTGTCTGTAGCGTCGCCCCTGTGTGTCGATGGGTTGAATCCTGCCCCATGGGCCACAAAAGCCAGGCGAGTCGGTAAGGCCGCTCCCGTATCGGAAGTCACTGTGGCGCGGCGGCCGGCTTGATGGCGTAGTCGCGCAGGCCGTGTTCCAGCAGCGCGAAGGCGTGGGTGCCCGCCCGATGGACGTCCGTGGCGAACATCCGTGGGTCGTCGAGGGAGGCCGCCCGGCGGCGGACCTCGCCGATGAGCGTGCGGTGCGCGCCGATCAGGGCGTTGGCGGCCACGCGCGGGCCGATGTCGTCGTCGCCCGCGCCGACCTCTTCGGCCAGCAGTCCGGCCAGGGCCTCGGTGTATCCGGCGATCACCTGCTGCTCGCGGGCCTGGAGGGTGGGACTCTCGGCGACCACCCGGCTCACCGTGCGCAGCCGGTCGAGCGCCTGGGCGTCGCCCGACTCGATCTGGGCGAGCAGCCCGCCGATGCCGCCGAGCAGGAAGCGGCGGCAGGCGACGAGCGCGGATTCGCCGGGCTCCCGCTCGCGCACCGCCGCGATCAGGCGGTCGCCGAAGTCCTCGAGGCCGGAGAAGAACAAGCCCTCCTTGGTGGGGAAGTACTTGAACACGGTGGCCTCGGAGACCATCGCCGCGCGGGCGATCTCGGCCACCTTCACCTGCTCGAAGCCCCGGTCGCTGAACATCCGCCAGGCCGTCTCGATCAGCAGCCGCCGCGTCTGCTCCTTCTTGAACTCCCGAAGTCCCATGCTTTCAGAGTAGCAAAGAAGGTAGAGTTACCCTATGTTCAGAGTGACCCTACAAATTTCAGGAGCTTGTGATGACCGCAGCCACCGACGTACTCGACCTCGTCAACCGCTGGGCCGCCGCCGAAGAGGCCAACGACCCCGTCGCGCTCGGCGCACTGCTCGCCGATGACTTCGTGGGCGTGGGGCCGCTGGGCTTCGTCCTCGGCCGCGACCAGTGGCTCGGCCGGTTCGGACACGGGCTGGTCAACCGGTCCTTCGTGATCGAAGACCCGAAGGTGTACGAGTACGGCACCGCCGCCTACGTCGTCGGCGTGGACGTCCAGGAGACCACCGCCAAGGGACGGGACGTCTCGGACCGCTTCCGCGTCTCCATCGCCGCCGTCCGCCCTGACGACCGCTGGCTCATCGCGGGCGTCCACCTCGGTCCGCTCAAGCCCCCCGCAGGCCACACGTCGGGCTGGTGAGGAGCCGTCATGCGAGTCAGCATCAACGTCACCAACTACTCATGGCCGGGCGGGCCGCGGCGCATCCGCGAGGAGCTGCTCCGGCTCGCCGAGGCCGCCGACGAGAGCGGCATCGACACCCTGTGGGTCTCCGACCACCTGGTCCAGGCCGACCCGAACGCCGGTCTGGACGAGACCGACATGCTGGAGGCGTACACCGTCCTCGGCTTCGCCGCCGCCCGCACCGAGCGGGTGAGGCTCGGCACCATGGTCACCGGCGTGACCTTCCGTCCGGCCACCCTGCTGGTCAAGGCGGTGACCACGCTCGACGTACTGTCCGGCGGGCGGGCCTGGCTGGGCGTCGGTACCGGCTACCACCAGCGCGAGGCCGACGCCATGGGCCTGCCTCTGCCACCGCTCGCCGAACGCTACGAGCGCCTGGACGAAACCCTGCGCATCGCCCTGCGCATGTGGTCCGGCGACGATTCCCCCTTCGAGGGCACCCACCACCACCTGACC
>NZ_POUA01000316.1 GCF_003236385.1 Spongiactinospora gelatinilytica
GCCCCCACCGCCTTGCACGCAGCACCAGAGAACGACCCCGGCCTCACGGCCACCCACGACCAGGCGTCCGCCCGCACGGGCCCGCGTGTGGTTCCGGAGAACGAACCCGGTTCCGCCTCCCCGGGGAAGTACGGCCTCGCGGTCACCGACGACCAGGTACCGGCTCCCATGGGCCCGCGATCGGAGCCGGGGAGCCGGCCCTGCCACAACGCCGCGGGAGAGCTGCGCGTCGTGGTCGCCGACGACCAGGCGTTGGTTCGCACGGGTCTGCGTGTGGTGCTGGAGAGCGAACCCGGGCTCGCCTTCGCGGGTGAGGCGGAGGACGGCGAGCAGGCCATCGGGATGGTCCGCGCGGCCCGCCCCGACCTGGTGCTGCTGGACATCCAGATGCCGCGCCTGGACGGCCTGACCGCCGCCAGGCGCATCCTGGCCGAGCCCGCCCCGCCGAAGGTGATCATGATGACCACCTTCGGCACCGACGAGAACCTGTACGCCGCGCTGCGCGCCGGGGTGAGCGGCTTCGTGCTGAAGACCTCCCCGCCCGAACAGCTCGTCGCGGCCCTGCGCGCCGCCGCCGCCGGAGACGCGCTGATCGACCCCGCCGTCACCACACGGCTGATCGCGGCCTTCGCCGGCCGGTCCGACCCCGCCGCGCCCCCCGAGCTGGCCGGGTTGTCCGACCGGCACCTCGACATGGTCAGACTGGTCGCGCGCGGGCTGACCGACCGGCAGATCGCGGCGACCCTGAGCCTGCCCGAGCCGCAGGTGAGCGGCGCGGTCGCCGAACTGTTGGACCGGCTCGGCCTGTTCGACCGGGCCCAGATCGTGGTCCTGGCCTATGAGTCCGGGCTGGCCGGCCGCGCGGGCAGTACGCGGTGAGCGCGATCCGCCGCTGCGGGGCCGCGCTGGCCGCCGCGTCGGCGGCCGGCGGGGTGGGCCTGACCGTGGCCGCGCTGGTCGTCGCCGGGCCGCTGCCGCCCGGCTGGCGGCTCGATCCGCCACTGGTGCCCGACCACGCGGCCGGGCTGATGTTCCCACTGGTCGGGGCCTACCTGGTGGCCCGCCGCCCGCGCCTGCTGATCGGCTGGCTGATGCTGGTCGGCGGACTGCTCTGCGCGGTGAACGTGTTCTGCTCGGCCCAGCTCTCGGCGTACGCCTCGGCGGGGAACATGGACGCCGCCGGCTGGTTCCGGATCATCGGGACGGTGGCCTGGGCCCTCGGCGGCTCCACGCTGGCCGTGCTGCTGCCGCTCTACTCCCCCGACGGCCGACTGCCCTCGCGCCGCTGGCGGCCGGTACTGGTGTTCACCGTGGCGGTGACGCTGGTCGAGGCCGCCCGCACCGCCGTACGGCCCACGCCGTCCGCCGCGGGCTACCCGTTCCCCCAGATCATCCCGAACCCGATCGCGCTGGAGGCCCTGGCCCCCTACAACCACACGATCCAGACCATCACCAAGATCGGCACGATGGCCACCGTCGTCTGCGCGCTGCTCGCCCTCGGGCTGCGCTTCGCCCGCGGCGACGCGACGATCCGGCGGCAGATCGCCTGGCCGCTGGCGACGTTCGCGGGCTATGTGGCGTTCCTGCTGGCGGGCGAGGACTTCTGGCTGCCCGGTTCGCTGTGGACCGGCCTGGTGCCGGTGGCCATGGCCCTCTCGGTGCTGCGCTACCGGCTGTACGGCATCGAGACGGTGGTCAGTCGCACCGTGGTGGCCACCGGCCTGGTCGTGGTCGTGAGCGCGGTCTACTTCGGCGTGGCCGCCCTGGCCGGGATGTTCGTCACCGGCTATGACGCGGTGGCCGGTCCGGTCGCCGCGCTGGTCACCGGCGCGCTGTTCCGGCCGGTGCTGACCCGGCTGCGCCGGTTGATGGACCTGCTGCTGTACGGCAGGCACGGCGACCCGCGCGAGCTGGCCAGACGCCTGGTGAGCGAGATCGGCGCGAGCGACCCGCGCGGCGCGCTCGCCGCCGTGACCACCTCGGTGCGCGAGGCGCTGGGCGTGACCGGGGTGGCGGTGGACCTGGGCGAGGCGGGCACCGCCGAGGCGGGCGAGACCGGCCCGGCGCCCCGGCGGGTGCCGCTGATCTGGCACGGGGAGCCGGTGGGGCGCATGCTGCTCGGCCCGCCCGGCCCGCGCCGGTTCGCCGCCGCCTACAACGAGCGGCTGATCGCGGCGGTCACGCCGTACGTCGCGGACGTGGCGCACGCCGTGATCATGGCCGCGGATCTGGAGCGCTCCAGAGAGCGCATCCTGACCGCCCGCGAGGAGGAACGCCGCAGGCTGCGCCGCGACCTGCACGACGGCCTCGGCCAGGCGCTGGCCGGCATGTCGATGTCGATCACGCTGGCCAGGGCGTCGCTGCGCGGATCGCCGGAGTCGGCCGACCGGCTGCTCGGCGAGCTGCGCACCGGCATGGACACGGTCAGCCAGGAGATCCGCGAGCTGGTGTACGGCCTGCGCCCGCCGTCCCTGGACGACCTCGGGCTGGCCGGCGCGGTGCGCGCGCTGGCCGCCGAGACCGGCCTCGCCGCCACCGTCACCGCCGAGGACCTGCCCGCCGGCCTGCCGGCGGCGGTCGAGGTGGCGGCCTACCGGATCGTCCAGGAGGCGCTGACCAACGTGCGCAAGCACGCGGGGGCGAGCGCCGCCGCGGTCGGGCTGCGGCACTGCGAGCGGCGCCGGGCGCTGGTCGTCACCGTCGGCGACGACGGCGGCGGGCTGCCCACGGCCCTGCGGCCGGGGGTCGGCTTCTCCTCGATGCGAGAACGCGCCGCCGAGCTGGGCGGGACGTGCTCGATCACCTCTCCGCCCGCGGGCGGGACGCTCGTCACCGCGGTACTGCCCCTGCCCGGCGCCGACGCCGCCGCCGGGACGGAGGGTCCGCACCGGTGAGGAGATCGCCGGTAATAGGCTGGGCAGCGTGGTACACCTGCGCATCGCCCTGGCCCAGACCAACCCCACCGTCGGCGACCTGACCGGCAACGCCGCCAAGCTGGTGGGCTGGACCCGCCGCGCCGCCGACCGGGGCGCGCACCTGGTGGTCTTCCCCGAGATGTTCCTGACCGGTTATCCGGCGGAGGACCTCGTGCTGCGCGCCTCGTTCGTGGAGGCGTCCATCGCCACCTTGGAGGAGCTGGCGGTACGCCTGGCCGATGAAGGGCTGGGCGAGATCGCCGTGGTGGCCGGGTACGTCGACCGGGCCGGTCTCGCGCCGCGCGTGGGGCAGCCCAAGGGCGCCCCGCTCGACGCCGCCGCGCTGCTGCACCGCGGGGCCGTCGTGGCCCGCACGGCCAAGCACCACCTGCCCAACTACGGCGTCTTCGACGAGTACCGCTACTTCGTCAGGGGCGACCGGCTGCCGATCTTCCGGCTGAACGGCGCCGACGTGGCGGTCGCGGTCTGCGAGGACCTCTGGCAGGAGGGCGGGCCGGTCTCGGTGGTCGCGCAGGCGGGCGCGGGGCTGCTGGTGGTGCCCAACGCCTCACCGTACGAGAAGGACAAGGACGACGTCCGCCTGGATCTGGTCGCCCGCCGGGCGCGCGAGGCCGGATGCGCGCTGGCCTACGTCAACCAGGTGGGCGGGCAGGACGAGCTTGTCTTCGACGGCGACTCGGTCGTCGTCGGGCCGGACGGCGAGCCGGTCGCCAGGGCCGCGCGGTTCGTGGAAGAACTGCTGGTCGCCGACCTGGAGGTGCCCGCCGCCGGGCAGGACGCGCCGCAGGGGCCGTCCGCCTACGACGCCCACGACGGCACCGCGATCACGGTCGAGCGGACCACGCTGGGCGAGGTCCGGCCCCGCCAGGCGCCGCCCGCCCCGCCGCGGCTGGCCGACCGGCTCGACGACCGGGCCGAGGTCTACTCGGCGCTGGTGCTGGGCGTGCGCGACTACGTCGCCAAGAACGGCTTCCGCTCGGTGATCCTGGGCCTTTCCGGCGGCATCGACTCGGCGCTGACCGCCACCATCGCCGCCGACGCGATCGGCCCGGACCGCGTCCACGTGGTGCTCATGCCCTCGCGCCACTCCTCGGAGCACTCCGTGTCCGACGCGCGTGACCTGGTGGAACGGCAGGGCCTTCAGGACCGGCTGGTGCCGATCGAGGGCATCGTCAACGCCTTCGAGAAAGAGATCCAGTTGAGCGGCCTGTCGGCGGAGAACCTGCAGGCGCGGGTGCGCGGCATGCTGCTGATGAGCCTGTCCAACGAGCACGGCCACCTGGTGCTGACGACGGGCAACAAGAGCGAGCTCGCGACCGGTTACTCCACCCTGTACGGCGACTCGGCGGGCGGATACGCACCGATCAAGGACGTGCCCAAGACGATGGTCTGGCGGCTCGCCAGGTGGCGCAACGAGCAGCGCGGGGCGGGCGATTTCGTACGCGACTTCGGCGGGCCGCCGATCCCGCCCAACTCGATCGAGAAGGAGCCCAGCGCCGAGCTGCGGCCCGGCCAGCGCGACACCGACTCGCTGCCCGCCTACGACCTGCTGGACCGGCTGCTGGACGACTACGTCGAGCGCGACATGGGCGCGGCGGAGCTGATCGCCGCCGGGCACGACGCCGAGCTGGTCGCCCGGGTGATCCGCCTGGTGGACGCGGCGGAGTACAAGCGCAGGCAGTATCCCCCGGGGCCGAAGATCACCCCGAAGAACTTCGGCCGGGACCGCAGGCTGCCCATCACCAACCGCTGGCGCGAGACGACGACGTAGCGGCCCGGCTCAGGCCGCCCGCATGCCCGCCAGCAGCTCGTCGGCGACGAGCGCGGCCAGGTCGGCGGGCACCTCGTGCCCGTCGGGCCACTTCATGTACCACATCATGGCGCCGACCACGGCGGCCAACGCGATCTCGATGTTGAGGTCGTGCCGCAGCTCGCCGTTCGCGACCCCGCGGGCGAGCACGGCGCGCAGCGCCTTGCGGCGCGGCGCGACGGTGACCTCGCGCACCCGCTGCACCAGCCGGGGGTGCCGCTCCGACTCGCCCATCGCGATGGCCATCACGCAGCGGGCCCGAGGGTCCTCCACCTCCCGCTGGATCGCGCCGAGGTAGACGTGCAGATCGTCGCGGACCGAGGTGCCCGGCAGCGGCGGCAGCGGCGCCTTGAGCGTCGCCATGGCGTCGACCACCAGGTCCTCCTTGTTGGACCAGCGGCGGTAGATCGTGGTCTTGCCCACGCCCGCGCGCGCCGCGATGGCCTCGATGGTCAGCTCCGAGATCGTGATCCCGTCGCCCATCAGGTCGAGCACCGCGTCGATGATGGCCTTCTCCGCCTTCGCGGAACGGGGACGGCCCGCCGCGCGGACCGCCCCTTCGGCCGTTCCATAGGTCGTCATCAGGCCCTCACACTACAGCCGGTTCCTTCTCGTGTTCCTGCGGTAGCGACGGCTCCGCGGGCTTGGTCTTGCCCGGCAGCCAGCGGAACACCATCACGGCGCCCAGCAGTGCGATCACCGCGGAGGCCGCGGCGGTGACGTGCATCCCGCTCACGAAGGCGGCCTTGGCCGGGGCGATGAGGACCTGGCCCGCCTCGCCGAGGCTCTGCGCGACGGCCATGGTGGCGGGCAGCGACTCTCCCGCCTCGTGCCGGGCGGCCTCGGGCAGGATGGTCAGGGAAGGTGCGATGCCGTCCCGGTAGACCGCCGACAGCAGCGATCCGAGGATGGCCACGCCGAGCGCTCCGGCGACCTGGCGGACGGTGTTGCTCATCGCGGACCCGACGCCCGCCTTCTCCCTGGGCAGCGCGTTCATGATCGCGGTGGTGGCGGGCGGCATGATGTTGGCCATCGCCGCGCCCTGTACGAAGAAGAGCACGACCATCAGCGGGATCGGCGTGTTCTCGTCCATCAGCGCGTACGCGCCGATCATCAGCGCGACGACCACCATGCTCACGCCGGCCGACGCCTTGCCGCCGAAGCGGTTCGCCACCCGCTGGCTCAGCGGGGCGAAGATGAGCTGCGCCGCGGCGAACGGGATCATCAGCACGCCCGACTCCAGGGCGCTGAAGCCCAGCACCGTCTGGAGGTAGAAGGCCAGGAAGAACATCGTGCCCATCATCGCGAAGAACACGATGCCGACCATGCCGATGGCGATGGAGAAGCGCATGTCGCGGAAGTAGGTCACATCGAAGGCCGGGTGGTCGATGCGCCGCTCGTACCAGGCGAAGACGGCCAGTACGACGAGGCCGCCGAGCAGTGGGACGAGCACCTGCGGGCTGGCGATGGTGGCCAGCTCGCCGCCCCTGATGATGCCGTACGTCACGGCGACCAGCCCGATGATGGACAGCAGCACGCCGACCGGGTCGAGCCTGGACGGCTTCGGGTCACGCGACTCGGGCACCACCAGCGCGATGAGCACGACGCTGATCGCCACCACCGGAACGTTGACCAGGAAGACCGAGCCCCACCAGAAGTGCTCGATCAGCAGGCCGCCGGTGATCGGCCCGACCGCGACGGCCAGGCCGACGCCCGCCGCCCAGATCCCGATCGCCCGGCCGCGCTCCTTCGGCGGGAAGACGTTGGAGATGATCGCCAGGGTGGCCGGCATGATCGCCGCGCCGCCGATGCCCATGAAGGCCCGTGCGACGATGAGCTGCATCGGGTCCTGGGCGTAGGCGCTGGCCATCGACGAGAGCCCGAACACCACCATGCCGGCGAGCAGCATCCGCCGCCGCCCGGTGCGGTCGCCCACGACCCCGAAGGTGAACAGCAGCCCGGCGAAGACGAGCGTATAGGAGTTGATCGCCCACTCCAGCTCGCTCTGCGAGGCGCCGAGCCCGTGCACGGGGTCGGCGATCGTCTTCAGCGCGACGTTGAGAATGGTGTTGTCCAGCACCACGGCGAGCAGGCTGAACACCAGCACACCGAGGATCGACCATCGACGTGGATGGCCGGTATGAGCTTCCAAGACGGGCCCCCACCAACTACAGGATTTCGATACGCGTATGTTTCGCAACGCAACCGTAGCGGACCATATTTCGATACGCAACAGTCCCGTTTCGGAAATAGGGCGTGACGCTCGTCACGCCGAGGCAGGCGCCGGTCCCGGCTCCTTGACCGCCCGGGGCGCTCGCCGCCAGAACGGCATCGCGACCAGCACGAACACCGCCGCGAGCACGCCCGTCGCCAGGAACGCCCACCCCGGGCCGTACCCGTCGATCACCGCCCCCGCGACCGGCCCGGCCGCCGCCATGCCGATGGTCAGCGCGGTCGAGTGCAGGCCCATCGCCTCACCCCGCACGGACGGCGGCGTCCACTGGGTCAGCGCGTCCACCGAGGACGCGAGCGCCGGGGCGCACAGCAGACCGGCCGGGATCAGTGCCAGGCAGAGCCAGCCCCAGCCACCGGTGACCAGGCCGAGCGGAGCGGTGAACGCGCACAGCCCGGCGGTCAGCAGCAACGGCGAGAGCGCCCGGGGCAGACCGCCGTAGACGAATCCGCCGACCAGCGAGTAGAAGCACCACAGGCCGATCACCAGACCGGTCCACTCCGTCGCGTGCCCCTCCTTCAGCACGGCCACCAGCGACAGTTCGGTGGCGGTGAGCACGAACGTCAGCGCCGAGACCGTGCCCAGCAGGGTGATCACCCCCATGCCGAGCCACTGCCTCCTGGGTACCACGGGCGCGTCCGCGGACTCCGCGTCCTCCTCCGCCGAACGGGTCGGCGGATTGAGCACCAGCAGCGCCGTGCCCGCCGCGACCAGCCCGAACCCCACGAGCGCCAGAGCCCAGCCGCTGCCGAGCCCCAGCACCAGCCCGACTCCGGCGGCCGGGCCGATCATGTACGACAGCTCCACGGCCATGGAGTCCAGCGCGAACCCCGTCCTGCGCCGCTCGACGGGGAGCACCGCGGCCACGCACTGCCGGATCACGCTGAACAGCGGCAGGGTGAGCAGGCCCGACAGCGCGGCGGAGACGAGCAGCGCGAGGTAGGGCAGCGCCGGGGCGGTCAGCCAGAACGCGAGCTGGGCCAGGGTGGTGATCGCGATCACCGGGCGCAGCCCCTTCTTGTCGATGAAGCGCCCGGCCACCGGCGCGCTGATCGCCATGCCCACGGTGATGATCGCGCCCACCAGGCCCGCCTGGGTGAAACTCAGCTTCATGTCGTGGAGCACGTGCATGGTCAGCGTCATGCCGGTGGCCGTCACCGGGATCCGGGCGAGGAGCCCGACCAGCAGCAGCGTCCGCACCCCGGGGGCCGCCAGCACCCGCTTGTAAGGCGTTAAGTCCATCTCGTCACTTACCTCCCGAGCTATTCTGCCGGTTCGGTGTGACATTTCGGAAAGGGATTACCCGCAGCGGACCCGTAATTGGAGCCAGGGGTGTCACCGCGCAACGGGGCGTGCCATCATCGAAAGGTCCGGAGACGCCACAGGGGCGCTTCGAGGCCAGGAGGGATCCACGATGTCCTCTGCCATGTCCGTATCAACGTCAGGTACCACCGCTTCCCCGGCCACCGGCTCGCCGACCGCCCTGTACGGCGGCCAGGCCGGCAGGAGGGTCACCGTCCGCGACATCGCCGCCGCCAGGCAGCGCGGCGAACGCTGGCCGATGGTCACCGCCTACGACGCGATGACCGCGCGCGTCTTCGACCAGGCGGGCATCCCCGTGCTGCTGGTCGGCGACTCGGCCGCGATGGTGGTCTACGGGTACGACTCCACCATCCCCGTCTCGGTGGACGATCTCCTGCCGCTCGCGGCGGCGGTCGTCCGGGGGTCCTCGCGGGCCCTGGTGGTCGCCGACCTTCCGTTCGGCTCCTATCAGTCCTCACCGCAGCAAGCGCTTGAGAGCGCGGCCCGCTTCATGAAGGAGGCGGGCGTCCACGCGGTCAAGGTCGAAGGCGGGCGCCGGATCCTGCCCCAGGTCGAGACGCTGGTCTCGGCGGGCATTCCGGTGATGGCCCACCTGGGGCTGACCCCCCAGTCGGTCAACGCGTTCGGCGGCTACCGCGTGCAGGGGCGCGGTGAGGCGGGCGACGAGCTGATGGCCGACGCCAAGGCGCTGGAGCACGCGGGCGCGTTCTCCGTCGTCCTTGAGTGCGTACCTGCCGAACTGGCCGAGCGGGTCACCGCCTCGCTGTCGATCCCTACCATCGGCATCGGGGCCGGTCCCGGCACCGACGCGCAGGTCCTCGTCTGGCAGGACCTCATGGGGCTGACGCCGCACCCGGCCAGGTTCGTCAAGAAGTACGCCGACCTGGCCGGCGAGATGGACCGCGCGGTCCGCGACTTCGCCGCCGAGGTGTCCACCGGCGCCTTCCCCACCGCCGAGCACAGCTACCGCTGACC
>NZ_POUA01000317.1 GCF_003236385.1 Spongiactinospora gelatinilytica
GCATTCGGGGGGTGGGCGGCTGGGATGTGTCAGGCGCGGCGGAGGATTTCGGCGGCCATTTCGAGGTAGTGGTCGATGCTGGTGGCCATGAACATCAGGTCTACGATCAGGTGTTGGACGTCGGGTTCGGTGGAGACGCTGTGGATGGCGTTCACGATGTCGTCAACCGTGCCCCCGGGGAATGGGTAGATACGCAGGATCAGGCCGATCTCGGCCGGGTCGCGGCCCTCCTCGGCGGCGAGTTGCCTGATATGCCGCATCGGGTTGGTGATCAGCTCTGCCACGTCCACCGGGCCGGGGCCGGTGAGGGGGAGGACCGGGAGCCAGCCGTCGGCGCGCTTGGCGACCCGGCGCATCGCCACCGGGGCGAACGCCGCGAGGTAGATGGGCGGTCGCCGTACCGGCTTGAGCTTGGCGTGGGTGGCCGGCACGGACCAGTACTTGCCCTGGTACTCGGCCGGGCTGGCCGTCCAGAGCTGGTCGAGCGCGTCCAGGCACTCGTCCAGGCGCGGGCCGCGCTCGGCGATCGGTACCCCTGCCGCCTGGAACTCCTCGGGCGACCAGCCGGAACCGAAGCCCGGCACCAGCCGTCCGCCGCTGACCAGGTCGATGGTGGTCAGCGAGCGGGCCAGCATGGCCGGCGGGTACCAGGGGGCGTTCAGGACGTTGGTGCCCAGTAAGGGGGTCTCGGTCACCGCGGCGGCGACGGCGAGCATGGCGAACGGGTCCAGGATGTGGTGGAACTCATCCGGGATCGTCGCGTTGACTCCCGGCGGATAGCCGACGGTGGGGTTGACCGGGGCGAGCAGGCGATCGCCCACCCACAGGCTCCCGGCACCCAACGCTTCTGCTTCCCGGGCGAACCGGGCCACTTCGTCTGCTTGGCGGGCGACGACACCACCGAGTTGGGGGAGGCTGAATCCGATACGCATATGTGGCAATATAGCATATTGAATTTTCAACTACTTTTCGACCCCCTGCTGAGGCTCATCGGGGAGGGCCGCCTGGCGGGGGCCATGCCTTCGTGTCCGGCGCGTGACGGCTGCCGCGCATCCGCTCGAAGGCGGCGTCCACCAGATGGCCGAGTCGGCCAGGTCGCGGTTCCGCCTTTCGGACTCGCGTTTCTCGTATGCCTTGATGGCTTCTTCCAGACTGTTGTACGGCCTGGCGGTGAGCACGATCAGGTGCCCGTTGATCCAATGCAGGGCGATGCTCCCCACGATCGTCCAATCGGAAAGGGCCATGGCGCGGTCATGAATTACGTCCGCACCGTGTACTCGTCGAAATGACCCTTTCTGGCGTCGGCGACGAACCTTTTCCAGGAAGCGGGTGTGGTGACGACGGTGGTACGCGTCCCCGCCACGAGGTCGCCTTGAGCCGGAGCAGGTCGTCCTGTTCTTCGGGGGTGAACGCGCCCTCTTTGACGGCTTCCAGCCATGTCGAGAAGCCGGCGCGGGACATGTGAACGCCCCTGCTGGTGGGGTCGTTGATCTCCCAAATGTGCAGCCATCGGGCGGTGCCGAGCGGAGAGAACTCGACCTTGATACGGCCGCTTTTGTTTTCCGTCATGCGGTTCCTTTCTCGAACCAGACCACCCGGCCGCGCCGGGCCGTGACCATGGAAACGGGATGGTGGCCCCACCTGTCCGATGTGGCCTCGACGAGGGCCAGGCCCCTGCCGCCTCGCCGCAGCGGCATGTCGTCGTCCTCGGGGCCGATCACGCGGGGTACCGTGCGCGAGCCCTGGTCGATGACCTCGACGCGTACCCCGGTGGAGTGAGCGGTGACGACCAGCCCGACCAGGCCGCCCGGGTCGCCGCTCCGGGTGTGGCGGATGGCGTTGGCGGTCAACTCCGAGACCATGAGGAGGAGATCGTCCAGGAAGTCGCCGTTGAGGGAGGGATTGGCCGCCCACATTTCCCGTATTGTCCGGCGAGCGGCGGCTACCTGATCCAGCGTTCCTGGAAAGGTGCTTACCTTCCAAATCGCACTAGATAGGGTGTCTGCCAATAGTTGTCGCATATAGCTCACGCAGCCTGTTGGTTTGTTGGAGCGAGCGTCGGGGCTCTCACCTTCGTTCAGGGGCGACAGCCGTGTCCTGAATTTGTAGCCGACAGTCACCGGCAGGATTCAGCGGATGGTGTCCAGGGCTGTCGGTTGACGTGATATCCCTAGTCGCGATGCGTAAGGCGACGGTCAGGAGGCGGTAATGGCATGGAAACCCCCCGAGCCAAATGAGCTGGTAGTCCGATTTGGCGTGGAATTGCGTAGGCTGCGTAAGCAGTCTGGAATGTCGCAGGGGCGGGTTGCCCGCTTTTGCGGATGCTCGGAGAGCTTGGTGTCGAGTGTCGAATTGGCGAAGCGTGTTCCGCAACCCGACTTCGCCCAGAGTCTCGACCGCCTGTTCGAGACGGATGGCTTCATCGGCCGACTCGCCGCCTACATCGCCCAGCCGGCTCCGTCCGGGCCACTGTGGTTCCAGCAATGGACCGAGGAGATCGAGCCGGTGGCTAGCGCCCTGCGGACTTGGGAACCGTTGTTGGTCCCTGGGTTGCTTCAGACAGTCGAGTATGCCTGCGCGCTGTTCAGGGGCGCGAACATGTCAGAGGAGCGGGTGGAGGAACTGGCCGCCGTTCGGATGCGACGGCAGGAGGTCCTGAAGCGGCCCGATCCCCCCGCCGTGTGGGTGCTCATGGATGAATGGGTCTTGAAACGGCCTGTCGGTGGGCCAGTGGTGATGGCCGCGCAGCTCGCTCATCTGCTGGAACTGAGTGCGCTGCGGCATATCACGATCCAGCTCACCCCTCATGACACCCACTGCTACGACGGTTTCGTGTCCGGCTTCATTCTGGCGGACGTTAGTGGCGCGCCGACCACTATTTCGGTGGATTCTGCCAACGGTGGCGAGGTGACGGCGGATCCCGGCGCTGTGGCGCAGATGTTGACCCGCTATGAGAGAATACGGGCCGAGGCGTTTCGACCTGGGCAGTCCGTGGACCTTATAAAGGAAGCATGGGGATCATGGAAGCAGCAGATCTGACCAAAGCCGGACTTGAAAAGGCCGCCTGGCGGACGAGCAGCTATACAAGTCCTGACGGCGGGAACTGCGTTGAGGTGGCGGACAACCTGCCTGGGGTGATCGGGGTCCGGGACAGTAAGAATCGTTCCGGTCCGGCGCTTCGGTTCGCTCCCGATGTGTGGCGGGCCTTTATCGCCGAGGTCAAGTCCGGGTCGTTCGACGTCGCTCCCTAGCATGCCCGTGCGATTATCGCGGATCGTCGTGGCGTCCGCCCTGGTGATGACATCGCTCGCCTGTAGCGCGCCCGATCCCTTGGCCGCCTGCTATGAGGTGGTCGACATCCTGGACGAGGCGGGGGTCGATCCGTACAAATGGACGACGCGCCGCACGGCCCCCACCTCCGTCACCGAGGAGAAGGCGCAGGCGGAGGTCATTCGCCGGGTGGCGGCGATGGAGTCCGATGATCCGTACCTGGATGAAGGTTTCGCCAAGCTCCGGCGCGCGGCCGAAAGGCATCGGGCGGAATTGGACGAACTCCTGGACGACTCGCCCCAGGGATCGAATGTCCGACTGGCCGGATCAACGGCCGGGTACATGCTGATCGCGCTCATCAGGCGGTGCAACATCAAGGCCGGGTACAACTGGTAGCCCCTCTCAAGGCCATCACCACAACGTGTGATCGCCCAGCGACAGTACGTTAGCATTGGGTGGCGTTGTTGCCTGCCTGGGAGGCAGTCATACCAGTGGGCGGATATTCCATGTATTACCTATAGGAAATATTGCTAATCGGTCCTGCCTCTGCCTATGCTGATCGCGTCGCACCCCGCCCCACCCTTGAGGAGCACCTAACATGTCGGTTTCGTCGGTTATCGCCGCCGCGCTGGTCGCCGTGCCGCTATCCGCTCCGATCGCCGCTCCGGCCCCCTTAGCCGGGTCGGCCGAGACGTGGCAGCGTGCCGACACCGTGGCCGAGTGGTACGACACCACCGCCGCCACGATCGCCGCCGCCGGGGCGTCCGCGCAGGTGACCAACAGCCGCACGTGGGCGATCAGTTGGCTGTCGGCGGCCCGGGCGTTGCGGCATCGGCCGTCGCCGCCCGCGTTCCGGGATGCCGCGCTCGCGTCCGCCGTGCACAGGTCGCTGGTCACGCTGGTGCCGTCGCGAAAGCAGGAGCTGGACGCGGCGCTCGCCGCGTCGCTGGCCCGCATCCCGGAGGGGGTCGACAAGCGGCGCGGGGTGGCCGCGGGCACCCGGGAGGCCGACGCGCTGCTGGCCGAGCGGGACAAGGACGGGCTCGACCCGCAGTCGGTCAGCCCGCCGTACACGCCGGTGTCGTCCGACCCGGGGGTGTGGCGTCCGACGCCGCCTTCGTTCTCGCCGGGCGTCCAGTCCGGCACCCGTGACGCCAAGCCGTTCCTGCCGGCCACCCGCAGCCAGTACCGCCCCGCGCCACCGCCCGCGCTCACCTCCGAGCGCTACGTGAAGGACCTGGAGGAGGTCCGGGTGTACGGCGCGGCGGGCAGCACCGCCCGCACGCCCGCGCAGACCGAGACCGCGCAGTTCTGGCTCGGGTCCTCGCTCACGCTGTACGACGGCGTGCTCCGGGCGGCGGTCGTGCAGTCGCAGGACAGATCGCAGTCCTGGCGTACCGGGCTGGTCGCGCTCTTCCACGTGGCACTGGTGGACACCCAGATCGCCACATCGGACGCGAAGTACGCCTATGTGCTGTGGCGTCCGGTCACCGCGCTCCAGGTCACCGACCCGTCCTGGACACCGCTGCACAACACCCCGGCGCACCCCGACTACCCGAGCGGGCACAACAGCTACGCCGGAGCGGCCCAGCAGGTGCTCACCGCGCTGATCGGCCCGCGTTCGCGCCGGCCGTACACGATCGGCAGCCCCACCCTGCCGGGCGTCACGCGTACCTACACCGACTGGAAGCGGCCCGCCGACGAGAACATCGACGCCCGCGTGTGGTCCGGCATCCACACCCGGATCGCGGACGAGGTGGGGGTGCGTCTCGGCAGAGACGTGGCCGCGCACACGCTGCGCAACGCGGTGAAGCTGTTCTCCTGAGCCTGCGGCGACGCAGCCCGAAGCCAGGTCCTGGCGCCGTCTGGGGGGCGGCGTCAGGACCATCCTCATGCCTCGTGCACGGCGGCGGCGGTACGGGTGCCGCGCAGCCCGGCCACCGGGCCCTCGTAGAGCACCCGCCCGCCGTGCCTGCCCGGCCCCGGCCCGAGGTCGATGATCCAGTCCGCGTGCCGGATCACATCGACGTTGTGCTCGATGACCACGGCGGTGTGGCCCTGGGCGACCAGCCGGTCCAGGATGCCGAGCAGCGCGGCCAGGTCGCGCAGGTGCAGGCCGGTGGTGGGCTCGTCGAGCACGTACAGGGCCGGTTCGGTGGTCTCGCGCAGCTCGCGGGCGATCTTGACGCGCTGGCACTCGCCGCCGGACAGCGTGGTCAGCGGCTGGCCGAGGCGCAGGTAGCCGAGGCCGACCTCGTCCAGGTGGCGCAGCGCCTCGCGGACGCGCCGCGCGGGCAGCCGTCCGATCGCGTCACTGATCGTCAGGTCGTCGATGTCGGCGATGGACAGGCCGTCCACCCGGTGGCGGAGTACGTCCTCGGTGAAGCGCCGCCCGTGGCAGGTCTCGCACACGGTCTCGTGGCCGTCCATGAACGCCAGGTCGGTGTAGATGACGCCCAGGCCCTTGCAGTCCGGGCACGCGCCTGCCGAGTTGGCGCTGAACAGGCCGGCGGGCATGCCGCTGCGCTCGGCGAACAGCCTGCGGACGGCGGGCGCGATCCCGGTGTAGGTGATGGGGGTGGAGCGGCGGTTGGTGCTCACCGGCCGCTGGTCGATCACCACCGCGTCGTGCCGATCGACCAGTTCGGCGGCCAGGCTGGACTTGCCGGACCCGGCCACCCCGGTCAGGACGGTCAGTACCCCGGTGGGGATCTCGACGGTCAGGTCCTTCAGGTTGTTGCGTACGGCGCCGTCCACCTTGATCGCGCCGGTGGGGGTCCGGGGGCTCGCGTTGAGCGGCGTCCGTTCGCGCAGGGCCGTGGCGGTCGCCGTACCGGACGCCCGCAACTCCTCCGGCGTCCCCTGGAACACCAGCTCGCCGCCGGCGGTGCCCGCGCCCGGACCGATCTCCACGATCTGGTCGGCGACCGCCATGACGGCCGGGTCGTGCTCCACCACCAGCACCGTGTTGCCCTTGTCGCGTAGGTCGCGCAGGAGGGTGGTCATCGCGGCGATGTCGTGCGGGTGCAGGCCGGCGGTGGGCTCGTCGAAGACGTAGAGCATCTCGACCAGGCTGCTGCCCAGGTGTTTGACGGTCTTGATCCGCTGCGACTCGCCGCCGGACAGGCTGGTGGTGGCCCGGCCGAGGTGCAGGTACCCGAGCCCGATGGTGATCATTGCCCGCAGCCGTTCCCCGAGGGCGGACACGACCGGCGCGACGGCCGGGCCGCGCACCTCCTCCAGCAGGTCGGCGAGTTCGGTGATCTCCATGCGGCTCAGCTCGCCGATGGTGCGGCCGAGGACGGTGGTGGTGCGGGCGGCCTCGTTCAGGCGTTCGCCGTGGCACTCGGAGCAGGTCTGCGAGCGGGTGAACCTCGCGAGCGCCTCCCGCTTGCGGTCGGACAGGTCATCGGAGGTGTGCAGGTAGATCCGCTCGAACCGGTTCACGACGCCCTCGTAGTCCTTGGGCGGCCTGGTACCGAGCAGGGCGGCGTGCTCGCCGCCGTACAGCAACGCCTGGCGCTCCCGCTCGGTCCAGTCGCGCAGCGGCGTGTCGACCGCGAAGCTGCCGATGTCGGCGTACTGCGAGTACCAGTACCCGCCGTTGCCGAAGCCGGGCAGCAGGATCGCGCCCCCGGCCAGCGACTTGTCCAGGTCCAGGAAGCGATCGACGGCGCTGACCACGATCTCACCGAGCCCGGAGCAGGCCGGGCACATGCCCGCCGGATCGTTGAACGAAAAGCGGTTCGACTCGCCGACGTACGGCGTGCCGATGCGGGAGAACAGCAGCCGCAGGTACGTCCAGGCGTCGGTGATGGTGCCCACGGTCGAGCGCGCGTTGCCGCCGAGCCGCCGCTGGTCGATGACCACGACCGGGGACAGTCCCTCGATCTTCTCAGTCTCCGGGCGGGTCCACTTCGGCAGCCGGTTGCGGGTGAACGGCGGGAACGTCTCGTTGAGCTGGTGCCCGGCCTCCGCCGCGATCGTGTCGAACACCAGCGACGACTTGCCCGACCCGGACATCCCGACGAACACGACCAGCCTGCCGCGGGGGATGTCCACGTCGAGGGCCTTGAGGTTGTTGGTCCGGGCGCCCCGGATGCGGATCGTGTGCATGCGGCCGAGGCTACGAACGGATGTGGCCATTTTCTGACCGCAACAGCGGGAGACTGGAGGTATGGCGGACGTCACCCAGCGCATCCTCGCCCTGCTGGCCACCTTGCAGAGCGGCCGGCCGTTCAGCGGCGACGAGCTCGTCGCGCGGCTCGGCGTCAGCCCGCGGACCCTGCGCCGCGACGTCGAGCGGCTGCGGGAGTACGGCTATCCGGTCGAGACCCGGCCCGGCCCCGGCGGTTACTACCGGCTCACGGCGGGCGCGGCGCTGCCGCCGCTGGTGCTGGACGACGACGAGGCCATCGCGACCCTGGTCGGGCTGGCCGCCTTCGCCGCCACCGGGAGCGCGGCCGAGGGCAGTGTGGACGAGGCGGCCACGCGGGCGTACGGGAAGGTCGATCAGTTCCTGCCGAAGCGGCTGCGGCACCGGGCGGCCCGGCTGCGCGCGAGCCTGGAGACCGGCGCGGCGCCGGCCCCGAGCGTCAGCACCGCCGTGCTCGCCACGCTGGCCGACGCCATCCAGCGCCGCCACGTCGTGACCTTCGACTATGCGGGCAAGGGCGGCTCGGTGACGTCGCGGCGGGTCGAGCCGTACCGGCATGTCCACCACAGCCTGCGCTGGTACCTGCTGGCCTGGGACGAGGGCAGGGACGACTGGCGGATCTTCCGCATCGACCGCGTCAGCGGTCTCGCGGTGACGACGAGCGCTTTTCGGCCACGCCCGCTGCCCGCCGAGACCGCGCTGGACTATCTGCGACAAGGGCTGAACAAGGAGCGCGAGCGTGTCGTGCTCACCGTGGAGGCCCCGCTGGCGGCGGTCGCCGACGCCTTCAAGTACCAGGACACCGAGCTTTCGGCGGTGACCGACCGGCGGACCAGGGTCGTGCTCTGGCTCGACACCTGGCAGTGGCCGCTGGTGAACCTCGCCTTCCTGGACGCCGACTTCGTCGTCCACGAACCGGCCGCCTTCCGGGCGGCCTTTCGCGACTTCGGCGCCCGCCTCCGAGCGGCGGGAGAACGCGGCTCAGCGGGGGAACGTGGCCCGGCGGGATAGCGGCGGAGCCTGTGGGCATGGCGGAGGCGGAGCCCCGGCGCTCAATTCGAGCGCCTGGAGCCCCGCCGGATATCTGTTATTCCGAACCGCCGCATAATCCGGGAAAAGGATGATTTCCTACCCTGCGATTGGAATGTGGTCGTTTACCAGTGACCGTGGTGGTGGTGGTCCTTGATGATGTGGTAGTTCTTGCGGATGTGGAGGCAGCCTCTCGCGTGGCGCCACCGCACGTGGCCGGTGGCGTGGTTGATCCGGACCGTGGACCGGTTGACCCACCGCTTGTGGTGGCCGTGGCCGCCCCAGTGGCCGCCCCAGTGACCGCCGCCGCAGTGGCTGCCACCCCAGTGACCGCCGCCGCAGCCGTGGTGCCCGCCGCAGCCCCAGTTCTGCGTGGTGATGGCGACGCCGGCGTTCGCGGTGGTGGTGGCTGTCGCGGCACCGAGGCCGACGACCCCGCCCGTCACCGCGGTGCTGATGGCCAGGGCCGCGGCGATTTTCTTGACCTTGGGCATTGCGTATCCCCCTTGGAAGGCATGATGGCCCAGTTAGGCATTTGCCCTCTATGACTGGCAATTGCCGAGGATGTCACCACAATGGGTGATCCTGGTTGTCTGATTTCCGGCCTTGAAGGGCGACAAACAGCAATCTCATGCTTTTGCTAACTGATAATCTCTTTATTGCTAGCATTAAACTATTATTAAGTGCTTTCGCCATGTATGTCGCTAATGTCCGATTGTTGTGAAGGGGGCGACGGCCGGGGGCGGCCGGGGAC
>NZ_POUA01000318.1 GCF_003236385.1 Spongiactinospora gelatinilytica
GGTGGGGACGGCCGGGGGCGTGCCGTCGTGCCCCGCCCCCGCATCCGCGATCGCGCGACCCCGTCAGGCGGGCTGCTTCCGAAAGTCCACGATCGTCTTCAGGCCGGTCGTCGATCGGTAGTTGCCGAAGATGTCCACCAGACCGTCATAGTCGTCGAAGCTGTGCACCGTGGACAGCAGGCGCTTGCCGTCCACGATGCCCGACACCAGCATCTGCACGGCCGACTGGATGACGTTGGCCGTCTTGTGCATGGGGAACGCGCTGACGTCGAAGGGCGAGGCGCTGATGTTGATGCCCTTGGCGAGCATCAGCCAGGTGTCGAACCGCTGCATCTCCTGCGACGCGCCGTAGAGGACGTACCTGCCCTTGGGCTTCATCTTGCGCATGGCCACCCGGCGCGGGTCCTTCTCCTCGTCCTCGACGTGGACGGTGGGAAGGCAGTCGAAGACGTAGTCGAAGGTGTTCTCCGGCACCTCCTCGATCAGCTCGTCCGGCAGGTAGGCGCGCTCGGAGAAGTGCTCGATCGCGTGCTCGTTGCGGCGCGGGTTGGCGTCCACGGAGACGACCGAGGTAGGGGCGAGCAGTCGCTTGATGACGCTGCCGGCGATGATGCCGATCGGGCCGGTGCCCAGGATGAGCACCTTGTCGCCGATCTGGGGCGGGTTGCCGAGGATCGACCGCAGCGCGCCGGTGGTCGGCTCGATGAAGGACGCCTGGAGGTCGTCCAGGGCGTCCGGGACCTTGACCGCCGCCGCGCGGTTGTCGTCGAAGAAGTTGCGGTCGGCCCAGAAGACGTCCTTCTTGACCTCGCCCGAGAAGATCGGCCGCACCGTCCGGTACTCGGCGAAGCCCCCGAAGTCGGTCTGCCCCCAGTACACGATCCGGTCACCTAACCGGATATCGGGGTTGTCGAACTCCGGACCTATCTCCACGACCTTGCCGAGGTATTCGTGGCCCAGGATGATCGGATATTCGGAGGGGAAAAGATGACCCTCATAGAAGGAGATGTCGGTCGAGCAGATCGAGACGCACAGCGTCTGCATTAAAAGGCCGTCGGCCGGCGCCTCCGGCCGCGGGAGCTCGGCCAGGATGGTCTTGCGCGGAGCGATGAGCTGAACAGCCTTCATGGTGTGCATGAAACGTTTCCTGCCTTCCTCGATTGATGTGCGGAATCCATGGGGAGCACCGGTCGCGGGCGCCCCTATCGGCGCATCCGCAGTTCGCCGCCGAGCAGGTACTGGCCCACCATCTCGATGTTGGTGTGGGACAGCGTGATGTGCTTGGCCGCCGAATGGATGTCACGGAAGTAGCGTTCGAGCAGGTTGCCGGCGTAGACAGAACTGGTCCCCGCGAGCTTGAACAGGACGTCCACGGCCGCCGTGGTGTTCTCCGCGACGGTCGCGGCGCTGAGCCGTACCAGCGCGCTCAGCGGGTCGCCGCCCTTCTGGCCGTGCTCGGTGGCGTGCCAGGCGGCGTCGGCGAGCATCAGCCTGGCCGAGCGGACCAGGATCTCGGCCCGCGCCACCCGCTCCTGGACGACGTGGCCGGCGTCCAGCGTCTTGGAGGACGCGGCGGCGACCTTGGCGCGGGCGAGGTCCTTGAACGCGGTGAGCGCGCCCGCGGCCGTGCCGAGCACGGTGGAGGCCGAGCCGAACAGGCCGAAGTCGTAGTAACTGATGGCGTAGCCGCGCGCGGGGCGCTCGGGCGGCGGCAGGAACATCGCCGCGCCCTGGACCGTGTGGTCCTCGGGCACGAAGATCTCGTCGATCTCGTAGTGGTCGCTGCCGGTGCCACGCAGGCCCAGGGAGTTCCAGGTGTCCAGCATGCGGACCTCGGACTTGGGCACGAACGCCTGGCGCGTCTCCGGGCCGGCCGGGGTCATCCGGGGCTTGCCGCCGTCGGTGACCACGGCGGCGCACACCAGCCAGTCGGCGTGCGCGGAACCGCTGGCGAAGGCCCAGGTGCCGCTGAGCTTGAACCCGCCGGGCACCGCCTCGGCGCGGCCCGTGGGGTTGACCGAACCGACCACCAGGCCGGAACTGTCCGAAAAGAGCTTGTGCGCGGTGGCCTCCGGCAGGTAGTCCGACAGCCGGCCGATCGCCCCCTGCACCCCCATCTGCCAGGCCACCGACGGGTCGATGGCGGCGAGGGCCTGGAGTACGCGCGAGCCGGTGTCCAGGGTGACCTGCGAGCCGCCGAATTCGCGGGAAACCAGCATCCGATGGATTCCGGCGTCGCGCAGCGCCTCGAACACCGGCTGCGCCGAATGGCGCAGGCGTTCCGACTCGTCGCGGTGGCCTTCGATCACCGGGGCGATTTCGGCGACCTTTTGCAGCCATTGATCGGCTTCCCGGGACAGCGGGACCTCATCGATCAGGGCCGGGTGGTGGGACGGTTCTTTCATCTTCTGCCTCCTCGATCTCGGGAGAAACAGTAAAGGACCGTACGTATGTGCAACAACATACGTACAGTCCTTTGAACATCCAGTACGGCGCGAACTGAAGCCCCGCGGCGAAGCGGGCTATGCGTAGAAAAAGCGAGGTCGGGCCGCCCGCCGGTGTGCGGGGCGACCCGACCTGCATTCGCCGTTCGTCAGTATGAGATCTCCGGCAGATCGACCACCTGGCCGAGAGCGTCCTCGGCCCTGTCGTCCTTGGTCACCTCGTCCGCGAACTCCTGCCAGACGCGAATGCACTGATGGGCCGCGGCCAGGATCGTGTCCTTGGAGTGGGGCGGGATGCTGGCGATTATCTGATCGCGATGCATCGAGGCCAGCAGCCGGTTGTCCAGCATGCGCAGCAGCATCCGGCCCGTCTTGGTGAAGCGCAGCGAAGGGTCCCTGCTCAGCAGCGCGAGCGCGTCTCTGCGGACGCGGTGCTCGGTGTCGGCGCGCCTTCTGCCGTCTGGTTCACTGCGGCCGCCGGCCGTGACCGAAGCGCGGGCCGGGCCGTCGCCGCCGGCCCGGGAGGCGACCTTCACATGGCCGCCGCGCTGCCCGGACGGCACCGGGTCCTCATGGCGGGCCAGCCGGTTGCGCACGTCGCGCGCGGTCCCGGTGGAAACGCCGACCGCGGACGCTATCATGCGCAGCGACGCCTGCGGGTGCCTTTGGATGTATTCGGCGGCCCGCCTGCGCCCGGCCGCCGCGTCGATCGGGCGGACCCGCCCGTCCAGGCCCAGCCGGGTGTGCGAGTGCGGAATTTCTTCAGATGCACGTTTCCTGATCTCGGCGACGGTCTTCATGGACAGCCCGGCCGCCGCCGCCACCGCGCGGTCGGACCAGTCGGGATGGCTGATCAGGATGCGCTTGGCGGCCACCGACCGCTCCTTGGCCGACAGGTGCAGGCCGTGCCTGACGTTGGTCCGTACCGCGACCACGAAGGCGTCCTCGTCGCTGCCCTCGAAGAACCGGACATTGACCTCGGTGCGCCCCATCAGGACGGCGGCCCGCAGCCGGTGCACGCCGTCGATCACCCGCATGGTGGATCGATGCACGATGATCGGCGGCAGCGGGTCGGCCGCCATCAACCTGCGGACATGCTGCACGTCCATCTCTCCCAAGCGCGGCGAGTCGGCCGATCGCAGCACGCCCACGGGCACCATGACGACCCCCGTCAACCGTGGTGTGCCTCCACACGCCAGTTCATCACCATCCCCCGTCGATGTTCCACTGGTTTCCGCAAGGGCTCTGACAGGCATCACTGCTTCCCCTCTGCTGTGGCCCGCGTGCCTGAACGACGGCCGTCGGCGGCTGCACGCCGCTCATCCGTCACATCGTGAGTAGTGCGGTGTGACCCCGTTCGTCATGTGCGCGGCCGAGCGCGCCGTCGTCGCCGGAGAGCAGGGTCCGGTAGGCGTACGCGGCCGAGACCATGGTCATGTGGTGGTGCCAGCCCGGGAAGGAGCGGCCCGCGAAGTCGAGTACGCCGAAGTCCTTCTCCAGGTCCTTCATCACGGCCTCGGCACGTGCGGCGTGCCGGTCCAGGGCGAGTACGGCTTCCGCGGTCTGGTCCAGAATGCTGGTGATCCAGTACCGGCGGGTCCGGTGGTCGCCCCGCCACCACTGCGTGAGCAGCCGGTACGTCTGCGGCGCGCCGGGCAGCCGGACCGCTCTGGCGGCGATGGCCGGCCCCCGCGGGCTCTCCGCCGCCTGCGGCGGGTCCTGCCGCCACACCTCGCTCACCGTGGTCGGCCGGACGACCGTCGCCCGGCCCGCCGCCCGGAGCGAACCGGCGGCGGCCAGCACCGGGTGCGCGGCGCGCACCTCGATGACGAAGTCCATCCCGCGCGCGCTGAGTTCGTCGGCCAGCCTGCTGATGTCCATCCCGACACGCAGGTCCGCCACCAGCGGCGGCGTCGGGCCGGGCCGCCGGGCCCGCATCTGGTCGGCCAGTTCGAGCACGTGCATGCACAGCGGCAGGGCGGAGACGTGCCCGGGGATGCGGGCCCGCCGCCGGCGCTGCTCGTCGCCGCTCCAGGCCGGGTCCAGGAACAGGTGCCAGTCGACCGGCACGGCCTGCTCCTCGGAGGACAGGAACATGCCCACCGCGACCTGGCAGTTCAGCGTACGGCCGGCGTGCGGCACGAAACGGCGGTGTACGCCGACGGAATGCTCGCCCCTTTTGGGGATGCTCAATATCCCGGCCGCCCACGCGATCACCGGCATGGCCTCGCTGATCGACCTGCCCAACGCCTCTCTCGCCGGGGTCCAGTCCCATGGGCTGGAGTTGATGAACTGTTGCAGGCCATGGGAGGCGTTGAGGCCGGTGGCGGCGGCCCGTGCCATGTGCTGCAACGATTTCTTGCCCGGCACGTTGAGCAGCCCTCTCAGGTACGTGCGGGCCCATCGCCGCTGGTCGCTGCGCGGAAGGTAGCCGAAGACCTCCTCGATGAAGTCAGAGACAGAAATTCGCCTAATGGGCGCAAGGTCGACGCCTAGCCCCCACGGTTTTTTACTCTCCCCGTTCGGCATTTGCGGACATCCGTTCCGGTTAAGTCGCGCGTCAACGTCACAAAACTACCTACGCGAATGTTTGTTTGGACCATATGTCGGCATTTGTCGTGACGACTTTTGGACTTCGTGGCCTCAGCAGGGGGAACGCGGGCCGACGCAGTTCTGCCGCGTGTTGTCGAGGCGGGGGAGAATGTGTGTATAGCGCAGTTGAGGTGGCGCAACGCCGAATGCCGGGATACCCTGCGCAGGCACGTTGCCACGACCATCCCGCGCACTCACGCGGCGTCCTGCTCATGACGCTTCAGGCCCGCGGCTGCCGCTGGGCCGATATGTCCGGGCGCTGTACGCCGGGCTCCTGGGACCGGCCTCGGCTCGGCGCCCTGGCGCCGGGTTTGCAGGCCGGGGGTGGGTCCAGTGCCCTGATGCCGAGTCCCGTGCTCTGGCGGGCGGTGCCGGGGACCTGTGCCCGATGCCGGCCCTTGGCCTGGCATCAGGTCCGTTCCCTGCCACCGGGAGCGCTCGATGGTGGGGGCGCTCATCGTCGGGGCGTTCGGCCTCGCCGGATCACCGTTGATCCGTGCGGGCCGGGACCTGCCGGTATCGGCACGCCGGCCGCGCTCACACCGGGCCCTTTACTGCCGGGGCCCGGTACGTCCGACCGCGCCGCGCTCATGGCCAGGTCGCGTGTGCGGCCGGGAGCGCGGCGCGGGGATCGGGAGGTGACCGCCGGACACCATCAGGCCGAAGGTGTCCGGCGTCCGTCACGAGTGGACCGCGGAGGCGGGTGCCGGGTTCGCGGCGGCGGCCGCCGCGACCTTCCTCGGCAGGGTCAGGCTGACCAGCGCGCCGATGAGCATGCCCGCGGCCGTCAGCAGGACCGCCAGGGAGCCGCCGTCGGCGACCGCGGCCCGCAGCGCGGCCCCCGTCTGGCCGGTCACGGCCGCGTTGGCGACCGCGATCAGCACGGCGAGCCCGATGGCGTTGCCCAGGTTGAGGGACGTGGAGGCCAGGCCGTTGGCCACGCCCTGCTCCTCGCCCGCGACGCCCGTGGCGGCGGCGATCCACATGCCCGTCCACACGACGCCCTGGCCGAGGCTCAGCACGACTATGCCGGGCACGGTGGCCGCGAACCCCGACTGGTGGTCGAAGGCGAGGGCGAACGCGATCGTGCCGGCCACCCCCACCACGAAGCCGCCGAGCAGCGTCGCCCGGGTGCCGATCCGGCCGACCAGCCGTTCGCCGAGCTGGGTGCCGGTCGCGATGGCCACCGACGGCACGAGGAAGGCCAGGCCGGTCTCCAGCGCACTGAACTGGAACACGTTCTGGAGCAGCATGGTCATGAAGTACGGCAGCGCGCCGAACGTCCCCATGTAAAGGCCGGTGACACTGACGCCGACCACCAGGCTGCGATTACGGAACAACCGGAACGGCATGAGCGGGTCGCGGCTGCGCGACTCGATGATGGCGAACAACGCGAGCAGGATGACCGCCGCCGCCCCGGCGGCGAGGATGATCGGCTGGGTCCAGCCGACCTCCGGGCCCTGGACCAGCACGAAGACCAGCAGCGTGGCGCCGGCCGTGACGGTCAGCGCGCCGGGCAGGTCGAAGCGGCGCCGTTCGGTCGAGGGCTGGTCGCGCGGTACGACGGCCAGCGCCGCGATGGCGCAGATCCCGGCCAGCGGGACGTTGACGAAGAAGACCGCGGGCCAGCCGAAACTCTGGGTGAGGACGCCACCCAGCAGGGAGCCGACGGTGAGCCCGCTCGCGCCCGCGCCGCCCCACACGGCTAAGGCGCGGTTGCGCTTGGGGCCCTCCTCGAACAGCGTGCCGATCAGCGAGAGCGTCGAGGGCAGCAGCAGCGCGCCGCCGATGCCCTGGATCGCCCGCGCCGCGATGATCACCGCTGGGCTGGTGGCCAGCCCGCCGGCCAGCGACGACAATGCGTAGACGGCCAGGGCGAGCACGAAGATCCGGCGCCTGCCCAGCAGGTCGGCGGCGCGACCGCCGAGGAGCAGGAACCCTCCCGCGAAGACGACGTAGGCACTGACCACCCATTGCAGGGTCTGGTCGGAAAAGCCCAGGTCGGCGCCGATGTCGGGCAGGGCGACGTAGACGATGAAGATGTCCAGGGAAAAGATCAGTTGAGCCAGCGCGAACAGCGCCAGGCTCCAGCCGAGCCGGCCGTTGGCGGGCCGCCGGGCCGATGGGGCGAGTGGTGTGGACATGTGCGCGGCATTCCTTCGGGGTCTCTCAACACGATACGACTGTACGAGGACTTACGTATCACAAGTCATCTGTGTTTGGTATGAAAGTTCGCAGAGGGAAGTACAATCGACCTAGGTTGGAAGGATGAGTGCCCTGCACCCCACGCGTGACCAGATCCGCCTCGAAAACGTGCTGACCGCCCTCGGTAACCCCATGCGGCTGGCCGTGGTCCGCGTGCTTCTCGACAGCGGCGAGATGCCCTGCGGCGCGATATTGGACAACGTCTCCAAATCCACGATGACCCACCACTGGCGCGTGCTGCGCGACGCCGGGGTGATCTGGCAGCGTCCCGCCGGTAGGGAGAACCTGCTCTCCCTCCGCCGCGAGGACCTCGACGCCCGCTACCCCGGACTGCTCGACGCGGTGCTCAACGGGGTGCTGGCCGATTCGAGTGCGCTGCGGGAAGCATGATCGGCGCGAGCATGTCCCACAGCCGCCGCACGCGTTCGGCCGCCATGTGGCTCTTCTCGCGCGCGGTGGTCTGGTGGACGCCGAACAGCAGCCCGACCAGCAGGATGCCCAGCAGCTCCGGGTCCTGATCGGCGTCGATGCCGCCGCCGCGCTGCGCGTCGCGGATGAGGCCGGTCAGCGTGTCCAGCAGACTGGACTGAACGGTCGGGGGCCGTCCCTGCGCGTGCGCCTCGTCCCAGGTGAGGCGCAGGCCCGCGGAGAAGCACGCGTCGGACCCGAGTATGTCGATCAGCCCCAGCGTCAGATCGCGCAGCGCGGCCAGCGGCGGGCGGGACGGGTCGGCGGCCTGGCGCAGCAGTTCGTCCCAGGTGCGCTGGAACTTCTCCGTCAGCGCGGTCGCGAGGTGTGACTTGGACGGGAAGTGAGCGTACAGCGCGCCCTTGGAGAGGGAGGTGTGCGCCACGATGTCGTACAGGTTGGTCGCGGCGTAGCCGCGGGCGGCGAACTCCTCGGCCGCGGCCTCCAGGATGGCCTTGCGGGACCGGCTCGACCTCTCCTGCTGTTTCATGTTGTGAGCCCTTTCCCTGAGATCTGGTCGGCTACGGTCCTGTGCGGCGGTGGCTGGGGCGGCCGCCTAGGTCGGGGCGAGCGGCATGACGCGCCTTCCAGAAGCCTTGTGTGCGATTCCCTGCGCTGCGAACGATAATTTCCGAACTGCATTATTTGCAAGCCTGGTTACGGCTTACCGGCACAATTGTCAGTGATCGGCCGATGGCTCCTGAACGGCCTGCGTAACGCTCTCACCTGCATTTATCCGGTGCGGTGCGGGCTGGTGGACGGTGCGGGCGGGCCTATGCCATTCGATGGGATGACTGGTATATATGCTGGTCGCAGGCTGGTTTGTAAGCCGACTTGGCAAAGTCGCAGTGAGGTCCGGCTGATCGGGACGCTGTTGGAGGCGGTGCTTGTTGCGCGAATTATGACGCGACTTCGCACATACAGCGCCTTGGGTGTCAAACTGTTCCCGGTGTCTCTCGGCGGCAATGTCTTCGGCTGGTCGGCGAGCGCGGCCGAGTCGTTCAGGGTGCTCGACGCCTACGCCGCCGCGGGCGGAAACTTCATCGATACCGCCGACAGTTACTCGGCCTGGGCGCCGGGCAACCAGGGAAAGGTACGTGCCATCGCGGCCTCCGACATCACCCCGGAACGCCTGGAGGAGTCCCTTGCCTTCTCCGCCCGCGAGGGCCGCGCCCGGTACGTCGCCCTGTAGCCCCACTACAACCTGATGGAACGCGAGTTCTACGAGACGGCGATGCGACCGATCGCGCTGCGGCACGACCTGGCGGTCTTCCCCTACTTCTCGCCGGCGGCGGGGTTCCTCACCGGCAAGTACCGGGCGGGCACGCCCATCGACAGCGTGCGCGAACCGCGTGTCACCAAGTACCTGGGCACCGAGCGCGGTCAGCGGGTGCTCGCCGCCGTGGAGCGGATCGCGACCGACCGCGGCGCCCACCCGGCCACCGTCGCCATCGCCTGGCTCCTCGCCCGGCCCTCCGTCACCGCCCCCCTCGCC
>NZ_POUA01000319.1 GCF_003236385.1 Spongiactinospora gelatinilytica
CGCACACCCCTTCGAGCAACCGGCGCACGTTCACCAACGTCATCGTGTACGCCCCCGCGTTCAGGCAGGACTCGGCCTCGGCGAGTTCCCGCGCCAGCGCGGGCGGTACGGCGGCGCGCGCCCGGCCCGCCGCGACGGGCCACAGCACGCGCGCCCGGCGCGGCGGCAGCCCGTCCGGATCACGGTCGGGATCGACCTCGGCGGCCTCGGCCGCCAGGAAGAGCACCTGGCCGCACATCTGGCACACGGCCGTCGCGTACGGCGCAAGTTCCGGCGGCAGGAATGACCGATGCGGCCCATCGGGCTCACGCGCGAGAGAGCGATTCGCACACCCAGGGCAATCGATGCTGAATTTCGCCGCCCAGCGCCTCACAAAGGGACGATAAGGGATCTCCAAATTGCCCACAAGAGCGTAATATCCAAACCTGGGTGGGAGGGGCGCATGAAGACGTGGCCGTTCGCGGGGCGTGACAAAGAACTCGAAACTCTGATCCGATTCGCCCGCGACCGGGCCGCGCGCGGCGTCGTGATCGTGGGCGCGGCCGGGGTGGGCAAGTCCCGGCTGGCCGCCGAGGTGCTACGCGGGCTGGCCGACGACCGCCACACCGTGCTGCGCATTCGCGCCACCAAGGCGACCAGCGGCATCCCCAACGGCGCGCTGGCCGACCTGCTGCCCGCGCGGGCGCCCGAGGGCAACACGCTGCGGTGGGCGGCCGAGGAGATCATCGCGCGAGCCGCCGGACGGCTGCCGGTCCTCGGCGTGGACGACGCGCACCTGCTGGACGGGCACTCGGCGGGAGTGATCCACTCACTGGTCGCCACCGGGCGCGCCCGGGTCGTCGCCACCCTGCGCAGCGGCGAGCCCGCCCCCGACACGGTGACCGCGCTGTGGCGCGACCACCTGGCCAGGCGGGCGGACATCGGGCCGCTGGGCGACGGCGACATCCGCCGGCTGCTGACCGCCGCGCTCGGCGGCCCGCCGGACGAGGCGACCGTGGTCCATCTGTGCCGGGTGACCGAGGGGAACGCGCTGTTCCTGCACGAGATCGTCGATTCGGCGCTGGCCGCGGGAACGCTCCAGCGGCTGCGCGGCATGTGGCACCTCGCCCGGGCTCCGCTGGCCGACGCGGCGCCCGGCGACACACCGCTCGCCCCCCGGCTGGTCGAACTCATCCGCGACCGGATCGGCACCCTGTCGGCCCCGCTCGCGGCGGTGCTGGAGTTCACCACGTTCGCCGAGCCGATCGGGGCGCGCACGCTGAGCACGCTGGTCTCGGAGGAGGCCGTGCTGCTCGCCGAGGAGCGCGGGCTGATCAGGGTGGCCGTGGAGGACAGGCGGGAGGTCGCGCGGCTCGGCCATCCACTCTACGGCGAGGTGGCCCGCGAGCGCTGCCCCGGGCTGCGCCGCCGGCGCCGCTACGCCGACCTGGTCCAAGTCGTGGCGGCCACCGGCATGCGGCGCAGAGAAGACGTGCTGCGCGGCACGGTATGGCGGCTGGAGAGCGGCCTGGGCACCGACCCCGAGCCGCTGGTCGCCGCCTGCCGGCTGGCCTGGGCCGCGCACGACTATCCGCTCGCGGTCCGGCTGGCCGAGGCCGCGCTGTCGGCGGGCGGCGGCGTCGAGGCCGCAATCCTGCTGGCCAACCTGCTCGACCACGCCCAGCTCCCCGACCGCGCCCGCGCCGTGCTGGACGCGACGCCGGAGCCCGCCGACGAGTCCACGCGCGTCGAACTGGCCCTGGCCAGGGCCAGCAATCTCGCGTGGGGGACGGACCGGCTGCCCGAGGCGATGGCGCTGCTGGCGCGTACCGAGGGCACCGTCACCGACCCCGCCAGGCGCGATGCGATCACCGTGCGCCGGGTCGGCCTGGCCGCCTCCGCCGCCGACCCGCGCTCCGCGCTGGCCTGGAGCGCTCCCTTACTGGAACGCCCGCTCAGCGCACCGGTGCGCGCGCAGGCGCTCAACGCCCACGCGCTCGCGCTGTGTTACGCGGGCCGTACGGCGGAGGCGCTGGCCGCCGTGTCCGAGGCCCTGGCCGGCATGGCGGGCTGGCGGGACACCATCCCCGCGCTGGTCTCCCCGCTGCACTCCACCTGGGCGCTGTGCGGGCTGTTCAGCGGTGACCTCGCGGTCGTGGGCGAGGCCACCGCCTCCATGACCGCGGCGGTGTCCGGGCAGCGCGGCTGGTCGCGGGGCGAGGGCAGCCTGGCCCTGTCCCGCGGGCACGCCGCCATCCTGCGCGGCGACCTCGACACCGCGCTCGCCGTTCTCCACGCGCCGGCGCACCACGAGACCGCGGTCACCGTCGGCGGATGCCTGGGCGCCTACGCGCTGGCGCAGGCGTTGTGCGGGGACGGCAGGGCGGCGCAGGAGACGCTGGACGCGGCGCTGGCCCGCAACCGCACCACCTGGACCGCCTTCGGCCGCTGGGTGGCGCTCACCCGCGTCTGGATCGCCGCCGCGCTGGGCGAGACCAGCAGGGCGATCGACCTCGCGCTGGGCGCGGCGGCCGACGGCCGCGCCGCCGGGCTGCCCGGTTTCGAGCACATCGCGCTGCACGACGCGGTGCGCCTGGGCCGCGCCGCGCCGGTGCGGGCGCGGCTGGCCGAGCTGGCCGTGGTCCACGACGGCGAGCGGGTACGACTGGCCGCCCGGCACGCCGCCGCGCTCGCCGACGGCGACGGCGGGGCACTGCTCGCGACGGCCACCGGGTTCGAGCGGCTCGGCCTGATGCTGCACGCGGCCGAGGCCGCCGCGCAGGCGACGGGCGCGCTGCGCCGGGCGGGCGACGAGCGGGGCGCCCGCAGGGCCGCCGCCGAGGCGTGGTCACTGGCCGCGTCCTGCCCGCGGGCGGGCACTCCGGCGCTGCGCTGCCTGGCCGCGCCCGACCTGACCGTGCGCGAACTGGAGGTCGCCCAGCTCGGCGCGGCCGGGCGCAGCCACCGGGAGGTCGCGGAACGCCTGCACATCTCCCTGCGTACCGCCCAGAACCACCGCAACCAGGCGTACCAGAAGCTCGGCGTGAACAGCGCCGCCGAGCTGGCCGGCATCTTCGCCAGGTTCAACGGCGGGGCGCACACCGGCATGGCACGCGCCGAGGCCGCCGCCCCGGTCTCGGGGAGCGGCGGCCTCGGCGTCGTCTGGCGGACCGGGCCTCAGATGGCCCCTGACCGCCCCGGTCCGCGCCGCGGATGTCAGGACGCGCTGTAGATCTCGTGCCAGCCGCCGGACCCGCCCTTGGGCGAGTGCCCGCTGCCGCGGCTCACCTTGACCGAGATGCGCTCGGCGTTCTTGCCGTCGAAGCCGTGGCGCTCGGGGTACCTGCCGCAGTTGTCGAAGGACCGGTAGTACGACGAGCCGTCGAAGGTCTCGACCTTGAAGGTCTCCCATGCGCAGCGGTACCGGCGGTCGCCCCACCGCTTGTGGTTACTGAGCTTGCTGTCCACGGTGAAGTGGTTGCCGCGCACCCACTTGGAATGCTTGGTCCACCAGACCTTCTTGACCGGCTTGCACTTCTTGGTGCCCTTGTACCACCAGCAGTGCTTGACCCACTTGGTGTGCTTCTTCTTGTAGTAGATCTTGTGGTTTCTGCGCTCGACGCTGACCTCGCCGCTCGCCTTGGCCTTGTGGTCGGCGGAGTAGTACGGGCCCCACTGGGTCGTTCCGGTGACGGCGGTGCCGGCAGTGGCGCCGGCGGCGGGAACGACGGTCGCGTTGGCGGCGACCGGCGCGGCCACCGCGATCGCCGTCGCGGCGCCTACGCCGATGAGGATTCGGCTGACGAATCGCACGTTCGGTCCTCTCGGGAGATGAGGGTGTCTGACCGATCAAGACTCCCGGCCCGAGATTGACAAACACTTACAAAGCACTTGAAAGCCCGGCAAATCCGGACTATTCGCAAGATCGTGATCTTCCGCACTACTCGAGGGGGCCCAAAATGGAAATTTTATTCCCGTCACATGAGTAACATAAATCACAGATCACGAATACCGCGGCACGCCAAAGGGCCGGACGCCCGCGCCGGCGTCCGGCCCTTGCGAACGGCCCTGGCGGGCCGTGCTCGGCGAGCGACCCGCCCTCAGGCGGCGGCCGCTTGGGTGACGTGGGCCGGGGAGAGGGCGATGTCGAGCACCTCGCGTACGTCGCTCACCGCGTGGACGGTCAGCTCCGCGCGCACCTCCTCCGGCACGTCGTCGAGGTCGGGCTCGTTGCGCGCCGGGATGAGCACCGTGGTGATGCCCGCCCGGTGGGCCGCGAGCAGCTTCTGCTTGACCCCGCCGATCGGCAGCACCCGGCCGGTGAGGGAGACCTCACCGGTCATCGCCACGTCGCCGCGCACGGGCCGGCCGGACAGCAGCGACGCCAACGCGGTGGTCATGGTGACCCCGGCCGACGGGCCGTCCTTGGGGATCGCGCCCGCGGGGACGTGCACGTGTACCGAGCGGTCCTTCAGCGACCCGACCGGCAGCTCCAGCTCCACGCCGCGCGAGCGCAGGTAGGACAGCGCGATCTGCGCCGACTCCTTCATCACGTCGCCGAGCTGGCCGGTCAACGTGACCCCGGTCGAGCCGGTCTCCGGGTCGGCGAGGGACGCCTCGACGTACAGCACGTCGCCGCCCGCGCCGGTCACCGCCAGGCCGGTGGCCACGCCCGGCACCGAGGTGCGCTGGCGGGCCTCCGGCAGTGAGGACTCCGGCACGTGCCTGGGCCTGCCGAGGTATTCCACCAGGTCATCGGCCCCGGCCCGGACCGGCAGCTCGGCCTTGCCGAGGGCCAGCGACGCGGTGATCTTGCGCAGGATCCGGGCGATCGACCGTTCGAGCGACCGGACGCCGGCCTCCCTGGTGTACTCGGCGGCCAGCCTGCGCAGCGCCGCCTCCTCCAGGGTCACCTCGTCCGCGCCGAGCCCGGCCTTCTCCAGCTGGCGGGGCAGCAGGTGGTCACGGGCGATGGCCACCTTCTCGTCCTCGGTGTAGCCGTCGAGGGTGACCACCTCCATGCGGTCCAGCAGCGGGCCGGGGATGGCCTCCAGGACGTTGGCGGTGGCCAGGAACAGCACGTCGGACAGGTCGAGCTCGACCTCCAGGTAGTGGTCGCGGAAGGTGTGGTTCTGGGCGGGGTCCAGCACCTCCAGCAGCGCGGCGGTCGGGTCGCCCCGGTAGTCGGCGCCCAGCTTGTCCACCTCGTCCAGCAGCACGACGGGGTTCATGCTGCCCGCCTCGCGGATCGCGCGGACCATGCGGCCGGGCAGCGCCCCCACGTACGTCCTGCGGTGCCCGCGGATCTCCGCCTCGTCGCGGACGCCGCCCAGGGCCACCCGGACGAACTTGCGGCCCATCGCCCGGGCGACGGACTCGCCGAGGGAGGTCTTGCCGACCCCGGGAGGACCGGCGAGCGCCAGCACGGCGCCGCTGCGCCTGCCGCCGATCACGCCGAGGCCCTGGTCGTGGCGGCGCTTGCGGACCGCCAGGTACTCGATGATGCGGTCCTTGACGTCGGTGAGCCCGGTGTGGTCGGCGTCCAGCACCTCGCGCGCCGCGGAGATGTCGTAGGAGTCTTCGGTGCGGACGTTCCACGGGATGTCCAGGACCGTGTCCAGCCAGGTGCGGATCCAGCCGGTCTCCGGCGACTGGTCGGAGGTCCGCTCCAGCTTGTCGACCTCCTTGAGCGCGGCCTCGCGCACCTTCTCCGGCAGGTCGGCGGCCTCGATCTTGGCCCGGTAGTCGTCCTCCTCGTCGGCCGGGTCGCCGTTGAGGTCGGCCAGTTCCTTGCGGACGGCGGCGAGCTGCTGGCGCAGCAGGAACTCCCGCTGCTGCTTCTCCATGCCCTCCTGGACGTCCTTGCGGATGGTCTCGGCGACGTCCAGTTCGGCCAGGTGCTCGCGGGCCAGCTCGACCAGCCTGGCCAGGCGCTCGGCCGGGTCGGGCTCGCCCAGCAGCTCGATCTTGTGCTGGGTGCTCAGCCAGGGGGCGTAGCCGGAGCTGTCGGCCAGGACGGCCGGGTCGTCTATCTGGTTGATGGCGTCGACGACCTGCCAGCCGCCGCGCTTCTGCATGATCGTGGTGGCCAGCGCCTTGTACTCGGCGGCCAGCTCGTTCGCGCGCTCCCCGGCAGGGACGGGCTCCATCGCGGTGGCCTGCACCCAAAGGGCCGCGCCCGGCCCGGTGGTACCGGTGCCGACCCGTACCCGCTCCAGGCCGCGCACCACGGCGGCGGGCTCGCCGCCGGGCAGCCGGCCGACCTGCTCGACCAGTGCGACCACGCCCACCGGGCCGTACTTCCCGTCCACCCGCGGGACCAGCAGCACGTGTGCGTCCTTGCGGTCCGAGGTGCCCGCCCTGGCCGCGTCGATCGCGGCGCGAACCTCGGCGTCCGACAGGTCCAGCGGGACGACCATGCCGGGCAGCACGACCGCGTCGTCCAGCGGGAGGACCGGAAGGATCAAGCTCTCACTCATGCGATCTCCAAAGGTTGAGTTATACCGACTCAAGTATTGAGAGCCCCGGATTGTTCCCGAGCTTGAGCCTGTTCGCTCACAGCGATCGTAAGCATGTAAGCAGTACGGGGGTGTGACATCGGATCACCCCCTGGTATGACGCCCCTCCCGTGCGGCCCGGTCTAGTGTGGTCGGTGGTCGGGTGCTCAGGCGGCTCCGATCGGCCAAGGACCGGCTCCCCGCGCTGGCGGGCCCCATCCTGGCGGCCTTGGTCACCGGCGTCGCCGACCCGCCGCCTCCCGACACCCCCGCCCGGCCTGGGGGTGAGCGACCCGGTGGTGTACGGCAGCCCCGGGCTCGGCGCGGACTCGGCCGCCGATCTCGCACTCGAAGGCACGCGGCTGTGGGCGGGGCTGGGCGGCGCGGACTGGATGCGGAACGTGCCCAAGTTCCGGCTCGGGCCGCTCGGCTTCGGCCCGGACCCGGCCGCGCCCGGCTTCGGCGCCTCGGTGTTCGCGACCGGCCGGGCCACGCACAGCGAATACTTCAAGCCCGGCGGGGTCTCGCTGCGCAACCTGACGCTGATCGCGCTCGGGCGGACCGGCGAGGTGACCCATGGCCGACCGGATCGCCGGCTTCGCGGAAAAGATCGCCGCCGCCACCCCGGACACCCGCGACCGCGGCGTGGACGCGCTGCGCGCGCTCGCCATCGCGGGCGTGGTGCTCGGCCACTGGCTGGTCACCGCCTGGGCCACGGACCAGGCGGGCGCCCTGCGGATCGCCTCCCCGCTGACCGCCATGCCCGCGCTGGCCCCGATGTCGTGGGTGTTGCAGACGCTCGCGGTGTTCTTCTTCGTCGGCGGGTACTCGGCCGCGCGCGGCCTGCGGTCGGCCCGCGACGGGTACCTGCCGTGGGCCCGCCGCCGCCTGGCCCGCCTGCTCGCGCCGGTGCTGCCGCTCGCGGTGTTCTGGGCGGTACTCGCCCTCGCGCTCACCTCGGCGGGGATCTCCCGGGGGACGCTGCGGTCCTTCGCGGTCTCGGCGCTGGGCCCGCTGTGGTTCCTCGCCGTGTTCACCGTGCTCACCCTGGCCACGCCGCTGCTCGCCCGGGTCCGGCCGGTCGCCGCGGCCGGGGGAATGGCCGGCGTGGTCGTGGCGGTGGACGTTATCCGGTTCGGCCTGGCGGGTCCCGCGTGGACGGGGTGGGCGAACCTGGCCGCCGGATGGCTGGTGCCGTACCTGCTCGGGATGGCCTGGGCCGGGGGCGGGCTGGCCCGGCGCGGTACGGCGGTTGCCATGCTGACGGGCGGCGCGGCGGGCACGGCCCTGCTGATCACCGCCTTCGGCCACCCCGCGAGCATGGTGGGGGTGACCGGGGCGGCGATCTCCAACCTGGGCCCGCCGTCGCTCGCCGGGGTGTGCTCCGGGATCGCCCAGACCGGGGCGGCGTTGCTCGCCCACGGGCCGCTGACCCGGCTGGCGCGCCGGCCGCGCGTGTGGGCGGCGGTCGCGGTCGCGAACCTGTCGGCGATGCCGGTCTTCCTGTGGCACCAGACGGTGCTGGTCCTGGCCACGGTGACGCTGCTGCCGTTCGGGCGGGCGGCCGGGCTGCTGGACGCGCCGGTCTCGGCGCAGTGGCTGCTGTGGCGCGCGGCGTGGCTGCCGTTGTTCGCCGCGGCGCTGGCGGCGGCCGTGCCGGCGCTGCGCGGACGGCGATTTTCATGACGTCGTGTCGTTTTCGTGTTGACGTGACGTCGCAATCATTGTGACACTGTGTCGGGAAAGGACCCGCACGATCGAGGAGCCACCCTGATGTCGTTCTATGCGGAGTTGCGCGAGGCCACGTGGGGCGAGCACGACGCGGTCGCGGGCCTGCCCTACATCAACGCCCTGCTCGACGGGCGGCTGCCCCGCGAGGCGTACGCGGCGATGGTCGCCCAGCACTACTTCGTCTACCAGGCCCTGGAGGGCGTCTCACAGGCGCTCGCCGACGACCCGATCGCGGCCCCCTTCGTCTTTCCCGAGCTGTACCGCCTCCAGGCCCTTACCTGTGACCTCACCGCGCTGCACGGCCCGGGCTGGCGCGACCTGATCGAGCCGGTCCCGGCCACCCGCGAGCTGACCGGGCGGATCGAGCGGACCGCCGCCTGGCCGGGCGGCTACATCGCCCACCACTACACCCGCTACCTCGGCGACCTGTCGGGGGGGCAGGTCGTCAGGAGCAGGCTCCAGCGGATCTACGGGATCGAGCGCGGCGGCGGCGCCGACTTCTACATCTTCGACGAGATCCCCAGCCGCCCCCGGTTCAAGCAGGAGTACCGCCGCCGCCTGGACGCCCTGCCCATCGACGCCGGGGAGCGGGCGCGGATCATCGAGGAGACCCTGCTGGCCTACCGGCTCAACGGCGAGCTGCTGGCGGATCTCGGCCACCTCGCGCCCGCGGCCTGAGGCGTACCGACCGGCGCTGTGCGACGATTGTCAGATGCCCCGGATCTCGGCCGCCACGATCGGAGAACACCGCGCCCAGACGCGTGATCGCATCCTCGCGGCCGTCTCCCGGCTGACCAGGTCGCAGGGCATCGACGAGATCTCGATGACCGACGTCGCGGCCGAGGCCGGCATCACCCGCACCGCCCTCTACAACTACTTCCCCGACAAGGCGGCCCTCCTGCTGGCCTTCACCGAGCGGGTCACCGGCTACTTCATCGAGAGCTACGAGCGGGAGCTGCCGGCCGGGGCCGCGACGTCGGTCATCG
>NZ_POUA01000031.1 GCF_003236385.1 Spongiactinospora gelatinilytica
CCCCCACGGTGACCCAAACGCCCGACCCGACCGGGTTCGTGGTGACCGAGGCGCAGTTCGAGCAGATGTTCCCGAACCGCCGGCCGTTCTACACCTACGCCGGGCTCACCGCCGCACTGAGCGCGTACCCCGGCTTCGCCAAGACCGGCAGCGACACCGTGCGCAGGCAGGAGGCCGCGGCCTTCCTGGCCAACGTCGACCACGAGACCGGCGGCCTGGTCCACATCGTCGAGCAGAACACCTCCAACTACCCGCACTACTGCGAGGCGAGCCGGCCGTACGGGTGCCCGGCGGGCCGGGCCGCCTACTACGGACGCGGCCCGATCCAACTGAGCTGGAACTACAACTACAAGGCGGCGGGCGACGCCCTCGGGCTCGACCTGCTGCGCAACCCCTGGCTCGTGGAGAACGACTCGGCGGTGTCCTGGAAGACGGCGCTTTGGTACTGGAACACCCAGAGCGGGCCCGGCACCATGACGCCGCACGACGCCATCGTGAACGGCCGCGGCTTCGGCGAGACCATCCGCAGCATCAACGGCGCGATGGAGTGCAACGGCGGCAACCCGCAGCAGGTACAGAGCCGGATCCAGGCGTACCAGCGGTTCGTGCAGATCCTCGGCACCACCCCGGGCGGCAACCTGAGCTGCTGAACCACCGCCCGGGGCGGCTCGGATAGCGTGCCTGTCGTGCAGACCGACAAAACACTCGTCCTATGGGATATCGACCACACGCTGATCAGCCTTCGCGGGTTCGGCCGCATGATCTACGGAGAGGCGTTCCTGAGCGTCACCGGCCAGCCGATGCGCGAGGCCGCCGACCTGACGATGGGCGGCACCGACCGCGCGATGAGCGCGGAGATGCTGCGCAGTCACGGCATCACCGACCCCACCGGCGCGCTGCTCGAATCGCTGGGCGGCGCGCTGGCCGATGCATTCGTGCGGTACGAGGCTGGGCTCGGCGAGTACGGCGGTATCCTCGCCGGGGCCGTTGACGTGCTGACCGCGCTCGCCAGGCGGGACGATGTGATCCAGTCGGTGCTGACCGGGAACATGGAGCCGATCGCGATCGGCAAGCTGCGCGCCTTCGGGCTGGACCGGTTCGTGGACTTCTCCGTCGGGGCCTACGGGATGGACCACGAGGACCGCCCCGAGCTGGTCCGGCTGGCCCAGGAGCGGGCCGCCGTCAAGTACGGCGGGCCGTTCACCCCCGCCGACACCGTGCTGATCGGCGACACGCTCAACGACGTGCGCGCCGGACGCCTCGGCGGCGCGCGGGTCGTGGCGGTGGCGACCGGCTTCTGCGACGCCGAGAGCCTGCGTGCTGCGGGGGCGGACCTGATCCTCCCCGACCTCGCCGACACCGAGCAGGTCATCGCCGCCATCCTGGGCACGGCCGCCCGGTAACGCGCCGGAAAAATGGATCGCGCGCGGCGGCGGGGTGTTGCTAGCGTGTCCGTTGACACACCGGTGGAGGTTGGGCGTTCGCGCCTGGAAGGGGAACGGTTTATGTGCCAGTCAGCGCCAAGCGCGTCTCTGCGTGCCGTGCGCGAAACCCGTCACTGACCGCCTTCTCGTGTCAGCGCGGCCCGGATCCCGGCTCGCGCACGCCTGCTCTCTGAGACACGCTCGGCGCTTCCTTGCTGCTTTCCTACGCACCATCTCGGCAAGGAGTCTTCCACCGTGTCCGCCAAGTCCGTTCGTTCCATCGTCAGCACCGACACTTTCGCCTGCGTGCGCTGCGGGCTGACCGTCACCGCCGTCGGGCCCGCAGGGGCCCGGCGCAACCACTGCCCGAGCTGCCTCTACTCCCAGCACGTCATCGACCGGGTCGAGGGCGGGCCGTCCGAGTGCGGGTCGCGGATGGCGCCGATCGCCATCGCGGTGCTGCGCGACGGCGGATGGATGGTCATCCATCGCTGCACCCGTTGCGGCGAGCTGACCTCCAACCCGATCTGCTCGGATGACAACCAGCTCATCCTGATGCGGATGGCGGTGCGGCCGCTGGCCCAGCCGCCGTTCCCGCTGGAAGCGTTCGGTGACCTGTGAAGCGCGCGAGGTCCCGGGGCAAACCGCGTCCGCGCAGGCCGCAGCGGCGAAAGGCGGATGTCCGCGATGTGGGCGGCGGCGACGCCTTCCGCTGCGTGGGCTGCCGGCTGGACGTGCCGCTGGCCGCGCCGGGCACCGCCCATCGCAACCACTGCCCGAACTGCCTGACCAGCCGGCACCTCGACGAACGGGTGCCCGGCGACCGGCGGGCGGGCTGCGGCGGCAGGATGGCGGCGCTGAGCGTCACGGCCAGGCCGGACGGGGAGTGGCTGATCATCCATCACTGCCTGTCCTGTGGCGGGCTGAGCGTCAATCGCATCGCGGGCGATGACAACGCGCTGGCGCTGATCCGCATCGCAGTCCGGCCACTGTCCGACTCCCGCATGCCGGTGCGCGCGCTGCTCGCGCTGTAGCGGGGTCAGGGCAGGTGGTTGGGGGAGTAGGCGTGTGCGTCCGCGTGCGTCTCGCACAGCCAGGAGAGCAGCCTGGTGAGCACCGGGTCCGGGTCGGACAGCGTCGTGTCGGCGGGCCGGCCGAGGGTGCGCGCCTGGCGCAGGCGTTCGTCGAGATGCCAGCGCAGCGGCGTGTAGCGCGGGGTGGCGACGGCGTAGCCGAGCCGGCTGAGCGCCGACTCCTCCAACTGCCTGGCCCGGCCCGCGCTGACCCCGAGCCGTCTGCCCAGGGCCTGGTAGGTCTGCGGCCGGGCGGCGAAAGTGCGCTGGGTCAAGATCAGCTCGCGCCGGCCGTCCACCTCGGTGAGCAGGGCGCGCAGGAGCACGGCGAGGTCGGGCGGGTCGGCGGCGGCCCCGACGAAGGCGCGCAGGTTGACCGCGTTGGCCTGCCGCCACTGGCTGGTGATCCCGGCCGGTAGCGGGCCGAGGGCGGGGGAGAGGACGAGGAGGTCGTCGAGGGTGGTCGCGCCGCGCTCGGCGACCGCCCAGGCGACCAGCGGGCGCAGCGGCAGCGCGATCCACTCCGGTGGCGCGGACGGCGTCGCGGCCCGTCCGGTGAACTGGTTGGAACCGTCCAGGGCGATCACGGCCATGCGCCACACGGCGGCCTCGACCACGGCGGCCAGGCAGGTGGACCCGAACATGTGGATGTCGAGGAGCCGGATCTCGTCGCAGTCCGCGAGGTCGCCCCAGGTGCGGATGCCGTCGCGGGCCAGCGCGTAGCGGTAGCGGGTGGCCATCTCCTGGGGGGCGATCTCGTGCTCGGCGATCAGGTGCAGGCCGGGCAGGGCGTCGCCGTAGGAGTCGGGGTAAACCCGGCGAATCATCTGCGCGCTGAGCTTCACCGCATTCTGGACAGACGTATCGTCACTCGGCGCGTTCGTGAACTCTCCGTCTGGAATTGTTTCGAGTGCTTCCGCCAGTATTCGTCCGGCTCTTTTGTCCCGGATCAGGGACGCAAGGACTTCCTCCGCTGATGGCATGGGACCTCGCAGAGTCGAGCAGGTGGACCGGCCTGATCGGCCGATTCACTGCAATGTGGGCATTTCGTCATTGCATTTTTCCCGGTAGCCGCCTCGCATGTCTTCAGCATGTCACTCCCGCCGGGCCGTGCGCGAGGGTTCGGCGATATATCCGGGAGCGTGGAATTGGCGGCTGGAAAAGGTCCTCTTTTTACCCGTTGATTCAGGACCGGCCGGGCGGGACGGGTGATGCGGCGGAGCTCCGGGTGGCCGGACCCGACGCGGGGGGCCAAGCGGGGCTACCTGGGTATTTATCACCGTGTGAGTGGTTTGCCAGTGTATGCGCCGATGATGGCGGTGCTCGGGAGCCTGCCGGAGGCGGCGGCCGAGGACCGCTTCGGGTTCGAGATGAAGTGGGACGGCGTGCGGGCGCTGGCGTACGTGCAGGGCGGCGCGGTCAAGCTGGTCTCGCGCAACGCCAAGGACGTCACGGCCGCCTACCCCGAGCTGGCGATGATGGCCGGGGCGGTGGACGGGCGCGATCTCGTGCTGGACGGCGAGATCGTCGCGTTCGACGACGAGGGGCGGCCCTCCTTCGAGGCGTTGCAGCCGCGCATGCACCAGCGCAGGCCCGCCCGCGTCGCGGAGCTGGTCGGCGCGGTGCCGGTGACGTACCTGCTGTTCGACGTGCTGCACGTGAACGCCGAGGCGGTGGTCGGCCTGCCGTACACCGGGCGGCGCGAACTCCTGGAGAACATCGTGACACCGGGCGCGCGCTGGCAGGTGCCCGCGTGGTTCTCCGGCACCGGGGCCGGGGCGCGGGCGGTGGAGCTGAGCAAGGAGTGGCGGCTGGAGGGGGTCGTGGCCAAGCGGCTGGACTCGCCGTACCGGCCGGGCAGGCGCACCGCCGAATGGACGAAGGTGAAGAACCTCCGCACCCAGGAGGTGATCATCGGAGGCTGGAAGCCGGGGGCGGGACGGCGAACCGGGATGATCGGGTCGCTGCTGCTCGGCGTACCCGACGCGCAGGGCCGGCTGGTGTTCGCCGGGCACGTCGGCACCGGGTTCACCGAGGCGGCGCTGCGCGACCTCGCCGGGCGGCTGGCCCCGCTGCGCCGCGACGACCCGCCGTTCGACGGGCCGGTACCGCGCGAGCACGCCCGCGAGGCGCAGTGGGTGGAGCCGGTGCTCGTCGGCGAGGTGCGGTTCGGTGAGTGGACCGGCGACGGCATGATGCGCCACCCGGCCTGGCGCGGGCTCAAGCCCGACAAGAGCCCCGGCGAGGTCCGCCGCGAGAACGGTGAGGGCCGGATCGCGGGCTGACCTCCACCGCCCCCGGCCTCAGCGCTTGCGGCCCACCCCGCCGACGAACGTGTGGTAGATCTCGTGCTTTTCGATGAGGTCGCCCGGATCGGGCCGCCATTCCTGAAGCGGCACCACGCCGGGCTCGACCAGCTCCAGGTCGCCGAAGAAGGAGACGATCTCCTCCTGGGTGCGCCACCGGCCCACGCCCAGCCGTTCGGTGAAGATCTGCTCGCGCCGGGCGGCCAGCTCGGACTCCTCCGGATGCTCGGGCCCCGGATCGCGGAAGTGGGAGATGGCCAGGTAGCTGCCCGGCGGCACGCCCGCCACCAGGCGACGGGCGATGCCGCCCGGGTCCTCGTGGTCGTGGATGTGGTGCAGGATGCCCACCAGCAGCAGCCCCACCGGCTGCTGGAAATCGATGAAGTCGCGGACGACCGGATTGTCCAGGATCTCGGTGGGACGCCGGATGTCGGCAGTGATGACCGTGGTGCCGGGATCGCGGGCCAGCAGCGCCCTGGCATGGACGAGCACGATCGGATCGTTGTCCACATAGACCACGCGGCAGTCGGGGTGCGCCGCCTGGGCGACCTGGTGGACGTTGCCCTGCGTCGGCAGGCCCGAACCGATGTCCAGGAACTGCCGGACGCCCGCCACCCGCACCAGGTACCGGACCGCCCGGCGCAGGAACGCCCGGTTGTCCAGCGCGCTCGTCGAGGGGCGCCAGCCGGGCGGCATCGCCCTGATCACCTCATCGACGACCTCGCGGTCGGCGGCGAAGTTGTCCTTCCCGCCGAGAAAGTGGTCATAGACCCGTGCGACGCTCGGCACGCCGGTGTTGATCTCCGGCGGAGCCGTCTCGCGCTCGGTCATTCGTGCTCCGTCCCCCCACAGTCGTGATCGTCGGTCACGAGGTGTACGGATTTTAACCAGGATCTTTCTCCGTTGTGTGATGTTTCATATCCGGCGCGTCGCCGCGCCGGACTTTACCGTTTAATCCGCCGCCCGGGGGAGTGCCGCGACCGGCCGGAGGGAATCCGCCGGTGGTGCCCCACTGCATCGTGTGGTCGGCGATCGACGCGCTCGGGCCGGCCGCCGGCGGCGACCTCGTCGCGGCCCGCCTTCAGATGGCCCTGTCGCTCGGCTGGCACATCGTGCTGGCCTGCATGGGCGTCGGGATGCCTGCGCTGCTGCTGATCGCCGAGTGGCGGGCGGTACGGCGGGGCGACCCCGACTGCCGCCGGCTCATCGAACGCTGGGCCCGCACCACCGGCGTGCTCTTCGCGGTCGGCGCTGTCTCCGGCACCATCCTGAGCTTCGAACTGGGCCTGCTGTGGCCCGGCATGATGGGCCTGTACGGCGAGGTCATCGGACTGCCCTTCGCCTTGGAGGGGTTCGCCTTCTTCATTGAGGCGATCTTCATCGGGATCTACCTCTACACGGGCGGCCTGCTGTCCCCGGCGCTGCGCGCCTGGACGCTCGTGCCCGTGGCGGTCGCCGGGGTGGCCTCGGCGTTCTTCGTGGTCACCGCGAACGCCTGGATGAACCAGCCGCGCGGCTTCACCCTGGACGGCGGCAGGATCACCCAGGTCGATCCCTGGGCGGCGATGTTCAACCCGGCGACGCCGCCGCAGACCGTCCACATGATCCTCGCCGCGTTCATGGTGGCCGGGTTCGCCACGGCGAGCGTGTACGCGGTGGCGATGCTGCGCGGCCGGCGGGACCGCTACCACCGGCTGGGGTTCGCCATCCCGTTCACCGTGGCCGCGATCGTCACACCGTTCCAGATCCTGGTGGGCGACCTCGCCGCCCGCTTCCTCGCGCACTACCAGCCGGTCAAGCTGGCCGCCATGGAAGGGCTGTACCGCACCGGCCCCGACGCGCCGCTGACGATCGGCGGGTTCGCGACCGGCGAGGGGCTGCGGTACGGGCTGGAGATCCCCGGGGCCCTTTCGATACTGGTCGGCGAGAGCACGGACACCGTGGTGCGCGGGCTTTCCGAGGTGCCGCCCGCCGACCGCCCGCCGGTGACCGTGGTGCACCTGGCCTTCGATCTCATGGTCGGGATCGGGTTCTTCCTGCTGGCGCTGTCCGCGTGGTTCGCGCTGGCCTGGTGGCGGCGGCGCGACCTGCCGCGCTCCCGCTGGTTCCCGCGCCTGGCCGCGCTGTCGGGGCTCGCCGCGGCGGTCGCGGTGGAGGCCGGCTGGGTGGTGACCGAGGTCGGCAGGCAGCCGTGGATCGTGTACGGCGTTATGCGCACGGCCGACGCCGTCAATCCCGCGCCCGGGCTTTGGGCGGGCTTCCTGATCGTGTCCGCCGTGTACGTGGTGCTGACCGTCGTCACGGTGTACGTACTGCGCCGGCTGGCCGGCGGCGAACGGCCGCTCGCCCCGCAGGAACCGGAGCCCGAGCCGGGACAGGTGCCCTCGTGACCGAGCCCGCCCAGCTCACCCTGGGGGTGCTGTGGGCCGGTCTCACGCTGTACGCGCTGTTCGGCGGGGCGGACTTCGGCGCCGGGCTGTGGGACCTGCTGTCCGGCGGGAGTACGGCGGGCCTGCCCAGGCGGCGGCTGATCGAGCACGCGATCGGCTCGGTGTGGGAGGCGAACCACGTCTGGCTGATCTTCGTGATCGTGGTGTTGTGGACCGGATTTCCCGGGGTGTTCGCCGCGGTGATGTCCACGCTCTACATACCGCTGACCCTGGTGGCGCTCGGCGTCATCGCGCGCGGCGCGGCCTTCGCCTTCCGCAAGGTCGGCGAGCGGCTGTGGGAGCGGCGGCTGTTCGGCGCGGTCTTCGCGCTTTCCTCGCTCTTCACCCCCTTCTTCCTCGGCACGGTCGCGGGGGCGATCGCCTCCGGCCGGGTGCCGCCCGGGCTGGCCGCGGGCGACCTGGTGGGAAGCTGGCTGAACCCCACGGGGCTGCTGGGCGGGGTGCTCGCGGTGGGCGTCTGCGCGTACCTCGCCGCCGCCTACCTGTGCGACGACGCCAGGCGGGCGGGCGAGGCGGGCCTGGCCGCGGAGTTCCGCACCCGGGCCCTGGTCACCGGGGTGGCGATGGGCGTCGTGGCGCTCGGCGGCATCGGCGTGCTGCGCGCGGACGCGCCCGCGCTCTTCGCGGGGCTCACCGGCCGCGCGCTGCCGCTGGTGGTCGTCTCCGCGCTGGCGGGTACGGCGGCGCTGGCCCTGCTCTGGCTGCGGCGCTTCGCCTCGGCCCGCGCCGCCTCCGCGCTCGCGGTGACCGCCGTGCTGTGGGGGTGGGCGGTCGCCCAGTACCCGCTGATGCTGCCGCCGTCCCTCGGCTACCAGGAGGCCGCGGCGACCCCGGCCGTGCTCACCGCCACCCTGGTCAGCGTGGCGGTCGGGGCCGTGCTGCTGGTCCCGTCGCTGGTCTGGCTCTACTACCTCCAGCAACGCCGGTGAAAGTCCGGTAAAGCATTCGCGCGAAATCGCCCGCCGCCGGACTGCCCGGCGGACGGAAGGGGAGGAATCCGGCAGTCGGTCCAAAAGTACATTTTTGCCCCAGGCTCACCGGCGGGGGCGCGGCGATGCCCACCCGGGGGACGGCGGGCCGGAAGCGGCCCTGAGGCCGGTCGAGGTGCCGATGGGGGCGGGCTGGTGCCGGGGGTGTCGAAGTTCAGTCATCGATCGGAGTCCGGCCACGTGTCCGCCAATTCCACAGATCACCAGGACGGCCTACAGGCGCGCGAGCTGCCGCTCGCCACACTGCGCGGCGTCTGCCAGGTCGAGTTCCAGAACAATGTCTGGACCGCCCTGCTGTTCCTGCTCGCGCTACTGCTGGGCGGCTGGCGGTTCGCGGTCTTCGCGCTGATCGGCGCGCTCGTCACGACGGTCACCGCATGGGTCCTCGGCGTCGCCAGGGACCGCCTCACCATCGGCCTCGAAGGGTTCAACGGGACGCTGATCGGTGTCGCCGTGGCGCTGTTCTTCGAGATGGGCTGGGTCGCCCTGATGCTGGTGATCGCCGCGTCCGTGCTCGGCGCCGTGGTGACCGCGGCGCTGACCGTACTGCTGGCGCCCTACGACGTACCGGCCCTCACCGCTCCCTTCTGCGTGGTCACCTCGCTCATGATGATCGGCGGCCCGGCCTTCGCCCGGATATGGGACGCCCGGCTCCCGCCCGCGCCCGCCACGGCGGAGCCCACGGCCGCGCTGTCGTACACGGACGTCTGGCAGGGCCTGCTCAACGGCATCGGCCAGGTGTTCTTCCAGGACAAGTGGTACGCCGGGCTGGTCTTCCTGATCGGCCTGCTGGTCGCCAGCAGGGTCGCGGCCATCGCCGCGGTCGCGGGCAGCGCCATCGGGATCGTCGTCGCGGTGATCCTCGGGGCCCCCGCCACCGACATCGGGGCGGGCCTTTACGGCTACAACTCGGTGCTGACCGCCATCGCCCTGGCCGGGGTGTTCGTCGCGCTCACGCCGTACGGGGTGCTGTACGCGGTGCTCGGAGCCGTCGCCTCGGTGTTCGTCACCGCGGGAGTCGCCGCGCTCTTCAGGCCGGTCGGCGGGCCGGCGCTGACCTGGCCGTTCGTCCTGGTCACCTGGACCTTTCTGGCGGCCGTCCCGATGTTCTCCAAGATTCGCAGACCATCCTGACAAGGAGCGTCCCATGAACCTCAAGCTCGGCTACAGCGCGGCCGTGGCCGGCGCCCACGGCCTGATCGGCGGATGAGATGCGCGCGCCGTACCGGGCCGACCCGGTGACGCGCCGCGTCGTCCTGGTGGGCGGGCACGAGAGCGGGCACGGCCGGGCCTTGGGCGGGCTGGAGCCGGAGGCCGTCGCCCCGGGCCGGGAACTGTCGGGAGTGCTCGCGACGCCGACGCCCGTGGCGGTCGTCCCGATGACCTTGGGCAGAGACCCGGACATGCTCAGGGACGCCGCGCGGACGCTCGCCTGGGCCAGGCGGGGCCGCCGCGGCGGCGAGCTGCTGCTCACCGACCCGCTGTGCGAGATATCCGACCTGGTGAGCCTGCTGCTCGCCGCCGCCCGCAGGACCGCCGCCAAGGGGCGGGCCGCGCTTCTGGTCGCCCCGGCGGCCTCGGCCGAGGCGGACGCCGAGCTGTTCCGGGTGGCCAGGCTGGTCCGCGACGGGGCCGACATGGTCGAGGTCGCCCTGCTCGGCGGCGAGCCGGACCTGGCCGAGGGGGTGGACCGGTGCCTGCGGCTCGGCGCGGAGTCCGTCGCCGTGCTGCCCGCCGCCTTCGTGCGCCCGCCGATCCCCGCCGACCCGAGGATCGTGGACGGAGGGCCGCTGCTCGGCCCGGCCGCCATGGTCAGGCTCGTCCGCGAGCGGGTCGCCGCCGCCGAGGACCGCTTCGCGCGGTACGGCGAGGACGGCATCACCGCCGTACTCATCGCCCGCGACCACGATCACCAAGAAGGAGCGGATCACAACGCCGGATAGCCGGTACGAGTGCGCCGCGTGATCACCGGCTGGCCCCGGCCGGCGCGGGTCGCGGTGGTCAGGCGAGTCTCTCGGCGCTTTCGCGGGTGAGGGCGTGTTCCAGTGGCAGGCCGGCGGCGAAGCGTTCCAGCTCATCGGTGACCAGGGCGCCGAGGCGGGCGCGTTCTGCGCCCAGGCTGCCCGCGAGGTGCGGGGTGACGACGACGTTGGGAAGGGTGAACAGCGGCGAGCCGGGCACGGACGGTTCGGGGTCGGTCACGTCGAGGACCGCGAACAGGTCGGGTCGCTCGGTCAGGACCTCGACCAGGGCGGGCTCGTCGATGATCCGCCCGCGGGCCGTGTTGATCAGCGTGGCCCCCCGGCGCATCGAACGCAGCAGGCTCGCGCCGACCAGCCCGGCGGTCTCCGGCAGCAGCGGCGTGTGCACGCTGACGACGTCGCAGGTCGAGAACAGCTCGGCGAGCCCGGTCAGCGGGACGCCCGCCGTCGCGGGGTCGGCGTAGGGGTCGTGCGCGATCACCTCCACGTCCAGCGCGGCGAGCCGTCCGGCCACCAGCCGGCCGACCGCCCCGAGCGACAGCAGGCCGACGCGCGCGCCGTATGTGCCGGGCGCGGGCATCGGCGCGACCGGGGCCCGCCGCTCCCTGGCCGCAAGGACGTGCCGCCACCCCTGTTTGAGCGCGTACACGATCTGCGCGGCGGTGAAGTCGGCCACCGGCACGGCGTTGGCCCGGTAGGCCGACACCAGCGGAACGCCCCGCGCCCAGAACTCCGGCGTGACGAACGCCCGCACCGACCCCGCCGCGTGCAGCACCAGGGACAGCCGCGGGGCCGCCGCCAGCAGCGCCGCGCCCAGCCGTGGCGCTCCCCAGCTCGTGCAGAGCACATCGACCTCGGCCATCGGCCCCGGCTCCGCGGCCGGGCCGTGGATCACCCGCGCGACCCGCCGCAGCCGGGCCAGCGACGGCCCGTACACGTCGTCGAACACCGCAGGGTCCAGCACGAACGCCGCATTCAGCACCCCGCCAACCTATCGCCACCCGGCCTGCCGATGATCACCCGCCGACCAGCGGCAGCAGCCTGACGAAGGAGATCACCGGGTCGGCGGTCAGGTCGATCTCCTCGTCGAGGTCTTCGATCTGACGCTCACCGGTCAGCAGGACGAACCCGTTACGGGCGAAGGCCGCCTCCGCCGCGTCGGCCTGGCGCTCCCAGTCGATCGGGCGCGGCCTGCCCGCCTCGTAGCCGTTCAGCTCGGCCTCCGCCTCGAGCGGCGCGACCAGGCCGGGGCGGCGCCGCCTGGGACCCGCGTTGTGCCGGGCGACCTCCTCGCGCACCCGCAGCCGGACGAGCGCCCGCGCGGATATCCGATCGGGCAGGCCGGGCAGCGTGAACTCCTCCAGCGGCCTTCCGGCGGAGGTCTCGTCACGAAACGTCACAGATGTCATTGCCCGGCCCCGCCCTCACCGATGTCGATGGACACCACCAATGAAAGCAACGTGGTCCGACAAAATGGCGGCATGATGGATGACCGCCGATCGGTACGGATCTCGAAATATCTCGCCAAACACCTGCGGCACGAGCCCGGCCGGATCGGCATCGAACTCGATCCGAACGGCTGGGTCGGCGCCGAGACACTGCTGAGCGCCGCCGCCGCGCACGGGTTCCCGATCTCGCGGGAGGAACTGGAACGCGTCGTCGCCGACAACGACAAGCGGCGATACGTCATCGAGGGCGGCCGGATCAGGGCCAGTCAGGGGCATTCGGTGCGGGTGGACCTGGGGCTGCCGGTCGTGCCGCCGCCCGCCGTCCTGTACCACGGCACCGTGGGCCGCGACCTGGCCGCGATCCGCGCCGAAGGGCTGCGCCCGATGAACCGCCACCACGTCCACCTGTCGCCCGACCGGGAGACCGCGACCAGAGTGGGCGCGCGGTGCGGCCGGGCGGTGGTGCTGGTGGTGGACGCGGCGGCGATGCACGGGGCGGGCCATGAGTTCCACTCAGCGACAACGGGGTCTGGCTGGTCGGGGAGGTCCCGCCGGAGTTCGTCCGCTTCCCGGGGTGAAGGCGCGGGATCAGCAGAAGACGAGGGCCGCGCCGGTGATCACGGAACGGCGGGCGGCACTGATGAGCTGCAGGCAGGTGAACGCCTCGACCCCGTAGCGCCGCCACCCGGCGGCGGCCGGGCCCTCGCCGTCGATGGCCTCCTCGACCTCCTGCGACCACGGATCGAGGCCGGCGGGCAGGCCCAGCATGGCGGCCAGGCGCTCGCATTCGGCCAGCAGCCGCTGGGAGGAGCCGACATCCGCGCTGGTGATCGAGTCGTCGTAGAGGACGTCGGCGAAATCGACGGGGAGGTAGTAGCCCTCGGCGTCGCTGTGGTGGACCAGGTGGTCGAACCCGCCGCCGTCGGGGTCGCCGTCGTAGGCGGCGCGCAGCAGCGGGTCGGCCGAGGGATCGCCGCCCGCGGCGAGCGGCGGCGGCAGCATCCCGGCGTGTGCCACGTGGACGGCGAGCCGGCGCAGGTGGTGCAGCCCGCGGTAGCCGTACATCTCGTATTCGGCCGGCCGCTCCCCGGGCTCCGGTGGCTCGTGCCAGGCGGGCAGCCCGGCCAGCGTGAGCAGGCGCCGCAGGGCGGATAATTCGGCGGTGATTTCGGCCCGGGTGTCCGGGCCGTCGGCGGCGCCGAGGATGCCGACGACGATGGCGAGTCCCATGGGCCCACATGATGCAGGGCGGCACCGACAAACCCGCGGTGTCGGTGGTCCGCTGTCGGTGGCCCTCGATAGGCTCGCGCTCCTATGGACGCATCTATGGACACGGCAGAGCTGTTGAGCGAGGTCCGCGAGCTGCGCGGACAGGGCAGATCGCCCAAGGAGATCGCGCGGGCGCTCGGCGTCCCCCCGGCGGTCATCACGCCCCTGGTCCGCGCCGTGGCGGCGGAGAAGGCGGCCGGCGACGCCGGGCCGGGCCGGGCCGAGCTGGTGGGGTGCTGGGTGAGCGCCGGGTGGAGCGCAGGGCTCACGATCGACGCCTCGCGGCAGTGGCCCGACCCCGCCCCGGAGGGCGACCGCGCGGCGGGCATGGTCAGCGTGCTGGTGGCCCGCAGGCACGGCTATGACAACACGCTGGTCTGCGGCTATCTGGTGGACACCTACTGCCTGGGTGCGAAGAACGCGTTCGGGCCGCAGGTGATGAGCGAACTGGAGCTGCGGCGCTGGCGGGAGTTCTTCTTCAGCGACTACTCCTCGGGATGGACCGAGGCGCCGATCGAGCTGGCCGCCGACCTGGTGTTCGGCGGGGTCGAGTACGCCCGCGGGCTCGGCTTCGAGCCGCACCAGGACTACGCGCGCTGCGCCGATCACCTCGGGCCGTGGGAAGGGCCTTCGGCGATCACTTTCGGGCGGGACGGAAAGCCGTTCTACATGTCCGGCCCCGACGACGATGCCCGTAAGGTGATCAGAACGCTGGAGAGAACGCTCGGCGACGCCAGTAAATTCGATTATTTCATCGCATAAGCGCAATTTCATTGGTTGGGGGATGGTTTGGTGATCGACGACGCCCCGGTCCTCGCCGGCGGTGACGCCGAGCCGGGGGAGGCCGTCGGGCGGGTGCTCGGCACCCAGGCGGCCTCGCCGCTGTCGTTCTGGGTCGGGTTCGAACCCGGCAGGATCGCCCAGCTCGACGACGTCGTGGTGACCAGGCGAGACGTGCCGGGATACGGCCCGGTCCTGGTGGCCGGGGTGGTCACGGCGGTCGAGGCGCGGCACGAAGGCGCGACCTACGACTCCGACGTCTTCCTGATCGCCGAGGGCGCGCTGCCCGCCGCCGTCGTGGAGGTCGCCGAGGTCCGCGTCACCCGGGTGGAGCCCGAGGTGTTCGTGCCGCCGCTGCCCGGCGCGCTGGTCTACAAGGCGGGGTCGGCCGACCGCGAGCAGGCGCTCTACTTCGACGTCATGGAGCGCAGGGTCCCGATCGGGCTCGGCCGCGACGGGCACCCGATGTACGTCAACTTCGACTTCCTGGACGGCACGCGTGGCGCGCACGTGTCGATCTCCGGGGTCTCCGGCGTGGCCACCAAGACCTCCTTCGCGACCTTTCTGGTCTACTCGATCTTCAACTCCCCGGCCCTGGGCGCGGAGGCCGCCAACACCAAGGCGCTGATCTTCTCGGTCAAGGGCGAGGATCTGCTGTTCCTCGACCACGCCAACACCCGGCTGGATTCGGAGGCGATCCGCGCCTACGGCCGTCTCGGGCTGCCCGCCAAGCCGTTCCAGAGCGTGCACGTCTTCGCCCCGCCCCGGCCCGGCGACCCCAACGGCGTGCCGCACGTCTCCTCGCGCACCCACGGGGTCGGCTCCTACTACTGGACCCTGCACGAGTTCTGCCGCGAGGAACTGCTGCGCTTCGTGTTCGCCGACGCCGACGACGAGCGCGCCCAATATTCCATGCTGGTCGGCCAGGTCGCGGCCAGGCTGCGGGCGTGGGCCGAGCCGGTGGGCGACGGCGGGGCGGTGCTGATCCGCACCCCGGACGGCGAGGCCACCCCCGCCATCCGCACCTTCCCCGACCTGGTCGAGGTCATCGACCAGCGGCTCGCCGACGAGGGCACCCGCGCGGTGTGGGCGGGCGCGCAGGTGCCGTTGGGCACGGTCAACGCGTTCCTGCGGCGGCTGCGCAGCGCGATCAGGCCGCTTTCGCCGATCGTCCGCGGCGACCTGCCGGCCGCGGCGGCGCATTCGATCCGCACCTCTGACGCCCAGGTCACCATCGTCGACCTGCACAACCTGCCCGAGCGGGCGCAGCGGTTCGTGGTCGGCGTGGTGCTGCGCGGCGAGTTCGCCCGCAAGGAGAGCACCGGCTCGGCCCGCCCGCTGCTGTTCGTGGTGCTCGACGAGCTGAACAAGTACGCCCCCCGCGAGGGCGACTCGCCGATCAAGGAGATCCTGCTGGACGTCGCCGAGCGCGGGCGCTCCCTCGGGGTGATCCTGATCGGGGCGCAGCAGACCGCCTCGGAGGTCGAACGCCGGATCGTGGCCAACTGCGCGGTCAGGGTCGCCGGGCGGCTCGACGCGGCCGAGGCCGCGCGTTCGGAGTACGGCTGGCTGCCCCCGGCCGCCCGGGAGCGCGCGACCATCGCCAAGCCGGGCACCATGTTCGTCGCCCAGCCGGAGATCCCGGTGCCGCTCACGGTGAACTTCCCGTTCCCGGCCTGGGCGACCCGCCCCGCCGAGGCGGCGCCGCTGCCGGTGACGACGGCGGCGAGACCGGCCGACCCGTTCGCCGGGCTGCCCGGGACCGCACCGGAAGACGACATCCCTCCGTTCTGAGGAACACATGAAGATCTTGCACACGGCCGACTGGCATGTCGGCAAGGTCCTGAAGGGACGTTCCCGGCTGGACGAGCACCGCGCGGTGCTCCGCGAGCTGGTCACGCTGGCCAGACGCGAAGACGTGGACGCGGTGGTCGTGGCGGGCGACCTGTTCGACACCTCCGCGCCCACCCCCGAGGCGCAGGGCCTGGTGCTGCCCGCGCTGATGGCGCTGCGCGAGGGCGGGCGCGACGTCGTGGTGCTGGCGGGCAACCACGACAACCCGCAGCTCCTGGAGGTCTACCGGCCGGTGCTCGGCAAGCTCGGCATCCAGGTGGTGGGCGGCTTTCGCCGCCCGGAGGCGGGCGGCACGCTGTCCTTCACCGCCCGCTCGGGCGAGCCGGTCCGGCTGGCCGTGCTCCCGTTCCTGTCGCACCGGTACGTCATCCGCGCGGCCGAGGTGCTGGCCGGTACCGCCGCCGACCACAACCGCGACTACGCGGGCCGGATCGGCGAGCTGATCGGCGCGCTCACCGCCGGCTTCGCCGCCGACACCGTCAACCTGGTCACCACGCACGGCACGCTGCCCGGCGGGAAGTTCGGCGGCGGCGAGCGGGAGGCCCAGTCGATCTTCTCCTACTACTTCGAGGCCGCCGCGTTCCCGTCCACCACCCAGTACGCCGCGCTCGGCCACCTGCACCGCCGCCAGCAGATCCCCGGCCCCTGCCCGATCTGGTACTCCGGCTCGCCGCTGGCGGTCGACTTCGGCGAGGAGGCCAACGCGCCCGGCGCGCTGCTGGTCACCGTCGAGCCCGGCCGTCCCGCCGTGGTGCGCGAGATCGCCTTCGACGCGCCCCGCGCGCTGGCCACCGTACGCGGCACGCTCGAACGTCTTTCCGCCGTGGCCGCCGACCTCGTGGACACCGAGACCTGGCTGCGCGTGATCGTGGAGGAGAAACCCCGCCCCGGGCTCGCCGACACCGTCAGGGAGATCCTGCCCGGCGCCATCGAAGTGGTGCTCGACGAGCGGTTCCGCCCTGTCAACCCGGTGCGCCAGGCCGGTCCGGCAGCGACCGGGCGCAGCCCGAGGGAGCTGTTCCGCGACTACCTGACCGCCGCCGGACGGCACGACGACAACGTCGCCGCGCTGTTCGACCGGCTCTATGACGAGGTGACCACCTGATGCGCCCGCTGCACCTGCACCTCGCCGACTTCGGCAGCTTCCGCGAGCCGGTCACCATCGACTTCACCGACGTCGACTACTTCGCCCTGGTCGGCCCGACCGGGGCCGGCAAGAGCACGGTCATCGACGCGATCTGCTTCGCCCTGTACGGCACGGTCCCCCGCTGGGGCAGGGAGAACGTGATCGCGCACGCGCTCGCGCCGTCCGCGGCCTCCGGCAAGGTGGCCCTGGTGTTCGAGAGCGCCGGCCGCCGGCACGGGGTGGTCCGCGCGCTGCAACGCGACGCCAAGGGCCGGGTGCACACCAAGGAGGCCAGGCTCGACGAGCTGGACCCGTCCGTGCCCGCCACCGCGGGGCTGGACGACCTGATGGGCGCGGTGCTGCGGCCGATCGCCGAGGGCGACGCGGTCACCGCCGAGGTCCAGCGGGTCACCGGCCTGGAATACCGGTTCTTCACCCAGTGCGTGGTGCTTCCGCAGGGCAGGTTCGCCGAGTTCCTGCACGCCCAGCCGCGCGAACGGCAGGACCTTCTGGTCCAGTTGCTCGACGCCGACGTCTATGAGCGGATCAGGCAGCGCGCCGTACGCGAGGAGGACGCCGCCAAGCAGGCCGCGGCCTTCGCGCGGGGCCGGCTGGCCCGGCTGGCCGACGCCGACGAGGCGGCCGAGCAGGCCGCCGCGGCCCGCCTCGAATCGCTGCGCGGCCTCGCCGAGCGGGCCAGGAGCGACCTGCGGGCGCTGCGCGAACGCGACGACGCGGCGGCGGCGCTGCGCCAGGAGCGTACGGCGGCGCGTCAGCGCCTCACCGCCCTGACCGCCCTGGCCATGCCGCCCGACGTCCCCACGCTCGCCGACTCCGTACGGCAGGCCGCCGAGGCGCTGGCCCGGATGTCCGCCGAGGTCGCCAAGCTGGCCGAGGCCGAGCAGCGGGCCGACGACGAGCGCGCCGCGCTCGGCGACAAGGCCGCGCTGACCGCCCTGCTCACCGCCGTGGACGACCAGGAGAGGGTGGCCCGCGCGCTCGGTTCGGCCAAGGCCGCCGCCGCGTCCGCCGCCACCGGGGCGGCCAAGCCGGCCGAGGCCGAACAACGGGCCGCCGCGGCGCTCGCCGAGGCCGAACGCGACCGCGAGCGGCTGCGCGACGCCCACGCCGCCGCCGACCTGGCCCGCCGCCTGGCCGTCGGCGAGCCCTGCCCGACCTGCCTGCGGGCCATCACCGAGCTGCCGCACCACCCCGCGCCCGCCGATCTCGGCGCGGCCGAGCGTACGGTCCGCGCCCGCGGAGCCGACCTCGAACGCGCCCGCGCCGACCGCCGCCGGGCCGAGGTCGAGGCCGCCAGGGTCAAGCAGAAGGCCGACGAGCTGGAAGGCCAGCTCGCGGTGCTGGCCGCCCGGGCCGCCGCCGCCGACCGGGCGCGGGTGGCCGCGGAGCTGACCGCGATCGAGGCCGCCGAAGAACGCCTGGCCCGGGCCCGGCGGGCCACCCGGGCGGCCAGAGGCGAGCTGGCCCGCGCCGAACGCCGGGCCGCGGAGCTGCGGGAGAAGTCCGAGCGGTCCTGGCGCGAGGTGGACGCCGCCCGCGACCGGGTGGTCGTGCTGGGCGCCCCGCCGATCGACCGCGCCGACCTGCACGCGGCCTGGACCTCACTGCTGTCCTGGCGGGAGGAGGCCGCCACCGCCGAGCGCAAGGCGCTGGGCGGCGTGGAGACCGAGCTGGCTGCCGTCGAGCGGGCCCGCGACCAGGAGCGGTCGGCCCTGGTGGCCCGGCTGGCCGGGCACGAGGTGCAGGTGGCGGCCGGTGCCACGCCGGAGACCATCCACGAGACGCTGGCCCGGTCGGTCGTTCACGCCGAACACCGGCTCGCCCGGGTCAGGGAGAACCGCGTCCAGGCCAAGGAGCTGGCCGAGCAGGCCGCGGCCAAGGAGCGCGAGGAGCAGGTGGCGCACGAGCTGACCCTGCTGCTGCGGGCCAACGCCTTCGAGCGGTGGCTGTGCGCGGAGGCCCTGGCGCTGCTGGTGGCCGAGGCGTCTGTGACGCTGAACGACCTGTCCGGCGGCCAGTACGAGCTGGTGCTCGGCGAGCGCGGCGAGATCGAGGTCATCGACCACGCCGAGGCGGGGCTGCGGCGCAGCGCCCGCACGCTGTCGGGCGGGGAGACCTTCCAGGCGGCGCTGGCCCTGGCCCTCGCGCTGTCCAGCCAGGTCGCCGGGCTCGCCGCGACCGCGGCCAGAAGCCTGGACTCGATCTTCCTGGACGAGGGTTTCGGCACGCTCGACCCGGCCACCCTCGACACGGTGGCCGCCACGCTGGAACGCCTGGCAGCCGGCAACGACCGGATGGTCGGCGTGGTCACCCACGTGCCCGCGCTGGCCGACCGGGTGCCGGTGCGCTTCGAGGTCAGCCGCGACGGCCAGGGTTCGCACCTGCGGAGGGTGGTGTCGTGACGACGACGATGAGAGATTCGCGGTTCAGCGTCGATCCGTGGGACCCGGGCTACGCGGCGGCGCTCACCAAGGAGGCCCTGGCCGAGCTGGGCTCCACCAGCGCCGAACTCGACCTCGATGTGGAGCTGGCGGCGGCCGACTGGCGGCCGGTCGGCCCCGCCCCCGGCGCCACCCCGCCCGGCGTACTGCTGGTCGCCGACGGCGTGCGCCGGATCGACGCCCGGGTGTGGATGCACGACCCACAGGGGGCGACACCGACGCCCGGCATCGCCGCCTCCTACGCGGCGGGGATCGTCAGGTGCGGCCCGGAGGGTGCCTCGCTGGCCGCGATCGACGTGTGCCGGTCGGTGTTCAGCGCCGCGCCGTACGCATCCGACGTGAAGACACCGGCCGCCGTCTACCAGGCGCTGCCCGCCGCCGACGCCAGCATGGACGAGCTGTCGCTGGCGTTGCAGCGGCAGGTCACCCACCTGGAGGTCGAGCTGGCCGTACGCCACCGGCGGCAGGAGGGGGCGGACGAGCTGCTGCTGGTGGACGGCCCGTTGCGCGGCCGCACCCACCTGCCGCGCACGGTCGGCTACATCAAGACCCACCACACCGCCTACCTGCCGCCGCCACAGGCGGCGGTGGTGTCGGCGCTCGCGCCCGCGCAGCGCACCCCGATCTTCCTGATGGGCACGAGCTGGCGGCGGCATGCCTGGTATGTCCGGCTGCCATCCGGATCGGCGACCCCGTGGGCCGGGGTCGCCCGCTGCGAGGCCGGGGCCGACCTGCGGCCGGACGAGGTGATCGAGCTGGCCGACTCGATCACGCTGGCCCTGCCGCAGCTCGCCGGGGTCGATTACAAAGATCCGCGGGCCCCCCAGAACCTCACGCCGATCGGCGGCCTGGAAAAGCTGCTGCGTCACCGGCTGGGCGACCCGCGGCTGCTCTACCGCGCGCTGCGCGCCGCCGCCGCTGCGGCGTAGCTCGCGGGCAGGTCAGCAGCCCTTGGCGGCGGCCGGTGGCCAGCGAGTCGCGGCACAGCACGTTCGTCGCGCGGCGCAGGTCGACCTCGTACGGCTTCACCGCGTAGCCCGCGCCCTCCCGCCAGGAGCGTTCGAGCGCCAGGTAGCGGTGGTCGTCGATGGCGAGGATCTCCGACACCCCGGCGTCGGACTGGCCGTCGGGCGGCTCGGGAGCGGCGGGCAGCGGGTCGAGCGGGTAGACGTACTGGCCCCTGGGCGTGCCGCCGCGGCTCCACAGGGTGATCCGGGCCGGGGCGCCGTGTTCGGCGGTCACCGGCTCGCCGTCCTGGTGGAGCGGTCCTTCGACCATCGCGGCGATACCGTGCGGGCTGAAGGTGAGCCCCTCGAAGCCGAAGTTGCGGCGGGGGCCGGTGTCGGTGTCGGTCATGGTCAGGTTGCCGGGCACCCGCAGCTCGCCGGTCTCGGTGCCCTTCTTGTCCATCCAGCGCACGCTGAGCGGAAAGACGGGCACGGTGGTGGTCCCGCCGGGGCGGTCGCCCTCGCTGCTCCACAGCAACCGCCCGGTGAACCGGTCGAAGCGGATCGCTTCGGGGTCGGGCGAACCGGCCTTGCCGTACTCGGGGTAGCCGGAGCCGTCCGGCCGCCGCAGCGAGGCGACGCCGGTCAGCTTGACCCCGCTGAACTTCCCGGTCTTCCTGTCGATGTCCAGGGTCCCGGTGTAGAAGCGCGGCGGCTGGTAGCGCCAGCGGTCGTCGGACAGGAAGTACCAGGTGCCGGTGCGCGGGTCGCGGTCCAGTCCGGAAAGGCCGCCGACCGTCGTGTTGCGGAACTGCAGCTTGTGGGGGAGCGTCTGCCCAGGAAACGGGTGATGCGGACCCGCGCGGGCGCGGCCTCGGCGGCCGGTACGACGGTGGCCACGGTCGTCACGAACGGCAGGGGGAGCGCGGCGGCCACCGCGACCGCCCGCCGCCTGGACCCCTTCCCGGGCGGGGGGCGAAGGCGGTCCTTCACTCGCGCATCCCGGCCGGCATCGCCATGGGCCGCCGGGGAAAGGCCCGCTCGCCCCAACGCGCCCCGGCGGTCTGTTCAGCCGGGCGTGGCGAGGCGGTCGGCCAGGCGGCGAACGTCGGTCAGGGCCGGGCCGGTGAGGCGGTGCCAGGGGGAGCGGCAGCGGCCGGTGTCCGGGCCGCCGAGGAGGGCGGCCAGTTCCTTGACGACCGGGAGCGTGCCGTGCCTGTCGGCGACGTCGGCGACCTCGCGGAACGGGCGGTGCAGGCGTACCGCGTCGTCCAGGCGGCCGGAGGTCGCCGCCGCGTACACCTCGCGGGCCGCGGGGGCCAGGAAGTTGTAGAGGCTGCCGATCACCGCGTGCCCGCCCATCCCGAACGCGGCGGGCAGCAGTTCGTCCCTGCCGAAGTAGACCCGGACATGCGGGGAGACCTCCTGCGTGCGGGCGAACTCCAGCAGGTCGCCGTCGGTGAACTTGACCGCGCCGAACGCGGGAATGCGCTTGGCCGCAACGGCGGCCACGGCGGAGGCGGGCACGCGCAGGCCGCTCATCTCCGGGGCGTGGTAGTAGCAGAACGGCACGCCGGGCGCCGCCGCCGCGATCTCCGCCAGGTGGTCCACCACCGCCTCCGCGCCGGACGGCGAGCCGTAGTACGGGGCCACCGCCGCGATCATGTCCGCGCCCTGCTCCCCCGCCTGCCGGGCCAGCGCGGTGGCCTCGCCGAGCGCGGTGTGCCCCACATGGACGCAGAGCCGCAGCCCCGGCGGCCGGTACGCGGCCCACGCCGCCACCAGCTCCAGCCGCTCCCCGGTGGACAGCGCGGCGAACTCCCCGGTCGTCCCGCCGACGAACGCGCCGCTCACCCCGGCCGCGGTCAGGTGGCGGGCCTGCTCGGCGACGACGTCGGGGCGCAGCTCCCCGTCGGGCCCGAACGGGGTCGGGGTGGCCGCCCAGATCTCCAGGCCGGCGCTGGGTGGGTGGTGCATCGGGTGTCCTTCGCTCGTAGTGGTTCAGCCCTTGGTCGCCCCGGCGGTCAGCCCGCCCACGACGAACCGTTGCAGGAAGAGGAACGCCAGGAAGATCGGCAGGGCGACGACCGCCGAGACGGCCATCACGTCGTTCCAGCGGGTGCCGAAGGCGTTGGTCAGCCCGGCCAGTACCACGCTGACCGGCTGCATCTCCTCCCGCGTGGTCAGCGACAGCGCGAACACGAACTCCCCCCAGGCCCCCAGGAAGCTCACCACCGCCACGGTCACCATCCCCGGCACCGACACCGGCAGCGCGACCCGCCAGAACGCCGACCAGTGGCCGCAGCCGTCCACCCGCGCGGCCTCCACCACCTCCCCGGGCACGGTGAGGAAGTAGGGGCGCAGCACGGTCACCGCCAGCGGCAGCGCCAGCGAGCAGTTGGCCAGCACCAGCCCGGCATAGGTGTTGACCATGTCCAGGCGGCTGAAGATCACGAACATCGGCAGGGCCACGTTGATCGCCGGGATCATCTGCGCGACCAGGAAGAGCAGCAGGACGGCGTTGGCGAACCGGATGCGGAAGCGGGCCAGGCCGTAGGCGGCGGGCAGCGCGAGGGCCAGTGTCACCAGCGTGGTGGCCAGGCCGATGATCGTGCTGTTGGCCAGCCCGCGCAGCACCCCGGGACTGCCCAGGACGCTGCCGGTGTACGCGCCCAGGGTGGCGGGCGCGGGAAGCAACCGGGGCGGCGTGGCGAAGATGTCGCCCGGCTCCTTCAGCGAGGTGACCACCATCCAGTAGACCGGGACGAGGTACGCCCCCGCCACCACGACCCCCAGCACCGTGCTCAGCCAGGCCCGCGACCCCTTCACGCGACCTCCTCCCTGCGCAGCGCGCGGAAGTAGAACAGGCTCAGCGCCAGCGGGATCAGCAGCATGATCGTGGTGGCCGCGGCCCCGGTGCCGAACCGGAAGAACGAGAACGCCTCCAGGTAGGCGTGGATGGGCAGGATCGTGGTGGCGTCGCCGGGGCCGCCCCTGGTCATCAGGTAGATCGTGTCGAAGGTCTTGAACGTGGTGACGAAGAGCAGCAGCAGTACCGTCACGCTGACCGGGCGCAGCAGGGGCAGCGTGATCCGCGAGAACCGCTGCCAGGGCCCGGCCCCGTCGATGGTGGCCGCCTCGTGCACCGGGCCGGGGATGCTCTGCAGCCCGGCCAGCAGCAGGATCATCGCGAACGGCGCGGTGGACCACACCGTGGCCACGATGACCGACGCCAGCGCGGTGGCCGGCTGCACCAGCCAGAACACGTCGGCGTCGAGCAGTCCGAGCCCGCGCAGCGCGGCGTTGAGCAGGCCGTAGGTGCCGTCCAGCAGCCAGCGCCAGATGTTGGCGCTGACGACGGAGGGCAGCACCCAGGCCACCAGCAGCGCCGAGCGCAGCAGGCCGCGGCCGGGGAACCTGTGGTTGAGGAACACCGCGAGCGCGAGCCCGGCGGCGAACGACAGCGCCACGCTGACCACGGTGTAGACCATGGAGGTCCACAGCGCGGAGCGGAACTCCGCGCCGCCCAGCTCGGCCCGGTAGTTGGCCAGGCCGGCGAACTCGCCGCCGCCGGCCACGATCTCCCTGAGCCCGACGTCGCGAAAGCTCAGGTCGACGGTGAAGGCCAGCGGGTAGAGCACCGTCGCCACCATGAACAGCACGGCGGGCAGCACGAACGCATAGGCCACCGGCGGCACGCTCGGCCGCCCTGCCCGGGCGCGGGAGGGCTTCACCGGGTCAGCGCCTCGTCGATCTTCCGCTGGGCGTCGGCGAGGGCCCGCTCCACCGGTACCGAGCCGCTGACCGCGGCCTGGAGCGCCCCCTGGATGTGGGTGAACACCTCGGTCGAGTTGCGGGCCAGCGCGCCGGTCGGGGCCCAGGCCGAGCGGAGTTGTTCACGGAACACCGCGCGGATCTCGTCGCCGTCGTCGGGGACGTCGGTCCTGGCGGGCAGCTTGTTCCGCGCGGGGAGGTACTCGGCGAGCACGTCGGGCCGCTGCATCCAGGTCAGCAGGTCCCAGGCGGCGTCCGGGCGCGCGCTGCCGGAGGTGATCGTCAGGTTCTCGGCGGCGAGGAAGGTGGTCCGCCGGGCGTCGCCGGGCAGCAGCGCCACGTCCCACTTCAGGTCGGGGTTCTCAGTGCGGAGCGTGCTCACGTAGGTGGCCGAGTTGATCATCATGGCCGCCCGGCCGTTGGCGAACTGGTTCTTGACGTCCTCCTCGTTCCAGCCGAGCATCCCCTTGGAGACGGCCCCGCGGTCCACCATGACCTTGAGGTGGCGGAGGGCCGCCCGGCCCTGCGGGGTGTCCACCTTCGCCGGGTCGCCGCCCGCCGCGAGCAGCCGGATGACGAGCGCGGTGGCCCCTTCCTCGCCCTCGATCCCGCTGATGGCCAGGCCCTGCCGGCCGTCGCGGGCCAGTTTCCGGGCCGTCTCGCCCAGTTCGGCCCAGGTCTTGGGCGGTTCGGTCCCGGCCCGGCGGAAGATGTCGGTGTTGTAGTAGATCGCGTAGCTGTCGGCGACGTGGGGCAGGCCGTACGTCTTGCCGCCGACCTGGGTGGTGTTCCAGCTCGCCGGCAGGAAGCCGGCCTGCTTCCCCCAGGCGGTGACCCGCGGGGTGAGGTCCGAGATGATGCCTGCCTCGGCCATGGCCTGCGTCGCGGTGGCCCCGATCAGCGCGACATCCGGCAGCTCGCGCCCGGCCGCCGCCTGGAGCAGCGTGCGGTTGAACTCCCCGAACGGGATGTGCCTGACCTCGACCGTCACGCCGGGGTGGGCCCGCTCGTACTTCTCGATCAGCTTGACCAGCGGGCCTCCGGTGGCGCTGTCCGGCGGGCCGTAGAAGTGCCAGAAGCGGAGCGCGCCCGGCCCGTCTCCGCCGTCGCCGCCGCCGCAGCCGGTCAGGGACGCGGCGAGCACCACCAGCAGCGCCGCCCACCGAGCAGGTCCGACCCTCCGCATCGCCCCTCCAGCGTGTGTCGTGGGTCACACGGTTCGGACCATAGGTAAGACATCTGACGTCGTCAACGCTATGGCGGAGAGTCGCGATTATGGGTCGCCCCGGATCCTTGTTATGTTGCGAGGCTTGCCCGCGGAAAGGAGATCATCGATGACATCGGCCCAGAGCGGCGCCGAGCCCGCGTACACCAGCGACGCGGACGTCCAGAAGTACCGGCTCGGGCCGGTCCGGCCGCACAACGCGCCCGTCCGCCTCGCCGAGTACGACCCGCGCTGGCCCGAGTTGTTCGCCAGGGAGGCCGAGCGGGTCCGCTCGGTGCTCGGCGGCACCGCCCTGCGCGTGGAGCACGTCGGCTCCACCTCGGTGCCGGGCCTGTGCGCCAAGCCGGTCATCGACATGCTGCTGGTCGTACCGGACTCCGCCGACGAGTCCGCCTATGTCCCGCCTCTGGAGGCGGCCGGGTACCGGCTGTGGATCCGCGAGGCCGAATGGCTGGAGCACCGGCTCCTCAAGGGACCGGACACCGACATCAACATGCACGTGTTCAGCGAAGGGGTCGCCGAGACCGACCGGATGCTGAGGTTCCGTGACCGGTTGCGCGCCGACGAGGCCGACCGGAACAAGTACGCGGACGCCAAACGCGAGCTGGCCCGGCGTATCTGGCGGCACGTGCAGCACTACGCCGACGCCAAGACCTCGGTCGTCCAGGACATCATGGAACGCGCGGACCCGGCCCCCTGACCTGGCCGCGCGGTGCTCGCCCCGCCGGGGAGCCCCCAGCGACCTGGAGGGCTCCCCGTACGGCGGGGCCGGTCAGCGCTCCAGTCGTCCGGTTTTGATATCGGCGATGAAACGCCGGAAATGTCGCTCGCCGAGCAGCAGTACGGGGCCGTCGGGATCCTTGCTGTCCCGTACTGCCACGATTCCGCCGTTCAGCACGGCGGTCTCCACACAATCTCCGCCCGCGTTGCTGTGGCTGGACTTGCGCCATGCGGCGGCTCTCAGTTCTTCGGGTGTCACTGTGATCATGTCCATGATCGATCCTTCTGGCGGCTGTCAGCCGGCCGCGCTCTTCGCGAAGCCGGTCAGGAGAACATGCGTCTCTTCGCGGCTGAGGGATGCCTCGTGCAGGTCGCGATAAACGCAGTTGTAGCTCTCGACCTGGGTGGCGTCTTCCAGGAACAGGCTGTTGCGTCGATACTCGATGTAGACGACGTCGGGGTCGGGCGGCGCGAAACCGAGCAGCACGAAACCTCCGTCGATGCCGGTGTGCATCCCCGCGGAGAACGGCAGGATGCGCAGGTCCACGTTGGGTAGTTCGGCGAGCTCGGTCAGCCGGGTGAGCTGGCCCCGGCTGGTCTCCGGGTCGGCGCGCAGACGGTGCAGGCACGCCTCGTTGATGATGAACGAGAGGTCCTGGGACTCGTTGCCGACCAGCCGTTCCTGCCGGGCGAGCCGGAAGTCGATCATGCGCTCGATGTCGTTCGATCCGGACGTGGGATATTGGCTGATGAGCAGTCTGCGGTAGTAGTCGGCGGTCTGCAGCAACCCGGGGATGAGTTCGACGGTGTAGGAACGCAGCCGGGTCGCCTCGGCCTCCAGGCCGATTCTGACCTGAAACCATTCGGGAATGGCGTCGCCATAAGAATGCCACCAACCGCGTTGCCGGGATTGGCGGGCGAGGGTCATCAACTCCTCGCGTTGGTCCGTCGGGACGTGGTAGATGTCCAGCAGCACCCGTAGGTCGTTCAGCCGGATACCTTGACGCCCGGATTCGACGCGGCTCATCCATGATTGCGCCAGACCTACCTGCTGGGCAACGTATTCTGACGTCAGGCCGGACTCTTTTCTAAGTCTGCGAAGCTCGGCGGCCAACCGCCTGCGCCGCACCGTCGGACTGGTGTCGGCCATGATTCACCTCACACTATGGAGTCGTTGCCCCGAGCATTCCGTAAATCAAACTACGGACAAAATTGGATAATCCCCCGAGCATACCGTGTTCCACTACTTCTGGTATGCATCTTCGGAATGCACGGTATCACAGACAATGAGGGCGCTTCTTCCCTTCCCGGCAATGCGCGCGTATCACCCTTTCTATTACAAAGCGTGCATTTCTTAGCGAACAGGAGATTTCTGGCCAGGCCGCCATGATCACGGGTGGCCGGAGCCGGTCACGCTTGGTGCTCCCGTTCGCCTTGACGGTCACTGAGGGTGAGAGGAGGATTTCACGCGTGATCGACGGCACGTGGCACCAGCTCACCATCCACGATCCCCGCGACGTGTGCGAGGGCGACGTCGTGCGCCGCGCCGTACAGGATTACCTGAGCCCGGAGCGGCTGATCGACCTCGGCGACTGGCTGGTCATGGAGCCCGCCTACATCTGCGGCAACTACATCGGAGTGGACGCCGAGGGCCGGGCCTACGACGTCGCGGCCATCCACCGGCACTGCCGGTCGCTGGCCACCGAGCGCGACGAGTGGGTCGCCTTCCCGATGGACCGGCCGGTGGCGGTCAGGCGCAGGAGCGGCACGTGTCCGGCTACGCCAGAGTGAAGGCGAACGTCTTGGCCGCGCCCACGTCCATCGCGGCGGACTTGGCGAGCACGTAGCCGTCCCCGCCGTCGTACCACCCGCTGCCCGCCGTCTCGAAGGCGTCCCTGGTGGCGTGCCGGGGGAGCGGCGCGCCGTTCAGGCTCACGGCGGAGGCGCGCCCGGCCAGCTCGACCACGTTGGGCCGGGCCGGCACGGCGCCCGGGTGGTCGCCCTCGGCCGGGCCGACCACGACCGTGGCGGTGGACCCCGTCACCTGCTGGCGCAGCGCGGTGGTGCGGACCTCGCCCCGCTGGTAGCCGGTGGTCGTGCCGTCGTCTTCGTACAGGGTGAACTCCGAGGCCGTCGCGCCGGGATAGACCCTGACGATCAGCTCGTCCCTGCGGGTGCCGTCGGTGCGCCTGCCGAAGACGTTCATGGTCGCCTCGTCCACCGCCATCTTCGGGATGATCGCCCCGGCCCTGGCGTACGCCGGCAGCCGGAACTCCCCGTCCACCCACAGCGGCCGGCGGCCCGTCCACTGCCCGGCGCTCTCCGTCCGCGCGCCGGAGTAGTAGTCGTACCAGACGCCCGCCGGAAGGTAGACGTCGCGCTCCCGCTCGCCGCGCCCGGCCACCACGCCGACCAGCAGGCCACGGCCGATCAGCTTCTCATGGCCCAGCTCCCGCACATTGGGGTCGTCCTGGTGGTGGTAGACCAGCGGCGGCACCAGCGGCTCCCCGGTGCGGTGCGCCCGGTGCGCCAGCGAGTAGTAGTAGGGCGTCAGCTCATAGCGCCGCCGCAGGTTGGCGAGGTTACTCGCGGTGTGGCCGACCCGGTCGGGGGAGGTCTGGAAGCAGTTGCAGAGGTTCTCCGTGTGCGGGCGGATCGGCACCTCGAACCACGCGGCGTCGGCGAACCACTGGGTGTAGAGCTCGGACAGGTCGGAGTCGAGCATCTCGCGGCGGAAGCCGCCGATGTCGGAGCCGAAGTAGTCGATCCCGGACATCGACATGTGCATCTGGGCGTTCTGCTGGTCGGCCAGCGCGGTCAGCCGGGAGCCGATGTCGGCCGACCACATCGCCACGCCGTACCGCTGGATGCCGGCCGCGCCCGAGCGGGTCAGCAGGAACGGCCGGCGCGGCTCGGCCGCATACCCCCTGGCCACGCTCGCCGCCCACGCCAGGTTGTAGAGGTTGTGGTAACCGGCGTGGGCGTGCTCGCCCGGCAGCAACCCGGCGGTCCAGTCGCCCGCGTCGTAGATCTCCGGCTCGCCGAGGTCCAGCCAGTGGCCGAGGACGCCCTGGTCGATCAGCGGCTTGCGCTTGACGGCGTGCCAGTGGTCGCCTGCCGCGCCGAGCGTCCAGTCGATCATGCCGCCCCTGCCCCACCAGTCCTTGTCGTCCTGGGCCAGGTAGACCGGCGGGCAGGTGGCGCAGCCGGCCCTAACCAGGAAGCCGCGCCCGGCCAGGTCGGCGTGCTCGGGCAGCGCCCTGCCGACGTAGGACTCCTCGATCGGGATCAGCCCGACGCCCTGCTCGGCCTCGTACCGGGCGATGCGCCCGGCCGGGTCGGGGAACTTCGTCAGGTCCCAGGTCAGCGAGCCCATCCGGGTGTCGTCGGCGCCCTCGCGCACCCCGCCGAACCACTGCAGGTCCAGTACGAACCCGTCCACCGGGAACCGCGCGGCGCGCAGGCCGTTCAGCCGGTCGTCGACCTCCGCCCAGTCGTCGAACCCGTACTCCGACACCCACATGCCGAACGCCTTGCGCGGCGGCACCGGCGGCCGGCCGGTCAGCTCCATGTAGTCGCGCCGCAGGTCGGGAAGGTCGGGGCCGGTCATGATGTACCAGCGGAGTCGATCGCCCGAGGTCTCGACGGTCCACGGGTCGCCGGTGAGGTCCCACTGCTGCCTGTGGGCCTGGTCCAGGAACATCCCGTAGTTGAGGCCCGCCGCGCCCACCGCGAACAGCACCGGGATCTGCGCGTTGCCGACCGACCCGTTGTCGGGGTCGAAGACCATGGCGTTGCCGTACGGCCCGCCCGGCGTGCGGACGCGGCCCACCCAGTCGCCGTCGGCGGTGCCGCCGCGCGGGAACTGCTCGCCCAGGCCGTAGGCGTGCTGGACGCCGCCCCTGGTGATGGTCAGCCCCTTCCATGGCTGGTCGAGGTTGCGCGGGCACGCCTGGTGCAGCAGGCGCCCGGCCGCGTCGTGGACCGTGACGCACAGCGACGCGGGCGCGACCTCGACCCGCAGGCCCGGCGTGGTGAACGTGTCGCCGTTCCTGGCGAAGTCGCTCGGCCCCGGATAGCCGGTCTCGGCGACCTGCGGGGTGACGAACAGCGGCGCGTCGGTGCCCGGACCCGGCCCGGCCGCCGACAGCTCGAAGTGCACCAGGTCGTCGTCGAGGAACTCGACGATCAGATAGGCCCCGCCGGAGACGAACCCGGCCCGCCGGACGGCGGAGGCCGAGGTCTCGGGGGCGAGCGCGAACAGCCCGCCGGCCAGCAGCACCAGCGCCGCCACCGCGCGCTTCATGTCCGCCTCACCGGCAGCACACCCCCACTGTACGCGGGCAGAACGGCACGCGCCCCCTTCGCGTCCTCACCCGGCCCTCGCCATCCGCCGGGCCGCCAGCAGCAGGGCCAGCAGCCCCACGACCGCCGTCACGGCCAGTTCGCGGACCGCCGCCGGCTGCCCCGCGGTCATGGACGCCCGGCCGTTCAGGTAGGGCGCGATGGTCTGCCGCAGCGGGTCGATCACGTACGTGAGCGGGTTGGCCAGCGCCAGGCCGGCGAGCCAGGACGGCAGGCCGGACACCGGGAACAGCGCCCCGGACAGGAAGATCATCGGGGTGATCGTGAACCCGAGCACGGCGTGCAGGGTCTGCCGCCGGCCGACCGACACCGCCAGCAGCGTGACCAGCGTGGTCAAGGTGAACGCGATGAGCGTCAGCTCCGCCGCCAGCGTCGCCAGCAGCGCCGGGTCGTAGGGCAGCCGGGCCACCCCCGCCAGCGCCAGCACCAGCGCACCCTGGCAGGCGGCGACCGTCGTGCCGCCCGCGCACCGCCCGGCCAGCAGGCTGGCCCGGTGTACCGGGGCGACCAGCATCTCGCGCAGGAAGCCGGTCTCCCTGTCGATGGCGATGGACACCCCCGTGGCGACGGCCGGCAGGTAGACCGTCATCACCAGCACGCCGGGGAACAGGTAGGTGCGGTAGTCGCCGACCGGCGGGGCGTCCGGGATGAGCGAGCCGAGCCCGGTGCCCAGCACCACCAGGTAGATCAGCGGCTGGGAGAGGACCAGCGCCACCTGGGCGGGGTTGCGCAGGCAGCGCAGGATCTCCCGCCGCCAGACCACCCCGGCGGCCCTCGTCTCCCACAGCATCCGCCGCCGCGCTCCGGCGCGGCCGATCCAGATCATGCCGGGGACCCTCCCATTCTCTGGCCGGTGTAGTGCAGGAAGACCTCGTCCATCCCCGGCCGCCTGACCTCGACCGACAGCACGGGGACGCGCAACTCGGCGCACAGCCGCGGGATCGCCGCGGCCGCACCGGGGAGCCGCAGGTGCAGGCCGTCCGGGCCGCGGGTGGCCGACACGCCCATCCGCTGCGCCAGCAACATCGCGGCGGTGCGGTCGTCGGCGGTCCGCAGGTGCACCCGGTCGGTGCCGAGCGCCGCGCGCAGCGCCGCGGGCGAGTCGTGGGCGAGCAGCCGGCCGCCGTCGATGATGCCGACGTGGTCGCAGTGGTCGGCCTCCTCCAGGTAGTGGGTGGTCAGGAACATGGTGAGGGCCCTGTGCTGGCGGAGCTGGAGCAGGTGCTCCCAGACCTGGGCGCGGGCGGCCGGGTCGAGCCCGCGGGTGGGCTCGTCCAGGAACAGCACCTGCGGGGAGGTGAGCAGCCCGCGGGCGATGGCCAGGCGGCGTCTGCCGCCGCCCGACAGGGCCCGCGCCCGGATGTCGCGCTCGTCGTACAGGCCGAGCAGGTCGAGCGCCTCGTCCATGCGGCGGCGGGTCTCGTGCCTGCCCATGCCGTGCAGCGCGGCGTGGAAGCGCAGGTGCTCGGCGACGGTGAGGTCGCCGTCGCACGCCGAGTCCTGGAGGACCAGGCCGATGCGCCGCCTGACCTCCACCGGGTCGGCGAGGACGTCGACCCCCGCCACCCGCGCCTGGCCCGCGGTCGGGCGCAGCAGCGTGCACAGCATGGCCATGGTGGTGGACTTGCCCGCCCCGTTGGGGCCGACGAACGCGAACAGCTCGCCGGCCTCCACGCTGAGATCGATCCCGGCCACGGCGGGCACGCCCCGGTAGGACTTGGCCAGCGCCCGGGTGTAGACGGCGGGCGAGGCCCCCCAGGGCGCGTTGCGCCGGTGCAGGCCGGTCCGGCGGTGGTGGGTGGTGTCGGGTGCCATCACGCCCCCGGCCGGGCGTGGTCGGTCGGGCCCTTCATGGGGCCGGTGGCGGCGCGGGCGCGCAGGTCACGGGCGGCATCAGCGTCCTCCGATCGCCATCGCGGACAGCCGCTCCCGCCCCGACAGCGAGCGCAGCCAGATCTCGCAGGCGAGGGTCCGCGACAGCGGGGCGACGGCGTGCAGCGGCGGCCGTGGCCCGGTGAGGGCGGCCCGCAGGGCCGCGGGGTCGATCAGCCCGAGCCGGGCGAGCAGCGAGGAGGAGAACAGGTCCATCAACTCCGTGCGGTGCCGGCGCAGCCCCGCGTAGAACTCGGCCGCGGGCCCGCTGCGCGGCGGGCGGCCGAGGAAGGGCCGCGGCACCAGCCCGTCCATCGCGGCGGCGAGCAGCGGCTTGCGCAGCCCGGGCGCGCCGCGTTCGTGCGGCCGTACCGACAGCGCCGCCTCGATCACGGGGTCGTCCAGGTAGGGCGCGGCGTAGGGCAGCCCGAGGCGGACGGTGGCCTGCTCGACCTGCCGGAGCCCGGCGCCCGCCGTACGCGCCTGGAGCAGGGCCGCGTGCTGGGCCCGGCGCCGGCACAGCGGCGGCGGCTCGTCGTCGGCGATCCCGGACAGTACGCCACGGGCCGCCTGGACCGCCTGCCCGGTGGCCCACACGGGCATCCGCGGCGGCGTGCCCCAGGTCAGCGCGAGCGCGCCACCGGACGCGGGCTCGCTGCTCAGGCCGCCCGCGCACTCCGCCAGCCACGCGGCGTGCGAGTCGCGCTCGGCCAGTTCCCGCAGCGCCCGCCACCACGGCATGCGGTGGGCGCGCAGGTGCGCGAGCGCGGTCAGCGGCCGGCGCCGGACGAGATCGTGCAGATAGGACGGCTGGACCGAGAACAACTCGTCGCCGCCCACCCCCGTCAGGTGCAGGTAGGAGCCGGCCGCGATCAGCCGGTCGGTCACGTAGGCGATCCGCGCGGTGTCACGCACCCAGCCGGAGGGCTCCTCCAGGGCCTGCCGGGGCTCGGTCAGCCCGCCGAACCACGGCGGGACGTCGTCGCGCTCGGCCGTGAGGTGCCTGGCGTTGGGCAGCGCCGCGGCGGCCCGGCGCGCCCACACCGTGTCGCCCGCCCCGCTGGGGCCGGTGTCGGCGCCCTGGCGGTGGATGGTCACCAGGCGGCCCGAGCCGCGCCCGGCCAGGAAGCACAGAGCGGTGGAGTCGAGCCCGCCGGACAGGTCGGCGCTGATCGTGTCGCCGTAGTGGGAACCGCCCTTGGCGCAGGAGCCGACCGCCGCGACCAGCGCGTCGCGCACCGCCTCCGCGCCCTCGGCCAGCGGCAGCGCCGGCTCCGGCGGACTCCACCAGCGGCGCAGCGTCGCCGTGCCGTCCGGCTCCAGGATCAGGCAGTGGTCGGGCGGCACCCCGGTGACGCCGCGCCACACCCCCGCCTGCTGGAGCGGCCAGGCCGCGCAGTACGGCAGCAGCCGCGCGGCGAGGACGCCCTCGTCGACCGGCGCGCCGGTCACCGTGGCCAGCACGTCGGAGCGGCTGGCCGCCACCGTCACGCCCGCCACCCGGGCCTGGAATATCCGGCGCACCGCCGAGGCGCTGCCCCGGGCTCGCACCCTGCCGCCGACCGCGGCGATCAGGTGGAAGCTGCCGGGCAGCCCCGCGACCACGCGTTCCACCTCGTTCAGATCACGTATCCGGTCCAGCCGCCGCGCCAGGTCGGCGGTGGTGACCGGGCATCGCCCGAGCACCGCCACCTGCGCCGAGCCCGCGCGGGCGTGGCGGATCTGATCACACGGCCACTCGCCGACCAGCCACGGACGGCCGGACGCGTGATCGATCACACCGCTCGCCCACGGGCGCAGCGCCCCTGCCGCGGCGGCCCCGGCCGCCCCGTCGGGAAGGACGGCGAACCACGGCTCCCCTCGCACCGCTGTTCCCCCGCCCGTCAGGCTTGGAGATCGGGAAACCGGGACTGCCGGGCAGGCCGGATATCTGTCGCGCTCATGGGACCGCGCTCCTTTCCGCGATAGACCTTCGGTCACCCGCCATGTTCTACCCATCAGGAAGTGGTCACCATAAGTATCCGAAGGGTTACGCTCCGCGAACAATCTTGGTATGCATCCCTGGGCGCGCCGGATATCGACAGCGGCCCCCGACTCGGGGTCGGCTCAAAGTGAGACCCACTCCGCGGTGGGCCAGGTCTCCTGTCGCCACGCGCTGTCCCAGAACATCCACTCGTACTCGGTGGCCCGGCAGAAGGCGTGGACCATCTGCTCGCGGGTCTCCGGGCCGGCCGCCGCGGCCAGCCGGTCGGTGATCTCCTTGGCCTGGGTGACCGACTCGGCGAACGCCGGGTCGGCGTAGGTGGAGATCCAGGCGCGGTAGGGGTGGTCGGCGGCGCCGGCGGTACGCTCGAGCAGCGCCGCGCCCACGTCCTGGTAGACCCAGAAGCAGGGGAGGACCGCCGCCGCGAGCACCGGGTAGGGCGCCGACAGCGCGGTGGCCTGCAAGTACGACGAGTAGCCGAGACAGGTCGGCGAGGTCGCGATCCCGGACAGGTCGTCCGGGCTCAGGCCGTACTCCTCGACGTAACCGGCGTGCAGCGACGCCTCCGCGGTCAGCGCGGTGTTCGCGCTCTGCGCGTAGAAGGCCGCCTCGCCGACGTCGCCGGCGCGCGTGGAGGCGGTGGCCAACGCCTTGGAGAACGCCTCCAGATAGCGGGCGTCCTGGACGATGTAGAACGCGAACTTGTCGCGGTCGAGCGTGCCCGCGCCCAGCGCGGTGTTGAACGGGTGCTCGTGGATGGCCCGCACCAGCTTCGCGGTGCGCTGCCAGACCTCAGTGCAGAACGAACCCTCACCCACGGTGACGTCCCTTCGCTAGTCCGAACTAGAGCAGGTTCTACGGGTGTGATCTCAGCCCGGCGCGCCGGGCTGAGATCACACCCGTAGAACCTGCTCTAGTTCGGACTAGCGAAGGGACGTCACCG
>NZ_POUA01000320.1 GCF_003236385.1 Spongiactinospora gelatinilytica
CACGAACCCCTCGCCCGCCGGTCGTTCCACCCCGCGGATCGCCTTCTCCAGCAGGTCGCCGGTGCCCGGGGCGGCGCCGTTGCGGTGCAGCCAGGTCAGCGTGACGTCGGCGGCGCTGTCGATCCGCTGCTCCTCGCGGGCGTCGGGCACCTCGGCGAACGCGATGGCCCTGGCCCCCGCCGGCAGGGCCTCCAGCCACCGGCCGAGCGCGGGCAGCGCGGTCTCGTCCGCGCCGAGCAGGTACCAGTCCAGGTCGAGCGGCACCAGGATCGAACCGCGCGGCCCGATGACCCCGATCCGCTTGCCGGGCTCGACGTTCGCGGCCCAGTGCGAACCGGGGCCGTGCCCGTGGATCACCAGGTCGATGTCGAGTTCCTGCGCCTCGGGACGGTGGTAGCGGATCGTGTAGTCGCGGAAGATCGGCCGGGGCGCGCCGGGGGGCGGCGGCTCCAGGCCGTCCGGCCCGATCAGCGGCATGACCGGCAGTTCGGCCCCCGGCTCGGGAAAACAGAGCTTGACGTGGTCGGCGGGCGCGCCCTGCTGGAAGCCTTCCAGGTCGGGGCCGGTGAGCGTGACCCGGACGGTCACCGGGCCGAGCCGGGCCACCCGGCTGACCGTGAGCAGCCGTGGCTTGAGCGGATACTCGACGTACGTGTCGTCGGACATGCGAAACCCCTAGGCGGCGAGCTTGGAAAGGACGGCGTCGATCTGGTTGAGGATCTCGGTGACCCCCGTGTAGCCGTACTGGTAGCCGTACTTGATCGGGTAGACGTGCCCGGCCTTGGCGGCGGGCAGCAGCTTGAAGGCGTTCTGGTCGAGCAGCTTGCGCGTTGCGGCCTCGGCCTGGCCGTCGGGCGTCGCGCCGTACAGGATGGCGCCGGTGCCCGACAGCATGGAGATCTGCTCGTAGGACAGGCGCACGCCGCGGTTGGCCCGCTCCTTGGTGGCGACCTTGGAGAAGGTCAGCCCGGCCTGCTTCATGAACAGCCCCGGCCAGGACACCGGCGAGTTGGCCACGAAGCCCTCCGGGCCGCCCTCCACGTAGTCCCACGTCGTCTTGCGCAGGACGTCGGCGTGCCGGTCCTTGATGTCGGCGACCAGCTTGGTGTAGGCGGCGGCCTTTTGCGCGGACACGTCGGCCTTGCCCACCGCGTCGGCGATCTTCGGCAGCGCGTCGCGGACTTCGGCGGGGTTCTCGGTCACGAAGAACGCGGTCGGCGCGATGGCCGACAGCTTGTCGTAGCCGAAGTCCTCGGCCCGGCGCTGGGTGCTGATGATGAGGTCCGGCTGCAACTGCGCGAGCCGCTCGTAGTTGATGGAGGTCTCATCCGCGCCGACCACCGGGATGGCCTTCACCTTGGCCCAGTCGGCGGGCGCGTAGTCGGCCTCGACCTCCTGGAGCACGCCGACCGGCGTTATGCCGAGTTCGAGCACCGCGGCGGTGGTGTTGAGCAGCGAGACCACCCGCTGGGGCCGGGCGGGGACGGTGACCGGCCCGTTGGCCGCCTGCACCACCCGGGTGGCCGCGGAGTCGCCCGCCGTGCCGGTGGGCGCGGCCGTGTCTCCGGCGGCCCCGGCGCCGCCGGAGCCGGAGGAGCCGCAGGCGGCGGCGAGGAGCATCGCCCCCGCCGCCAGCAGGCCGGCGACGGCCCTGTGGACGAACATGTGTCTTTCTCCTTGATTCGTGTGCGGCATGGGGTCAGGGCCCGGCCACCGCGCCGGCGTGCAGCCTGATCAGGCGGGGCAGCAGTTCGACGGTGGCGGGGCGGTGGGCGATGACGAGCAGGGCGCGGTCCTTCCGCAGCCGGGCGAGCGCGGTCTCCATCCGGCGGGCGGTGACCGGGTCCACATCGGCGGTGGCCTCGTCGAGGATCAGTACGGCCGGGTCGGCGAGCACCGCCCTGACCAGGCCGATGATCTGCCGCTCCCCGCCGGACAGGTCCGAGGCGGGGGTGTCGAGCCCGTGCGGCAGGCCCGCGGCGAAATCGGCGAGCCCCAGCGCCTCGAACGCGGCCAGCATCCGCGCCCGGTCCGGTTCCCCGGGGGCCAGGGCGAGGTTGTCGCCGACCGAACCGGCCACGGTGCGCACGTCCTGCGGCACCAGCGCGATCCGCGCGCGGACCTCCTCCTCGGGTACCTCGCGCAGGTCGATCCCGCCGAAGGTGACCCGCCCGCCGTCCGGTTCGTACAGGCCGGCGAGGAGCTTCGAAAGGGTGGTCTTGCCCGACCCGGTCTCGCCGACCAGGCCGGCGTGGTCGTCCCCGGCGCAGCGCACCGACACGCCGTGCAGCGCCGGCTCGCCCGCCTCGTAGCGGAAGACCACGTCCTCGGCGGCGAGTTCGCCCCGCGCGGGCAGGATGCGGTCGCCGCGCGGGGGCGGGGCCGCCGCGGTCAGCAGGTCCAGTAGCCGGGCCAGGCCCGTGCGCATGGTCTGCACATCCCCGGCGAGCTGCGACAGGTCGCCGAAGCCCTCGAACAGGTTCCGCGCGGCCAGGACGAACACCACGACCGCGCCGACGCTCATGTGCCCGCCCGCGGCCAGCCACGCGCCGGCCACCAGCAGCAGACCCAGCGCCGCCCCCTCCACCAGGGAGATCGAACCGACCCGGTTCTCCACCGCCGCGGTACGGCGCTGCGCGGCCACGGCCACCGCGTTGTCCCGGGCGAACCGGGCCATCCAGGCGGGCAGCCCGCCGGTGGCCCGGAGGTCCTCCCTGGCCTCCAGCGTCTCGGTGAACGTCGCGGCCATGACCGCCTCGGCCTCGGCGTGCGCGCCGAACACCGCTCCGGCCCGCCGGGCGAACCACCGGGTGATCAGCAGGGCGGGGGCCAGGAACACGGCGGTGACGGCGAGGGTCAGCTCCCAGGAGTAGCCCAGCAGCAGCACGACCGTGAGCCCGAGGGTCAGCGTGGCGCTGACCAGGCCGGGCAGCGCCTCCCTGACGAACATCGCCAGCTCGGCGACCTCGCCGGTGGCGCGCTGGAGCAGCGCCCCGCCGCGGTGCGCCTCCAGGAAGCGCAGCGGGGCCGTTGCCAGCCGTTCGGCGACGCGCTCGCGCAGGTCCCGGACGATCCGCTCGCCCGCGTCCGCCAGGGTGGTGGCGGCCAGGCGGCCGATCACGGCAACACCGATGACCATGGCGGCCAGCAGGGCCACCGCCGCCGCGAAGGCGCCGCCGTCCCGGGCGAGCAGCGCGTCCACCGCCGCGCCGACGGCGGGGGCGATGCCCACCAGCGCCGCGCTCTCCACGAGGCTCAGCCCCAGCGCCCCGGCCAGCCTGCGGCGGTGCGGGCGCAGGAACGGCCCGGCGCGGCGCAGCAGGCCCCGGGTGTCCGGGGCCTCGGTGAGCGCGGGCACCTCAGCCATGCCGTGCCTCCTCCTGCTTCAGGTCCCGCTCCACCAGGCCGGCGGCGGAAGGGACGGTCAGCTCCAGCACCCGGTCGGCGAACCGGTCCACCGCCACCCGCACCGCGATCGTCACCGTGACCATCCAGGAGGTGAAGGCGACGAGCCCGCCGACGGTGAGGTCGCCGGACAGCACCGCCGGACCGCCGAGGCCGACTCCCGCGACGATGGCCAGCCGGGGGATCAGCGGCCCGGCGGCCGACCAGGCCGCCGACACGCGCGCCGCGCGCATCGTGGCCGCCGCCACCGCGGCGCTCGCCGTGTGGTGGCGGCGCACCAGCACCTGCCCGCCGCCCAGGCCGCGCACCGAGGACGCGGCGGCCAGCAGGTCCGCCACGGCGTCGGCGCGGGCCGCGTGCGCGCCGGACAGCGCGTCCAGCGCCGGCTCGAACCGGCGCGGGAACCAGACGTTGACCAGGACCAGCGGCGGCAGGCAGGCCAGCGTGACCCAGAGCAGCAGCGGATCCAGCGCGGCCAGGGCGGGCAGCACGAACGCGAACGTGGTGGCGATGACCACCCAGGTTGGCAGCCCGTGGACCCAGATCCGCACCAGGTCCGTGTCCCTGGTCGCGCGCAGCGCCAGGTCCCCCCGCCCGCCGGGGACGTCGCCGTCGCCGAGGACGGCCAGCCGGTCCGCCAGCCGGGTGCGCAGGTAGGCCCCCGCCTCGGCGTCGGCGGAGTTGGCCCACCACTGCCAGCCGGCCAGCCCGGCCCACTGCACGGCCGAGACCGCCACGACCGCGACGGCCCACCAGGCGGTGACGCCTAGGTCCCCGCGGGTGATCCCGTCGTCGATCGCCCGCTGCGCGCACAGCGGTAGCGACAGCAGCGCCACCTGGCGGACCAGGGCGGCGGCCGAGCCCGCGGCGAGCGGCCGCCACCGCGGCCGCAGGCAGCGGCGCAGCAGGGCCCGCGGGCCGGGCCCGGCGGCCCCGGGCGGGGGGACAGTGCGCAAGCCTCAGCCGCCCATCTCGGCGATGAGGCTCGCCGGGCGCATGTCGGTCCAGTGCTCTTCCACGAAGGCGAGCGCGTCCGCCCGTGATGACGGGCCGTGGACCTGCTCCCAGCCGCCGGGCGTGTCGGCGAACACCGGCCACAGCGAGTACTGCCCCTCGGTGTTCAGCAGGACCAGGAACTGCGCCTCTTCGTCGTCGAAGGGGTTGGTCATCGGGTGGTCTCCTCATCTTGTGGATCTTCTGGGTGCAGCGCGCGGTTCACGATGGGGCCGATCACCGCGAGCGCGCGCGGGGTGAGCAGTTCGGCGTGGGTGAAGTCCACGTCGTGGTTGACCACGGCCCCGGACACGTGCCGCGACCAGGCCAGATGGTCACCGGTCTCGGCGCGGTCCCGGACGGCCGTGACGACCAGCAGGTCGCCGTCGTAGGGGGCGTAGGTGGCGCTGAGCAGCAGTTCCATGCAGCCGCGGTGGACGTGGGCGAGGCGTTCGACCGTGGCCGCGTCGAACTCGGCGAGCAGCGGCGAGAACGCGGCCGACTCGCGCAGCCCGGCCAGGAAGTCCTCGGTCTCCGCCCTGCTCAGCCGGTCCAGTTCGGCCGCGCCGGGCCGGGGCTCCTGGCCGTCGTCCATGGGGAAGGTGTCCAGGACGCCGAGGAAGGCGACGTCCTGACCGCGTTCGCGCAGGGCGGTGGCCACGGCGTAGGCGACCTGGCCGCCGAAGGACCAGCCGAGCAGGTGATAGGGGCCGCGCGGTTGCACCTCGGCGATCCGCGCCGCGTAGTCGCGGCCCAGCTCGCGCAGGCTCTCCGGGCGGAAGTCCAGGCCGGACAACTGGGGGGCCTGGAGGCCGTGGATCGGCCTGCGCGGGTCCAGGTGGGGGGCGAGCCCGCCGTACAGCCAGGCGAACCCGGCGGGCGGGTGCGCGCAGAACAGCGGCGGCAGGTCCCCGCCGGGGCGCAGCGCGATCACCGGCTCGAACCCGCCCACGCCGCCCGTGTCCAGCCGCCGCGCCAGTTCGGCTGGGGTCTGCGCGGACATCAGCACGGACAGCTTGAGCGGCGCCCCCAGCTCCGCCCTGATCCTCGCCGCCAGCCGCATGGCCAGCAGCGAGTGGCCGCCGAGGTCGAAGAAGCCCTCCTCGGGGCCGACGTCGGGCAGTTCGAGCACGTCGGCGAAGAGCCGGCACAGCGCGGCCTCGCGCCCGTCGCGCGGCGCGCGCCGGGACCGGTCGCGGGCCCGGGCGGCGAAGTCGGGGGCCGGAAGCGCCCTGCGGTCCAGCTTGCCGTTGCCGGTGAGGGGCAGGGCGGGCAGCGTCACGAACGCCGAGGGCACCATGTACGCGGGCAGCCGCTCGCGCAGCGCCGCCGCCAGGTCGCCCGGGCCGTCCCCGGCCGGTACGACGTAGGCCACCAGGCGGGGCACCGGGCCGGGCGTGGCGACCACCGCGACCGGCCCGACGCCGGGCTCCGTGCTCAGCGCGGCCTCGACCTCGCCGGGCTCCACCCGGTGCCCGCGGATCTTCACCTGGTCGTCGGCGCGGCCCAGGAAGTCCAGGTTGCCGTCGGCCCGCCACCGGACCACGTCACCGGTGCGGTACATCCGCTCGCCGTCGCCGAAGGGATCGGCCACGAACCGCCCGGCGGTCAGGCCGGGCCGGTGCAGGTAGCCGCGGGCCAGCCCGGCGCCGGTGACGTACAGCTCGCCCGCCACGCCCACCGGCACCGGGCGGAGCCGGTCGTCGAGCACGTAGACGCGGGTGTTCCAGATCGGCCGCCCGACGATGGGCGTGACGCTGTCGGCGGTGCCGCCGCCCAGGGTGTTGATGGTGTACTCGGTCGGGCCGTACAGGTTGTAGCCGAGCGTGCCCTCGGTGGTGCGCAGCCGGTGCCACAGGGCCTGGCCGACGGCCTCGCCGCCGAGCAGCACCAGCGGCGGGACGTGCCCGTCGAGCAGGCCGTGCTCGATGAGCCGCTGCGCGTAGGAGGGGGTCACGTTGACCACGTCGATGGCGTGGTCGGCGCAGTACGCGGTGAGCGCCTGCGGGTCGCGGCGCATCTCCTCGGAGAGGACGTGCACCTCGTGCCCCTCCACCAGCCACAGCAGCTCTTCCCACGACATGTCGAAGGAGAAGGAGACCGTGTGCGCGATCCGCAGCCGCCGCCCGGCGTCCGCCACCACCGGCCCGAAGATCTCCGCCCGGTGGTTGAACTGCATGTTGGTCAGCCCCGCGTACGGCACCACGACGCCCTTCGGCCGCCCGGTGGACCCCGAGGTGTAGATCACGTAGGCCGGGTGGCTCAGCGGGAACTCAAAACCCAGGTCATCGCCCGGCAGGTGGTCGAGGTCGCGCAGCTCGGCGGGGGTGAGCACGCACACCGGGCGGGTCTCGGCGATCATCTCCTCGGCGCGGGCCGGGGGCAGGTCCAGGTCCAGCGGCAGGTACGCCGCGCCGGTCTTGAGCACCGCGAACAGCGCCGCCACCATGTCGGCCGAGCGGGGCAGCGCGAGCGCCACCACCTGCTCCGGGCCCGCCCCCCTGGCCACCAGCATGCGGGCGATCCGGTTGGCGCGGGCGTTGAGTTCGGCGAAGGTGTGCCGCTCGGCGCCGAAGACCAGCGCCACCTCCCGCGGCGTGCGGGCCGCCTGCTCTTCGAGCAGCCCGGCGACCGTCCTGGCGGGCAGCGGGTTCGCGGTGTCGTTCCAGTCGGTCAGCAGCAGCCGCCGCTCGTCCGGGCCGAGCGGATCCAGCCGGCCCACCGGCGGCGAGACGTCGGCCGCGATCTGTTCGAGCAGCCGCACGTACCGGGCCAGCATCGCCTCGGCCAGCGGCCGGTCGAACACGTCCGGGCGGAAGGCCAGCGACACCCGGAGCGGATCGTCGGGGGTGACCACGAGGGTCAGCGGGTAGTGGGTGCCGTCCACGCCGTCCATGGCGGCGATGCCGTACCTCTCGGTGATCCGGGCCCGCTCCTCCTCGTCCGCGCCGAAGTTGCGCAGCACGTACAGCGTGTCGAAGAGCCGGCCGAGCCCGGCGGTCCGCTGGATCTCGCCCAGCCCGAGGTGGTCGTGCGGCAGCACCTCCGCCCTGGCCCGCTGCACGCGGGTGAGCAGGCCGAGCAGCGGCTCGTCGGGGTCGAGCGTTACGCGCACCGGCACGGTGTTGAGGAACAGCCCGATGGTGGACTCGACGCCGGGGATGTCGGCGGGCCGCCCGGAGACCGTCGCGCCGAACACCACGTCGGAGCGGCCGGTGGCCCCGGCCAGGACCATGCCCCAGGCGGCGGCCAGCAGCGTGTGCAGGGTGAGCCGGTTCGCGCGGGCCCGGGCGAGCAGAGCCCGGCCCAGTTCGGCGGGCGGTTCGGCGAGCACCGCCTCGGGGATGACGGCGGTCAGGCCGCCCGCGCCGTCGTCGGGGGCCAGCAGGGTGGGCTCGGCGAGCCCGTCGAGCGCGGTGCGCCACGCCTGCTTGGCGGCGTCCTCGTCCTGCCGCGACAGCCAGGCCAGATAGTCCCGGTACGGCGCGGCGGGCCCCGGCTCCTCGCCCTCGTACAGCGCGAACAGCTCGCGCAGGAACAGGCCCTCCGACCACCCGTCCCACAGGATGTGGTGGTGGATCATGACCAGCAGGCAGCGGTCCTCGGCCAGCTCGACCAGGGTGAACCTGACCAGCGGGGGCCGGTCCAGGGCGAAGCGCGTGGCCCGGTCGGCGGCCAGCAGGCGGGCCACGGCGGCCCGCTGCGCCGGGTCGGCGACGAAGTCCAGGTCGATGCCCGCCTCCGGCGCGTCGCCGGCCGGTTCGCCCGCGAGGCCGGTGAGGTCCACGACGGTCAGCGGCAGCTCGGCGGCGCGCGGCACGAACTGCACCGGCCGGTCGAACCCGTCGTGCCGGAACCCGGCGCGCAGGTTGGGGTGCCGCTCGGTGAGCCTGCGCCAGGCCGCGCGCAGCCGGTCGGGGTCGAGCGCGCGCCGCAGGGCCAGGACGTTCTGCACGGTGTAGACGTCCAGCGCGCCCTCGTCCGCGCCCGCGTGGAACAGCAGCCCCTCCTGTAGCGGGGCGAGCGGCAGCACGTCGGTGGTCCCCGGCGGCAGCGCGTCGATCCGCTCCTGGGTGATCGAGACGAGCGGCAGGTCCGAGGGGGTGAGCGGGTCGCCGTCGGCGATGCCGGCCGCCAGTTCGGCGAGCGCTTCATGGAAGCGTCCGGCCAGGGCCGTCAGCTCGGGTTCGGCCAGGGCGGTGGAGGTGAAGGTGACGCGCAGTTCGGGGCCCTCGGGGAGGTCGTGGGTGACGGCGTCCACCTCCAGCCGGTACGGCGAGGCGACCGGGGCGGCGGGCAGCGGCTCGGCGGCGACGCCGAAGTCCTCGGCCCGGCCCGCGGCGAACCGGCCCAGGTAGTTGAACAGGATCTCCGGGCGCGGGGCGGCGGCGAGCAGGGCGGAGGTCTGCGGGTTGAGGTGGCGCAGCAGGCCGTACCCGAGGCCGCCGCGCGGCACCGTGGCCAGGCCCTCCCTGATCCGCTTGAGCGCGGGCAGCGGTTCGCGCGCGCCTCCGGCGTCCACGCGGACCGGATGCACCGCGGTCAGCCACCCGACCGTGCGCGACAGGTCCAGCCGGTCGTGCCCGCGCCCGTGCCCCTCCAGGTCCACGACCAGCGGGCCATCGGCGGGCAGGGCCAGGGCGAGGGCGGTGAGCAGGAACGCGTTCATCCCGACCCGCGAGCCCAGCAGCCCACGGGTCGTCGCGGTGCCTACGACGCTCTCCCGCACCTGTCTATTATACACATCTGACGCTGCCGACGACTAGTC
>NZ_POUA01000321.1 GCF_003236385.1 Spongiactinospora gelatinilytica
GGCGGGGGGTGGAGGCCGTCTGGCCCTCCGGGCAGTGGCGGCGGAAGTCGCACCACCCGCACAGCGGGCCGGGGGTCGCCGGGAACAGCTCGGCGATCTCGCCGGGCACCTCCGGGGGCGTGCGCGGCCCGTCGTCGCCCCGGCTCCGCGCCCGGGGCACGGTGGCGGACCAGGCCCGGTAGCGCTCGTCGGCCGCCGACGCCTCGACGGCGATCTCGTCGGCCCGGCCGATGTGCCGGGCCAGCGACTCGTCGGTGTGCTCCCACTCCACGATCGAGGCGGTGGGCAGGTGGTGCAGCTCGACCCGGTGGCACGGGCGGCGCATGACCCGCGCGGCGGCCACGGCGTAGACGGCCAAGGCGAGCGAGGAACGCGCGTCGTCGGTGTCGAGCGGGCGGCGGCCGGTCTTGTAGTCGACGATGACCAGCCCGTCGCCGCGCTGGTCGATGCGGTCGACCCGGCCGGACAGGGCCATCGCGGCGGTGCGGGTGGCGACCGTGCGCTCGACGCCGATCGGGTCGTGGGCCGGGTCGAGGGTCGCGGTGTAGCCGGTCACCATGTGCCGGGCGCGGTCGCGCCAGGCGGTGGACTGCTCCTGGTCGCGAAACCCCTCGGTGATCCAGGCGTTGCCCAGCAGCACGCCGGCCATCGCCGGGGTGCGCCGGTCGTACGGCTCGCGCCACCAGGCGGCGAGCGCGTTGTGGACGCTGGCCCCCACGCTGTTGTGCGCCCAGGGCGGTCCCTTCTGCGGGGACGGCCGGTCGAGGTAGGTGAACCGGTAGCGCCGCCGGCAGTCGAGCCAGCTGTTGAGCCGCGAGGGCGTGCAGGAGTAGAGCCGGCGCGGCATCCCGTCGAGCCCCAATTGCTCCACCACAGACCGCCTTCCGCCGCCAGAACCGCCAGGGCCGCTAGAACTGCCAGAGCCGCCAGAACCACCCGACCCGATCTTTACCGGCCTCACGTTACCGGCCGCCACCGACACGATCGGCCCGAACGGAACTCCGCGAAGGATGACCGGGTGGGCACATCCCGGCATGACGCGTAGCATAGGTCTGATTAGGAGTCCTACCCTTTCGAGGCAGGTTGCATGACGGAGCACGTGACCGACCCCGGCGGCACGGCGGATCTGGACCGGCGGCTGGCCGACGCCCTTGAGCGGCTCGGGCACGGCATGCGTTCGCTCGCCCAGCGCAGCGCCCGCGGACACGGGCTGACCCCGCTCCAGCAGCAGGCGGTGCTCGCGCTGTCCCGGCAGTCCGGGGCGCGCAGAGAGGTGAGCGCGCTCGCCGCGGAGTTCGATGTCACCACGCCGACGATGTCCGACGCCGTCACGGCGCTGGAGCGCAAGGGGCTGGTGTCGCGTTCACCGGGGCTCGACGGCCGCCGGCGTGTGCTGAGCCTGACCGAGGCGGGCGAGACGGTCGCGGGCGAGCTGGCGCCCTGGGACGGGCCGTTGCTGGCGGCGCTGGCCGCGCTGCCGGTCGCCGACCGCGCGGCGGCGCTGCACACCCTGCTGCACGTGATCGGCGACCTTCAGCGCCGCGGCGTGGTGAGCGTCGCGCGGATGTGCACGACCTGCCGGTTCTTCGGCCGCGACGAACACGCCGACCCGGCCGCGCCGCATCACTGCCATCTGCTGAAAGCGCCGCTGGCGCTGACGGACCTGCAGACCGACTGCCCCGAGCACCGGCCGGCCGCCGCGAGCGCCTGAGCGTGTGGCGGGCTCGCCCGGCGGCCCGTTTCACCGGGCCGCCGGGGTCGCCGCCGGTCAGATCGCGCCGATGGCCTCGCACGCCTTGCGCACGCCCGCGCCGTACTCGGGGTCGGCCTGGGTGCAGTTGGCGATGTGCCGCTCGACGGTCTCCTTACGGGCGCCCTTGATCTGCCGCGCGGTGTTGTCGAACAGCGCCTGGCGCTGCTCGGCATTCATCAGGCGGAACAGGTCGCCGGGCTGCTGGAAGTAGTTGTCGTCGTCGGCCCGGAAGTCGTACCGGTCGGCGGCGCCGGCGAGCGCCTGCGCCGGTTCGGCGTACGCCGGCTGCTCCCGCCACCGGCCGAAGTTGTTCGGCTCGATGCCGGGCACGCTGCCCTGGTTGCCGTCCACGCGCATGGTGCCGTCGCGGTGGTAGGTGTTGACCAGCCCGGCGGCCCGCGGGTAGTTCACCGGGATCTGGTGGTGGTTGACACCGACCCGGTAGCGGGCGGCGTCACCGTAGGAGAACAACCGGCCCTGGAGCATCCTGTCGGGGCTGAAGGAGATGCCGGGGACGACGTTGGCCGGCGTGAACGCCGCCTGCTCGACGTCGGCGAAGTAGTTCTCAGGGTTGCGGTTCAGCTCCAGCTCGCCGACCTCGATGAGCGGGTAGTCGGCCTTGCTCCAGACCTTGGTGAGGTCGAAGGGGTGGAACCGGTAGGTCGCGGCGTCGGCCTCCGGCATGACCTGGATGTAGAGCTTCCACTTGGGGAAGTCGCCGCTCTCGATGGCCTCGTACAGGTCGCGCTGGTGCGACTCGCGGTCCTCGCCGATGATCGCGGCGGCCTCGGCGTCGGTGAGGTTCTCGATGCCCTGCTGGGTACGCCAGTGGAACTTCACCCAGTTACGCTCGCCGGCGGCGTTGATCATGCTGAACGTGTGCGAGCCGAAGCCGTGCATGTGGCGATAGGACTTCGGAATGCCACGGTCGCTCATGATGATCGTGACCTGGAGCAGGGTCTCCGGAAGGTTGGTCCAAAAGCCCCAGTTGTTCTCCGGGTCGCGCATGTTCGTCCTGGGGTCGCGCTTGACGGCGCGGTTCAGGTCGGGGAACTTCAGCGGATCACGGAAGAAGAAGACCGGCGTGTTGTTGCCCACCAGGTCCCAGTTGCCCTGGCTGGTGTAAAAACGGGTGGCGAAGCCGCGGATGTCGCGCTCGGCGTCGGCCGCGCCGCGCTCACCGGCCACGGTGGAGAACCGCGTGAACGTCTCGCACGAATTGCCGACCTCGGCGAACAACGCGGCGCTGGTGTAGCGGGTGATGTCGTGGGTCACGGTGAATCTGCCGAAGGCGCCGGAGCCCTTGGCATGCATGCGCCGTTCCGGGATGACCTCGCGGTCGAAATGGGCGAGCTTCTCCAGCAACCAGAGGTCCTGGAGCAGCACCGGCCCACGCGGCCCGGCGGTCAGGCTGTTCTGGTTGTCGGCGACCGGAGCCCCTGCTGCCGTGGTCAGAGGTTCGGTATTGTCCTCGAACGTCATCGTCACTCTTTCACTCGTCGAATCTTGTGGATCTTTTGGATCTTGCGGGTCTGACGGCGATCGCGGGGCCGGAGTGCCGTGCCGGGCAGAGCCTTCGGCATGTCACATCGGCCTGGTCGCTACGGTAGCCCGGCGAGTGTGCAGATCGCATGCAGGCCCCTGAACCGCGCGCGCATTCGAGGCCGGTGACCACCGCGCGGCCACGGCGCGCGACAGGGCGGTCATCCTCGGTAGGCGGTTCGAGTTTTCCGCATCATTTGAGCTGGTGGTGGCACTGTCGAAAGTAGGTAGGACTCCTAGCTATAGTGTGGCATGTCCCCCGGAGACGGCACAACAAGCGCTAAGGAGCAACCGTGTCGATCGTCGCCTCTCCTCCGTCCACCCCTGTCACCGCGGCGCCGCCGTGGACGACGACCCAATGGTTCAACAGCGACCCGCTGGACCTCACCGCCCTGCGCGGCCGGGTGGTGGTCCTGGAGGCGTTCCAGATGCTCTGCCCGGGGTGCGTGGCCCACGGTCTGCCCCAGATCGCCCGGTTGAGCCAGACCTTCGGCGACGAGCTCGCCGTGATCGGCCTGCACAGCGTGTTCGAGCACCACGAGGCCATGACCCCGCCCAGCCTCAAGGCGTTCCTGTACGAGTACCGGATCGGTTTCCCGGTCGGGGTCGACGCGCACCAGGGCGACAACCCGACGCCGGTCACCTTCGGCCGGTACCGGATGCGCGGCACCCCGTCCACCGTGCTCATCGACCGCGAGGGAAATCTGCGCGGGCACCAGTTCGGCGTGGTGGACGACATGACCCTCGCCGCGGCGGTCACCCGGCTGCTCGACGCGGACGGCCGGGAGACGGCGTCCCGGCCGGTCTCCGCGGCTTCCGCGCCGACGTCCGCCTGCCCGGTGGACGGCGAGTGCGCGTGAGACCCGTCAACGCCGTTCGACCGCGCGCGGGCCGGAGGTGAGCAGCACGGGCGCGTCGCTCGCGCCCAACCGCCCGCGGTAGGACCGCCAGGTCCAGATCTGGTAGGCGAGCATGAGCGGGACCACCACGACGGCGAACGCCGCCAGCGGCCACAGCGTCGCCTCGTCCGCCATCGCCTGGGCCATGGTCATGCCGTACCGGGGGTCCACCGTGGAGGCCAGCACGTAGAAGGGCCGCTCGGCCGTACCGGCCAGCAGGTGGCAGGCGCTGACGCCGGTCACGAACAGGCCTCCGGTCAGCAGGGCCACCAGGGTGATGTGGCCGAGCGCGAGCAGCGCGCTCGGGTTGGCGAGCACCGCGCCGAAGTCGGTGAGGTAGGCGATGCCGTCCCTGACCTGGTAGCCGGCGGGGCTCTGCATGAAGCCGTTGGCGACCACGATCCAGTACGCCGCCGGCCGACCGGATGTTCGCGGCGTACGGCCTGCGTCCGGCCGTCGTCTGCGAGGGCGACGAACCCGGCGCGACCCAGGATCTGATCAGCGCGGGCCTGGGGATCGGGCTCGTCCCGGCGATGTCGCTGCGGGCCGCCCCGCACGCGCCGGTCGCCTGGGCACGTCTGGACACACCCGAGGCCCGGCGCACGCTGAGCATGGTGTGGCGGCGCGACGCCCATCTGTCCGCGGCGGCCGGTCGCTTTCGCGACTTCGCCGCGGACCACTTCCGCACCTTCGAGAGCGCGGACTGACCTTCCGGGTCAGGACCCGGTCAGTCGTCGCCGAGGTTGAGGCGGATGCCGGAGACGGACCTGCCGTCGGGCAGCGGCGACTCGGCGGCCGGCGTGGTGTCCTGTGCGGTCAGCGAGCCGGAGATCCAGTCGTCGAAGTGACGCTCCTGGTCGCCGATCGTGGTCTCCTCGCCGTGCGCCGGCAGCACCCGCGTGGCGTGCGGCAGGGTGAACAGCCGCTCGCCGATCGCGGTGAGCTGGTCGGCCAGCGCCGGGTACTCGCCGCCCAACCTGCCCGGCCCGTCGGCCTGGAGGGTCTTGCCGCTGAAGACCACGCCCAGTTCCTCGCACAGCAGCGACACACCGCCCTGGGTGATGCCCGGCGTGGCGATGACCTCCAGGCGGACGTCGGCCACCCCGAACAGGCCCTCGTCCTCCATGTCGATGTCGGGCCAGGTCTCCGTCCAGGTCTCCCGCCACAGCCTGCGGTCCTTCGGGTGCAGGGCGACCACCGCCTCGTCGCGGGACGCCACCTCGATGGCCGCGCCGACGTGGTCGGCGAGCCCGTGGGTGCACACGACGGCGAGCACGTCGCGCTCGCCCACCTTCTCCATGATCTTGTCCGCGTCGCGCGCGGGATCGATGACGATGACCTCGTCGTCGTCACCCAGGATGTAGGTGTTGTTCGCCACCTTGTGCTCGACACCGTCGACGTCGACGACGCCCTCGGTCACCACTTTCTCGATACGCGCTGTCACGGGGGAGACCCTATCCCGTCCGGATGAGAGAACACAGCGTTCGGCGAGGCTCGCGGGCAATTCACCAGCAGTTCGCGAAATCAGCTCGCGAGATCAGCTCGCGTCGCCGTCCGGCAGCCTCGGCGAGAGCGCCCCGTAGGGCAGATCCAGGTCCTGGTCGTTCTCTCGCAGGTCGCGCAGGCTCAGCTCGGCGAGCGCGATCAGGCACCCGGACTCCGCGGGCCAGGAGATCGTCCACAGCCAGTTCCCCAGCGCCTCCCCGGCGTAGACGGCCCGGTCGGGGGCGGCCTGCACGCACCACAGCGAGGCGGGGTGGCCCCGGATGTCGATCTTGGCGTGCGGCGGGCCCGCGTCGAAGCCCTGTCCCGGGTCGGGGCCGTCCAGCCCGGCGAACCCCGCCCCCACTCCGGCGCCCGGCTCCTCGGCCACGACCAGCAGGTCGGCCGGGCCATGGGTGACCGAAGGGCCGGACAGCGCGGTGACGCTCGCCCGGGTGCCGGTGCGCTCGTCGCCCGCCTCGGCGAATCCGGTCACCAGCCAGCCGGGCGGCAGCGGCCAGGGCAGCCACACGGGCACTCTGGCGATCTTGCGCACCGCCTCCAGTGCGGCGGGGGCGGGATGCCGGGGTGGTTGCAGCGGCAGCACGTCCCCGTGTTCGGGGCACCGCCACGCGCTGGACCACGCGCTCGGCGCCCGCAGGCTTCCATGACAACGTGGACATATCGGAGCGGTTCTCACGTTTTCTCACGCTGCGCGCTCTCTGCCCCATTAGTCAAGGGCCGGGTCAATGATCGAGCCGTAACCTTGCACATATGCGGGTGAACTGCGTGGGGGCCGTCGTCTTCGACGACAGCGGGCGGCTGCTGCTCATCCGGCGCGGCCACCCGCCGGGCGAGGGCCTGTGGTCCCTGCCGGGCGGCCGGGTCGAGCCCGGCGAGTCCGACCACCAGGCGGTGGTCCGCGAGTTGCTGGAGGAGACCGGGTTGCGGGTCTCCGTCGTACGGCTCGCGGGCACGGTCGAACGTCCCGGCGGCCCCGGCGTCGTCTACGTGATCCGCGACTACCTCGCCGTCCCCGCCGGTGACACCGCTCTCACGGCGGGCGACGACGCGGCCGGCGCCCGCTGGGTGCCGGTGCCCGAGCTGGACCGCCTCCCCATGTCGCCGGGCGTCCTGGACGCGCTGCGCGAATGGGGGCTCATTGGTGGACGTTCGTCCGCCACAGGGTGAGGTGGTCGGCGCTGTAGGTGGTCGAACGGCCGACCGCGACCATGTCGCCTCCGGAGACCGCCACCGCGGTGAGCCACTGCGCGCCCGAGCCGCCCAGGCCCTCCTGGGTGAGGGTCTGGCGCTGCCAGGTCAGGCCGTTCTGGGAGGTCCAGGCGGCGCTGTCGCTCTCCGCCGAGGGCCCGTGGCTGCCGACCGCGACGATGCCGCCGTCGGTCTCGGCCAGGTCCGTCACGGCGGCGGCCTGGTCGGCGGGCAGCCAGCCGTACTCCCAGGACGAGCCGTTGTCGGCGGACATGGCGGCGAACACGCGCGTCGTGCCGTTCACGCTTGCCTCGCCGACGGCCACGATCCGCCCGCCCGCCGCGACCACGTGCCGCAGCCCGGCCGACGACGCCTCCGGCGGGGTCAGCCGCTTGAGCGCGGTCCAGTTGAGCCCGTCGGACGACACCCACACGACGCCGCTCTCATGCCGCGCCGCGCCCGCGCCGCCCACCGCCACGTAGCCCTCCGCCGTGGCCGCCACGTCGTGGATGCGCACCCCCGCGCCGCCCGCGGGGAGTTCGGCCGAACGGGTGTACCTGCGCAGGTCGGAAGTGAACCACAGTACGGGCGTCACGCCCGCCGGGCCGCGGTCCTCGCCGGCCAGGACGTATCCCGCGCCCTCGCCCGGCGTGGCCGAGGAGGCGGCGACCGCGTGCGGGGCGGTGAAGTAGTGGCCCTGCGCGGGCGTGAGCCCCTCGGTCATCGGGACCCTGCGCCAGGAACCGCCATCGGCCGAGGTGACCACCAGCGGCTCGGTGGAGGACGCGTCGCTCATCGCGCGGCCGACCGCGATCCAGCCCCTACGGCCGTGCGTCACGTCGCTCAGCGCCTGGCGCTGCGCCCCGCCCAGGATCTCCGGCGGGCCCGCGCGGGTCCAGGCGCGGCCGTCGCCGCTGGTCCAGATGGCGGCGTCGCCGGCCGCCGCGCCTACCGTCACGAACGCGCCATTGGCGGCGGCCATGCCGCTGGTCTCCCTGGCCACCCGGGTCAGGCCCGCGATGTCGCCGAGCGCGACCGGCTGGGCCGCCTGGCCCTTGGCGGCGGTCATCAGCACGAGCTGGTTGCCCACGTCGGCCGGAGTACGCCGGTCGCCGCCGACCACCAGCGTGCCCGCGTCGGAGATGCTGAGCGCCCGCAGCGTGCCCGGCACCTCGCCGAGGTCGGTGCCCTTGGCCCAGCTCCGGCCGTCCTTGCTGGTGTAGACGGCGTAGCGGTCCCAGCCCGCCTGGGCGACCGCCGCCACGCCCGCCGCCGAGGCGGCCAGGCCGGTCACGCCGGTACTGTCGCGGGGCAGCCCGCCGATGGAGCCGCAGCGCTCCCAGCTCGCGCCGTCGGCGGAGCAGTGGACCCGCACGTCACCGGCGTCGTCGCGATGCCTGGTGGGCACCGCCACGAACCCGTCGCCGACCGCCGCGAGCGCGCCGGGGCGCGGGGTCACCCCGGTGAGCGGGGAACCTGCGCGTTGCCAGGTGCGCCCGCCGTCCGCGGAGCGCAGTACCACCGACCCGGCGCCGCCGGAGGGGGCGTCGGCCAGCGCCACGACGTCGTCGCCCCTGGCGACCACCGCCTTGACGCCGCGTACGTCCTTCGGTCCGCCCAGCTCCGCGCCGGACACCCGCTCCCAGGACCGGCCGCCGGGTGACAGCCAGGCGGCCGGGCCCGCCGTACCGTCGTCGAGCACGGTCGCGCCGACCGCCACGAACCCCGAGCCGGTACGGGCGATGTCGGCGATCCGGTCACCGCCCCGGAACGCGGCCAGTCCGGCCGCCTCCACGGCCTCCCAGGAGAAGCCGTCGGTGCTGGTCCACACGCCCCTGCCGGTCGTCGCCTGGCCGCCGCCCGCCGGGTAGCCCTGCGTGTCGCCGACCGCCAGCCACAGCCCGTCGCCGCCCGCCACGCCGCCCACGGTCGTCGGACCGGGCTCCTGGCCGCCCTGGCCGGTGACGTTGCCGAGCTGCCAGCTCTTGCCGCCGTCGCGGGACATCAGGAACAGGGGGCGCGGCACGGGGCTGGTGGTGTCACTTCCCGCCGCCACGATGGTGTCGCCGACCGAGGTCACGGCGTTGAGCACCTGGCTGGCACCGGTCCCTCCGGCGGGTACGGCGAACGCGTCGTCGCCCGACCCGCCATCACCGTCGGCCAGCAACAACCCGGACCCGACCGGACTCGTCGCCCACCGCCACACCACCAGGCCACCGCCTGCGGCGGCCACCAGTACGACGATCACCAACAGCGGCGCCAGCAGCCGCCCACCC
>NZ_POUA01000322.1 GCF_003236385.1 Spongiactinospora gelatinilytica
GTACAGGAGCCCGCCGAGCAGCATCGCGCCGCCGACCCCGGAACTCAGGTGCAGATACAGCACGTCCCGGCAACCACGCGCCGCTCCCCACCGTGCCTCGGCCAGCAGCGCGGCGTCGCAGTCATTGATCAGCCGTACCGGCAGGCCGATCTCGGCGCCCAGCTCGCCCGTCACGTCCGCGCCGTACCACGAAGGGTCGAAGGCCGGCAGACGGTCCCCGAACCCTTCCGGAACGGTGTTCGAGATCGGGTCGATCGAGACGCACAGCGCCAATCCCACGCCGACGAGAGGCCGCGACGACACCTCGCCGACGGCGCGCAGCTCCTCGGCCAGCTTCACCAGAGTGGAGCGTTCCTCGGCGTACGGGGACTCCGGGACCCGCGGGCGTGAACGCTCCACGAGGACCGCGCCCTCGTGGTCGACCGCCGCCGCCGTGATCGTCTCCCGCCCGACGCTGACCGCCAGCGCCAGTTCCCCGGCGGCCGAATCCAGCTCGACCAGGTTGACGCTCCGGCCGTTCCGTCGCCCCTTCGAGAGTTTGACCCGATCATCCTGGACGAGTACACGGACAAGATTCGACACGGTGGCCTCTGACAGCCCCGTCACCCTCGCAAGCTCGGACTGCGACAACGTACCGCCCTGTCGCAGTGCGGAAACGACCTTCTCCAAATTCGTACGCCGCAGCTCGGCGAGCGCCCCGCCGGTTGACACCATGTCGCAAACCCCTCGCTCATCCCCATAAGCTTTGAACCGACAGCGTAACGCCGGTGCCCTGAATGCACGTGCTGCGGCCACCCGTCTCGAACCCTCTTGTCCGGCTTGTCGGCGTCATGTATACAAGGCGTCTATGAGCGGTCTACGAGATGATGGGGGCTCTGCCCAAGATGCCGCCTACTGGTGGCTGAAGCAGCACATCGCGCGTTCACCACGGCATGAAGGCACGTTCCTGAGCGAGGCGGAGGTGGCACGGGAGACCGGCACCTCGCGGACCCCGGTACGCGAAGCGCTGCTCCGGCTGGAGGCCGAGGGCTTCCTGCAGATCGTGCCGAAGAAGGGCGTCTTCGTGCCGCCGATCACCGACGAAGAGGTCCGTGCCGTGATGCAGGCGCGCGAACTCGTCGAGGACTGGTGCGTACGCCAGGTCACGCCCGCGGGCGAAAGCCTCATCGGCGAGTTGGAGTCACTGCTGGCCGAACAGGAACGGGTGATCGGCGATCCGGTCGCCTTCATCGAACTGGACCGGGCCTTCCACCGGGCGATCGTGCGCCGGGCCGGCAACCCGGTGCTCGCCGAGTTCTACGAGTCGTTGCGGGATCGGCAGGTCCGGATGGGCCTGCACGCGGTGGCGAGCGAGCAGGACCGCGCGCGGGCGGTGCTCGACGAGCACGCGGCCATCGTCGCCGCGCTCCGAACCCGGGAGGCGAGGGCGGCCGGTGATGCGCTGCACGCGCACCTGGCCAGCACGAGGGCGGCCCTGCACCTTCCCGACGTCGCCGGTTGGAGCGGCCTGGAGCACCCGGTGGTGGATCGATCATGAGAGTCGCGCTGGTGCAGGTGGCCAGTCCACCGGAGGAACCGCCCGCAGAGCGCCGGGAGCGGGTGACCGCGATGGTGGCCGGCGCCCGGGGCGCCGACCTGGTGGTGCTGCCCGAGCTGTGGGCGGCCGGCTACTTCGCGTTCGACGCCTACGCCGAACGGGCCGAGCCGCTGGAGGGCCCGACGGTGGCCGCCGCTCGCGCGTGGGCCACGGACCTGGGCGCGTACGTCCATGCGGGCAGCATCGTGGAACGGGACGCCGCCGGCCGGCTGTTCAACACGGCGGTACTGGTCGCGCCGGACGGCCTGATCGCGCACACCTACCGCAAGGTGCACGTGTTCGGATACGCCTCACGGGAGGCCGAGCTGCTGACCCCCGGTGACACGCTCGACGTGTGTCCGACCCCGTTCGGCCCGTTGGCCGCCACCACCTGCTACGACCTGCGCTTTCCTGAGCTGTGGCGGGACCTGGTCGACAGGGGCGCGCAGACGGTGGTGGTTCCGGCGGCGTGGCCGGCGGCGCGTCGTGAGCACTGGCGTCTGTTCACCACCTGCCGCGCGGTGGAGGAGCAGGTGCTGCTGATCGCGTGCAACGCGGCCGGAGTGCAGCACGGCGGGGTCGAACTCGGCGGCCACAGCCGCGTCGTCGATCCGTGGGGCACCGTTCTGACCGAGGCGGGAACCGACGAGGGGATCACGTTCTGCGACGTCGACCCGGCCGTGATCGCCAAGGTACGCGCCGAGTTCCCGGTGCTGGCCGACCGCCGGTGGCCGTACGGCAGGCGGATCGAGAGATGAGGAGACCATGATCGACCGTTCCACGGCAGTGACGGTGGATGTCGCGGACACCGGCGAACGACTCACGTTCGCCCCTGACAAACTGATCGTCGCGGGATACACCGCGCACGACCTGGCGGCCGTCGAGGCCCACATCGCGGAGCTGGCGGCCATCGGGGTACCGCGACCGGCGAGCGTGCCGAGCTTCTACGACCTCGACGTCGCCCTGTTGACCACCGACCCGGTGGTCGAGGTCGACGGCGCGTCGACCTCGGGGGAGGTGGAACCGGTGCTCATCCGTGCCGGCGATCGCTACTTCCTCGGGGTGGGGTCCGACCACACCGATCGTGAGCTGGAGCGCACAGACGTCGCCGAGTCGAAGGCCGCCTGCCCGAAACCGATCGCGAGCACCGTCGTCGAGCTCGGCCCCGGCCTGTCGGCACTGGACTGGGACGCCCTCGACGTCAGTTGCAGCGTGGACGGGGCGCCCTATCAGCGGGGCGGCGTGTCCGCGTTGCGGCATCCCGCCGAGTTGCTGGACCGGATGACCGATGCGGTCGGTTCCGTTTGGCCGAGCTTCGTCCTGTTCTGCGGCACGCTTCCGCTCCTCAGCGGCACGTTCGTCCATGGAAGTCACTGGCAGGTGCGCCTGGAGCTGCCCGGAGGGCGAGACCTGACCCACGCCTACGAGATCAAGCAGAGGAGCCTGTGATGCGAACCGGATCCGACTACCTGGCCGCTTTGAAGGACAGCCGCCGCGTCTACGTGGACGGCGAAGCCGTGCAGGACGTGGCCCACCACCCCGCGTTCGCGCCCATCGCGCGGACCATCGCCGAACTCTTCGACATCGCCGCCGAACCGGCGTCCGGCCTGAGCCGCACCGAACCGGGCTCGGGCATGACCGTGAACCGGCTGTTCACCGCCCCGCGCAGCCGGGCGGACCTGACGGCGTACCGCGAGGCGGTCACCACCTGGGCGCGCCACACGCACGGCTGGGTCGGCCGCAGCCCGGACCACGTCGGCGCGTTCGTGTCCGCGTTCGCCGCGCACCCGGAGGTCTTCGCCGGCGGGGACCGCGACTTCGCCGCCAACGTCGCGGCCTACCAGCGGCGCGTCGCCGAAGGGAACCTCTACGTGTGCTATGCGATCATCCCGCCGCAGGTGTCACGGGCCACCACCGCGCACGCGTGGGACGGTGAGCTGGTCCAGGTCGGCGTGGCCGAAGAGCGCACGGACGGCATCATCGTGCGTGGCGCGCAGATGCTGGCCACCGGCGGCGCGGTCGCCGACGAGATCTTCGTCTCCTGCATCAAACCGCTGACGCCCGAGGACACCGACTTCGCGATCAGCTTCGCCGTGCCCGTGGCCGCCGAAGGGCTCAAGCTGTACTGCCGCCGCCCCTACGCCCCCGCGGCGACCAGCCGCTACGACTATCCGCTGACCACGCGGTTCGACGAGACCGACGCCCTGGTGGTGTTCGACGACGTGTTCGTCCCGTGGGAGCGGGTGTTCGTCTACCGGGACGTCGCCGGGCTGCGCCGTCAGTTCTTCGACACCGGCGCCCACGTGCTGGGCAACTGGCAGGCGCAGATCCGGTTCTCGGTCAAGCTCCAGTTCCTGGCGGGGCTGGCCAGGAAGGTGGCCGCGGTGAACGGCGTGGACAGGTTCCCCGGCGTGGTGGAGAAGCTCGGCGAGCTGGCCGCCCTGGCCTCCCTGGTCGAGTCCGCGGTGCTGGCCGCCGAGTACACCGCGGCTCCGGACGACCAGGGCATGTGGCGCCCCGGCGGGCGGGCCCTCTACGGGGCGATGGGCATGCAGGCCGAACTCTACCCGCGCGTCCTGGCGATCCTGCGCGACCTCGTCGGCGGCGGTGTCCTGCAGGTTCCCTCCAGCGTCGCCGACATGACCAACCCCGAGACCCGCGCCGACATCGACCGCTACGTCTACAGCCCGAACGCGCCCGCCGACGAACGGGTGAAACTGTTCAAACTCGCCTGGGACGCCATCGGCAGCGAGTTCGCCGGACGCCATCACCAGTACGAGCTCTTCTACGCCGGCGCGCCGTTCGTCGTGAAGGGCTACGCCTTCCGCAACTACGGCTTCGACCGGTCCGTCACCGATGTCGAGGACTTCCTCGCCGAGTACGACTTCGCCTGACACCGCTACGTCGCCTGACACCAAAGGAGCGCCATGAGCAAGCCCGAGCGGGAGTTCTTCCCGGTCACCGACGTGGACTTCACCGTCTGCCCGGGCGGCGACCCGAAAATCGTCGAGCGGATCCTGGCGGCGGACCCCGGCACCGGCGTCGCCACCCGCATCCTGCGTTACGAGCCGGGAGCCGACTCCACCCCCATGGGCGTGCAAAAGCACGACTTCTGGGAGGAGGTCTACATCCTCGAAGGCTCGTTCACCGACCTCACCCTCGGCAAGACCTTCGTCAAGGGCATGTACGCCTGCCGCCCGCCCGGGATGCCGCACGGCCCCTGGCGCACCGACGAAGGCGTAGTGACCTTTGAAGTACGCTACCGCGCCTGATCAGCCTGGAGGCCGCATGCCTTCCCCCCACCTCGCCGACCCCGACACCGCCATCGACGCGCTGACCATGCGCCGGACCATGGGCCGCTTCGCCACCGGCGTCGCCGTCGTCACCACCAGCTTCGACGGAACGCCGCACGGCATGACGGTCAACTCGCTGACCTCGGTCTCGCTCGAACCGCCCCTGCTGTTGGTCTGCCTGACCATCGGCGCGCGCAGCACTGACGCCGTCACCCACTCAGGACGATTCGCGGTCAACATCCTCTCCGCCCGCCAGGAACAACTCGCCCTGCGCTTCGCCCGCCCAGGAGAGGATCACTTCGCCGGCCTCGACGTGACCCACGAGCGGCACGGGGTGCCGGTGATCCCCGACGCCTTCGCCCACCTGGAATGCGCGGTGGAACGACACTTCGTCGCCGGCGACCACCTCGTCGTCGTCGGCGAGGTCCACACCATCTGCGAGCGCGAGGGCGAACCCCTCGGCTATCTCGCGGGCAAGTTCAGCGACATCGTCCCCCGAGGGTCCGAACCTGTTCACTGGATCTTCTAGCCCTCAGGGATGCCCCGGCGGCTGCGCCCACAGCCGCCGGGGTGAGGGGCATCGATCCACGCCTCCCCGGCACAGCCTCGTCACGATCAGCTCGGATTCGACCGCAGGAGGTCGCCATGACCGACACCTCCGTCCAACCTACCAAGCGCACACGACACACCAGCCTGCCGCTCATCGCCGCGTCCAGCCTCGCCGGCACAGCGGTGGAGTGGTACGACTTCTTCCTCTACGGCACCGCCTCCGCGCTCGTGTTCAACCAGCTCTTCTTTCCCGATTCCGAGCCCCTGGTGGGCACCATGCTGGCGTTCGCCACGTACGCGGTCGGGTTCGTGGCCCGCCCCATCGGCGCGGCCGTGCTCGGCCACTACGGCGACCGCAAGGGACGGCGGGCCACGCTCATCGCCAGCCTGCTGCTGATGGGCACGGCCACGTTCCTCATCGCACTGCTCCCGCCCTACTCGGCGATCGGCCTGGCCGCACCCGGCCTTCTGGTCCTCCTCCGGCTCGTGCAGGGCTTCGCCCTGGGCGGCGAGTGGGGCGGCGCGGTCCTGCTGGTCTCCGAACACGGCGACCGCACACGCCGGGCGTTCTGGGCGTCCTGGCCCAACGTCGGGCCGCCGCTGGGCAACCTCATGGCGGCCGGTGCCCTGGCCGCGCTGGGCGCGGCCATGCCCGAAGACGCCTTCCTGGCCTGGGGATGGCGCATCGCCTTCGCGCTGTCCGCGTTGCTCGTGCTCATCGGCCTGTGGCTGCGGCTGTACGTCGCCGAGACCCCGCTCTTCCAGCAGGCCGAGGCGGCTCAGGCCGGCCGGCCGCAGCGGCTGCCCGCCGGGCAGGTGATCCGCGACCACTGGCGCCAGGTCGTGCTCGCCGCCGCCACCCGGTTCGGCGAGAACGCCGGCTTCTACATCTTCTCGCTGCTGGTCATCACCTACGTGACCAACATGCTCGGCCTGGACAAGTCGATCGGGCTCACCTCGGTCATGATCGGCCAGGGCGTCGCCGTGGTCGCCATCCCGCTGTTCGCCGTACTGGCCGATCGCCGCGGCCGGCGCCCCATCTACCTCGGAGCCTCGATCGCCACCATCGTGTGGAGCTTCGCCTTCTTCGCCCTGCTCGACACCAAGAACACCGCCGCCATCATCGTGGCCGTGGCCGGCGGATTGCTGATCTTCGCCGCCTTCAGCTCGGTCATCGGCGCGTTCTTCTGTGAGCTCTTTCCCACCGAGGTCCGCTACACCGGGGTCTCGCTGGCGTACAACCTCGCCTCCGTGCTCGCCGGCTCGCTGGCTCCCATCATCGCGATCGCGCTCTACACCCGGTTCGGCACCGGCTATGCCATCGGGGGCTACCTCGCCGCCATGGGCGTCATCTCCCTGGCCGCGACCCTGATCGCCCGGGAGACCCGCACCGTGGACCTGGCACACGTCCCGCCGGGCCGATCACCCCGAGACTGAATGCTGATGTGTTCGATCATCCGTCGGCGGGGCCGGACGGCAAGGAGGGAGGCCGCCATCGCCAGGTGGCCGTTGCCGTCCGGGCTCAGGCCCTTGCGCCACAGCGGGCCTGGCACCAGGCGGATTATGGTGGTCATCGCCCTGTGCAGGGCGGGGGAGGTGGTGCGGCGGCCATCGGCGCGGGCGCCGCGCACGGTCGCCTGGGTGCGCGGGCGGCGTTCGGTGTCGTAGCGGCGCAGTGCGTCGTGGACGGTTCACCGGCCAGCGCGGCGGCGAGTACGGCCGCGTCCTCGATGGACTGCCCCGCGCCCTGGCCGCGGTCGGGGCTCATCGCGTGCGCGGCGTCCCCGAGCAAGGCCACCCGCCCGCGTACGTAGCTCGGCAGTGGGTCCAGATCGCGGATGTCGACATGGATCACCGCCTCCTTCGGGGTCGCGGCGATCAGTGCCGGGATCGGGTCGTGCCAGCCGCGCAGCCGGTGGGCGGCCTCGGCCTTCTCATCGTCATAGCGGACACCCGGTCGCGGGCTGGTGGTGACGTAGGCCCAGTAGGCCCGGCCACCGCCGAGGGGGTGGATCAGGAAGTAGGCGCCGGGGCCCATGGTGATGCTGCCGGGCAGGTCGGTGGCGCCGGTGACGCCCAGCCAGGCGGTCCGGCCGAGGAAACGCGGAGCCGGTACGTCCGGCCACAGCAGCCGGCGAACGGTGCTGTGGATGCCGTCGGCCCCGATCACCAGGTCGGCGGTGGCCTCGCCGCCGTTCCAGGTGACGGTCACCGCACGATCGTCCTGCCGGACGCCGGTGACCTGCACGCCGGTGCGCACCCATCCGGCGGGCACCGCCTCCAGCAGCACCCGGTGCAGGTCCGCGCGGTGGAAGGCGAGCAGCGGCGTCGCCTCGCCGGGACGGGCCCGTTGCAGGTGGCGGCCGTCCGGCAGGCGCAGGTTGGTGGCGGAGTAGGTGGGCACCCCGGCGGCGCGGGACTGCTCGCCGACCCCCAGGGCGTCCAGTGCGCGCATCGCGTTCGGCGCCTGGGACATGCCCGCGCCGATCTCGCGCGGTTCGGGGGCGCGCTCCAGTACGGTGGCCTGCCATCCGATGCGATGCAGCGCCACGGCCGCGGCCAGGCCGCCGATCCCACCACCGGTCACGATCACCCGTCCGGTCATCGCGTCTCCGTGTCCTCGCGTGGCCCGGCCTCGCCGGGGGCCAGGGGCGGCGCGGTCTGGAACACCTCGGCCATCCACTCGAACGCGGCGTGCGCCCGGCGGATACGCGTGGCCCGCTCGTCGTCCGGGCCGACGAGCTTCAGGCCGTCGCGGGTGACGTCGAGGAACGAGGTGATCCCGGCGACCTGGCGTCGCACGACGGCCGCCCAGGCGTCGTCGGCCATCCGGTAGTAGACGGTTCGCTCGCCCGGCCGGGTGCGCCAGGACAGAAACCCCATGCTGGACAACAGCCGCAGGTTGGAGGTGAGCGAGGCGCGGCTGGCGCCGATGGCCGCGCTGATCTGCCCGGCGGACTGCTCGGGTGGATCGCAGATCATCAGCCAGCCCAGGACTCGTCCGGCGATCGGCGGCACTCCGTCGCGCGCGAGGTGCATGGCGATGCGCTCCACCCACTCCAGCAGCGGCTCGTGGTCGGTCACGCGACCCCTTTCCCTCTTACAGTTATTTCAGTATGAGCTAAAATTGGTGTATCGATCAATAGGGTGCGCTGGAGGAATTCCGGTCGGCCCGCGATGTTCGCCGTCGAGGAGGACGTCTCCGATGACTCCGCGCACTGTGGCCGGCTGCTCACAGGTGGATTGCCACCGGTGCCCTGGTACCGGTCCTGCTGTGGGCCGACGGTGCCACCGGGCCCCGGTGGTTCAGCTCACGTACGGCTGCCGTTGAAGTGTGGACGCCTCTGTGGCCGCCTGCCGGAAACGATGAACGAGGGCACCGTCGGTACCGGGACGCGACCTGGTCGTCTTCGATCGTGGACGGCGCTCTGAAACCCTCAGGCGATGACGAGTTCGCCGCGAGGTGATCGGTGGCCTGCCGGCCGTGCTGTCATAGATGAGGAACTCGGTCGCGAGCCTGGTCTGATTGCCGACCCCCGCCCCGCCGGCCTGACCGAGATCAGCGGCGTGGACACCTGGACGATCACCGGCACCTAGTACTACAGTCATGTTTCGTGATCTAGAGTTGGATCTCGTTGTGGCGTAGCCATCGTTTCCAGTAGTGGCTGCTGCGGGCGCGGGCCTGATGGGCGCGGCGGTGGTGTGACCATGCCAGCGCGTG
>NZ_POUA01000323.1 GCF_003236385.1 Spongiactinospora gelatinilytica
TGGAGGTGAGCGAGGCGCGGCTGGCGCCGATGGCCGCGCTGATCTGCCCGGCGGACTGCTCGGGTGGATCGCAGATCATCAGCCAGCCCAGGACTCGTCCGGCGATCGGCGGCACTCCGTCGCGCGCGAGGTGCATGGCGATGCGCTCCACCCACTCCAGCAGCGGCTCGTGGTCGGTCACGCGGTGAACGCGATCCCGCGCACGCACATCCACAATGTCGGCGCCATGCCGGCGGGCATCACCCATCGCCCCGTCCCCCCGATCCAGCCCAACGGCACTGCCGCGCAGGTCTGGGAACTGCCGACCGGCCACGACTCCATGATCACCATGCTGGCCGAACTGAGCGAACTGCTTCTCAAGCTCGCCTAGCCTGTGCCCGCAAAGCGGGTGATGACCAGCCATTGACAGCGGCGATCTGCACGGTGGCCTCGCAGCGGACAGGAGCTTGTCCTGGCGAGTGGCCACCGCGCGGTGTCGCTTGAGCTTGCCGATCCCCGCACTCGACCACCTGACGATGCCGGGACGCATAGGCCCTATCCGCAAGCACCCGATCCGGGCGGAGGCGCGCTCGCCCCCCACCGATGCCAGGCACACGGACGCGTTCGAGGACGGCGATGACCTGCCGACCGTCACCGCGCCGGCCGCTGGTGAGCACCGGGGACATCAGCTTGCGGCCCTGCCCGCCACCGGTCCTACGGTCACTCCAACCCGCCGTCCGCACCGTGGCGGGAAAGCGTTCCAAGCTGGAGGAAACCCGTCGATGAACAAACAAGAACTCAAGGTCGTCGGCGCATGGGCTGTGGGCACGGCGTTCGAGTGGTACGACTTCTTCCTGTACGGCGCGCTCGTCCCCGTGATCGGCAGCAAGTTCTTCGGCGGCTCCGGATCGGCGGCGCAGACCGTGTTCGCGCTGCTGACCTTCGCCGCCGGGTTCGTCGTCCGGCCGATCGGCGCCCGGCTGCACACCGGCGGCGTCGGCGACGGCGACGGCTGGGCCGTACGGCCGACCCGAACTCGCGCTGCACCGGCGTCAGCGCCACCGCCACCATCGACGAGTTCAGCGGGGCGAGCATGGTGCCGGCGGCGAGCGCGCGGGGTTCGGCGGCCGCCGACGGGTCGCCGGGGGCGGCCGTGCCGACCAGCCCGACGGCGAGGATCGCGCCGACGTAACGGGCCGCCTGGAACAGTCCTTCGCGCCCACGTCGCTGGGCCCGGCCGGGGCGTACCTGGCCCTGCCCGAGGCGAAGAACGCGCTCGGCGGCGGGCTCTACGTGGGCGACCCGGCCGTCGTCGGCGCCGTACGGATCGACCCCCGCGACACCGACCCCGCCTACCAGGACGAACTGCACGCGGCCTACTTCACCGGCCTCGGCCGCGCCGAATTCCACGCCATGGCCGCCGCCCTCACCCCCGACCAGCCCATCTCGTTCCTCACCACGCCGACCGGGGCGACGGCCGGCCGCTGGGGGAGCGTGCCACGGACCTACATCCGCACGACTCGCGATCGTGCCCTCCCCATCGCGCTGCAGGACGTGATGATCCGGCACGCCGACGAACTGGCCCCGGCGACCGCCTTCACCCAGGTGACCCTGGACGCGGGACACGCCGTCTTCGCCACCGCCCCGGCCGAGGTGGCCGACGCCATCCGGCTCGCCTGCCATTGATCCCATCCGCCGATGCCGCCGGCCGACAGGTGAACTCCACCCGGCTCCGGGTGGTGAGGGAGGCAGGATCCCTGGGCATGTGGCCAGGAGAAATGGTGGGCGATACTGGGATTGAACCAGTGACCTCTACCGTGTCAAGGTAGCGCTCTCCCACTGAGCTAATCGCCCGAGGCCTTCGTCGGTATTCTTTTGAGGTGGAGACGGGATTTGAACCCGTGTACGCGGCTTTGCAGGCCGCTGCCTCGCCTCTCGGCCACTCCACCGAGCAGAGGCTCAGTCGTGACGGGACCTCTCCGAGCGGACGACGGGATTCGAACCCGCGACCCTCACCTTGGCAAGGTGATGCTCTACCAGCTGAGCCACGTCCGCAGTGCCGCCGCTGTTTTGCGGCGACGAGAGAACTCTAGCGGGTTTTCCGGGCCGGTGCCTAACCGGGAAGGGACCGGGACGGTCGTACACCGCGAATGGGGTAGAAATGACGGGTGGAGGCGCTCCGAATCGGCCCGTTGCGGGTGTGGCCGCCCGTGGTGCTCGCGCCGATGGCGGGGATCACCAACGCGGCGTTCCGCACGCTGTGCCGCGAGCAGGGGGGCGGGCTCTACGTCTCGGAGATGATCACCACGCGCGGGCTGGTGGAGCGCAACCGCAAGACCCTGGCGATGATCCGGTTCGAGCCGGGGGAGAGCCCGCGCAGCGTGCAGCTCTACGGCGTCGATCCCGAGGTGGTCGGGCGGGCCGCGCGGATGATCGCCGAGGAGGGCCTCGCCGACCACATCGACCTAAACTTCGGCTGCCCGGTGCCCAAGGTCACCAGGCGCGGCGGTGGGTCCGCGCTGCCGTACAAGCGGAACCTGCTGCGCGCGATCCTGCGCGCGGCGGTGGCCGGGGCCGGGCGGCTGCCGGTCACCATGAAGATGCGCAAGGGCATCGACGACGACCATCTGACCTACCTGGACGCCGGGCGCATCGCGGCCGGCGAGGGGGTGGCCGCGGTGGCCCTGCACGGGCGCACGGCGGTGCAGCACTACGGAGGCGTCGCCGACTGGACGGCCATCGCCCGCCTGAAGGAGGCGGTGCCCGAGATCCCGGTGCTCGGCAACGGCGACATCTGGAGCGCCGCCGACGCCGTGCGGATGATGGCCCGCACCGGCTGCGACGGCGTCGTGGTGGGTCGCGGCTGCCTGGGCCGTCCGTGGCTGTTCCGCGACCTCGCCGCGGCGCTGACCGGTGAGGGCGCGCACCGGCCCGTACGCCCGCCGCTGGGGGAGGTGGCCTCCGTCATGGCCCGGCACGCCGCGCTGCTGGTCGAGTGCTTCGGCAGCGAACCGCACGCGATCGCCGACTTCCGCAAGCACATCGGGTGGTACCTGAAGGGGTTCACCGTCGGCGCGGAGACGCGCCGGGCGCTGGCCACCACGGAGACCCTGGAGGGGTTGCGCGCCCACCTGGCGGAGCTGGACCCTGACCAGCCGTGGCCGGCCGAGGCGGAGGGGCCGCGCGGCAAGTCCAGCCCGCGCGAGCGCGTCCACCTGCCCGACGGCTGGCTCGACGACCCCTACGACGGCGTGGTGCCCCAGGGAGCCGAGCTGGAGACCTCCGGAGGCTGACCGGCGCCGAGCGGCCCGCTTCAGGGGTGCAGCCACTGCATGATCCGGGCCGACGGCTTGGGGAGGCTGAAGTAGGCGCTGTGGTGGACCGCGTCCTTGGGGACGAGGATGAGGGCGTCGCCGGTCGCCACGGTGCCGGAGGAGCCCAGGTCGCGTACACCCTCCGAGGGTACGATGAGGTCGTTGCCGCCGGAGAAGATCAGGTCGGCGGCGAGGTCCTGGAGCAGCATGGAGTCGCCGGAGGGCTCGAAGTCCGAGCCCACGGCGTGGTAGGTGACCCCGGGCACCGGCCGCGCCGCGCCCAGTCCGCGCAGGTAGGCGCCGCCGGGGTCCATCGAGGTCAGCCCGGGCAGCTCGGCCATGACCCCGGCCGCGGCCGGTTTGACCAGCTCCAGCACCAGGGTCAGGGCCTCGGTGGCCGGTGCGCCGCCGCCGAGTACGGCCAGCAGCGTGGTCATCCGGTCCAGCAGTTGGTCGCGGCGGTCGGCGTCGGCCAGCGTGGTGCCCGCGTTGGGCGTGCCGGCGAAGACCACCTTGCCGATCCGCAGCCGCCTGCGCCCGAGCCCGCCCGTGGCGGCGGCCTGGCGGACCAGCTCGCGGGCGACCAGGCCGCCCCTGGAGTGGGTGAGGACGTCGAAGCGCAGGTCGGAGCCGTCCGGGATCAGGCCGATCAGCCTGCGCACGTTCTCCGCCGGGTCGTGGATCAGCGTGTGGTGATCGAAGGCGATCACCCGGCCCCCGTAGGCGCGGTGCAGCTCGGCGAACGTGTCGGCGGGCAGCCCGCCGAAGGCGGTGTGCGAGCGGCCGAAGGCGCCGTGCAGCATCAGCAGCGTGCGGCGCTCGCCGCCGTCGGTGACCAGGCCGGACCACGCCGATCCGGGCAGGTCGTCGGCCACGTCGGTGCCGTAGGAGGCGGGCAGGCAGGCCCGCAGCCGGTAGCGGTGGCGGCGCTCCTCTATCCGGGCGGCGAGCTGTTCGGCGACGTCGCCGCTCACCTCCTCGATGGCGAACCCGAAGACCTTGACCAGCAGCGTGCCCGCCCAGCCCCGGGCGGTGTTCCATGCCCGCCGCTCCACCGTGAACCGCCCGGCGCCCGATCGCTCCATCGGGTGCCAGGTCAGCATGCCGTACCCGTCGTCGCCGACGGTGGCCGCCAGCGCGACCCGGAACTCGCCTGGCGGCGGCGCGGTGTCCTGCTCGATCAGCACATGGGGGCGGCCCGCCGTGCGGGCGGTGCTCCGCACCGTGAGCATGCGGTCCATGCCGAGGTCGCGCAGCCCGGCCGCCGCCGCCGCGTCGGTGAGGGTCTTGGGGGCCCGCAGGTCGCCGGCCCCGGCCCCGGCGTGGGCCGCGGACGCCGGCGCCGGAAGCTCCTCGGCGCTGCCGGTCACGCCGACGCTCGTAAGACTCGACCGCTCTCCGATCCGGACGCTCTCACCTGCTCGGAAGTCCACCATGAGACCAAGCATCCATCGCCGGCCGGCCGCTGCGCATGAGCGAAACCCCTTGCCCGCCGGTTACATGCTGAAATGGACTGAATGGCCTCCAGCGGCCTTCCAGCGCCCTTCGAGCGGGCCGCTAACTCAGAGCCGGGTCAGCCCGGTGACGTGCAGCACCGCACGGCCTTCGGCGTCGGAGGCCGAGAGATCGACCTGGGCGTCGATGCCCCAGTCGTGGTCGTCGGCGGGGTCGTGCACGGTCTGCCTGACCCTCCAGAACTCCTTCTCCTCGGTGATCCGGAGCAGCGCGGGGCCGCGGGCGTCGGCGTCGGTGCGGATCTCCTCGTGGTCGGCGAAGTAGGCGTCCAGCGCGGCGGTCCAGTCGACGTCGGGGGCCAGCTCGGCCAGCTCGTCCTCCTTCTCCAGCGCGGCCAGCTCGACCAGCCGGAACATCGCGTTGCGCACCAGCACCCGAAACGCCCGCGGGTTGCCGGTGACCGGGCGCGGCTTGGCCTCCAGCTCCTGGGCCGCGGTCAGCGCGGCCTGCGGGTTGGACAGCGCCTCCCACTCGTCCAGCAGGCTGGAGTCGACCTGCCTGACCAGCTCACCGAGCCATTCGATGAGATCGACCAGGTCGTCGGTCTTCAGGTGCTCGGGAATGGTCCGTGACAGCGTGCGGTAGGCGTCGGCCAGGTAGCGCAGCACCGTGCCCTCCGAGCGGGCCAGCTCATAGAACTGCACGTACTCGGTGAAGGTCATCGCCCGCTCGTACATGTCACGGATCACCGACTTGGGGCTGACCGTGTAGTCGCCCACCCAGGGGTGCCCGTGCCGGTAGGTCTCGTACGCGCCGAGCAGCAGGTCCGAAAGCGGCATCGGGTACATGACCTCGGTGAGCCGCTCCATCCGCTCCTCGTACTCGATCCCGTCGGCCTTCATCTGCGCCACGGCCTCGGCCCGCGCCTTGTTGAGCTGGGCGGACAGGATCTGGCGCGGGTCGTCCAGGATGGACTCGACGATGGAGACCATGTCCAGCGCGTACGCGGGCGACTCCCGGTCCAGCAGGTCGAAGGCGGCCAGCGCGAAGGTGGACAGCGCCTGGTTGAGCGCGAAGTCCTCCTGCAGCTCGATGGTGAGGCGGGCCCTGCGGCCCTGCTCGTCGGGCTCGGCGAGCTGTTCGACCACGCCGCCCGCCAGCAGCGACCGGTAGATCGCGATGGCCTGGCTGATGTGCCGCCGCTGCCACTTGCGGTCCTCGTGGTTGTCGGTGAGCAGGTGCTTCATCGCCGCGAAGCAGTCGCCCGGCCGGTTGATGACCGCGAGCAGCATGGCGTTGCTGACCTTGAAGCGGGAACCGAGCGGCTCCGGCTCGGCGGTCTGGAGCTTTTCGAAGGTCTCCTCGCTCCAGCCGACGAAGCCCTCCGGCGGCTTCTTCCTGGCGTAGCCGCGCCGCCGCTTCGGGTCATTACCGATCTTGGCCAGCGCCCGCTCGTTCTCGATGACGTGCTCGGGCGCCTGGCAGGCGACGTAGCCGATGGTGTCGAACCCGGCGCGCCCGGCCCGCCCGGCGATCTGGTGGAACTCGCGGGCGCGCAGCCGGCGCACCTTGTTGCCGTCGTACTTCGACAGCGCGGTGAACAGCACCGTGCGGATCGGGACGTTGACGCCGACCCCGAGGGTGTCGGTGCCGCAGATCACCTTCAGCAGCCCGGCCTGGGCGAGCCGTTCCACCAGCCTGCGGTACTTCGGCAGCATCCCCGCGTGGTGGACGCCGATCCCGTGCCGGACCAGCCGGGACAGCGCCTGGCCGAACTTGGTGGTGAAGCGGAAGTTGCCGATCAGGGCGGCGATCGACTCCTTCTCCGCCTTGGTGGCCATGTTGATGCTCATCAGGGCCTGGGCCCGCTCCATCGCCGCGGCCTGGGTGAAGTGGACCACGTAGACGGGCGCCTGCCCGGTGGACAGCATCTCCTCCAGGGTCTCGTGCAGCGCGGTGAGCCGGTAGGAGTACACCAGGGGGACCGGCCGCTCGGCGTTCTTGACGACCGCGGTCGGCCGCCCGGTGCGCCGGGCGAGGTCCTCCTCGAACATCCGTACGTCGCCGAGCGTCGCAGACATCAGCACGAACTGCGCCTCGGGCAGCTCCAGCAGCGGCACCTGCCAGGCCCAGCCCCGGTCGGGCTCGGCGTAGAAGTGGAACTCGTCCATCACGACCTGGCCGATGTCGGCCGCCGCCCCGTCGCGCAGCGCCACGTTGGCCAGGATCTCGGCGGTGCAGCAGATGATCGGCGCGCCCGCGTTGACGCTGGCGTCGCCGGTCATCATCCCGACGTTGTCGGTGCCGAACACCTCGCAAAGGTCGAAGAACTTCTCAGAGACCAGCGCCTTGATCGGCGCGGTGTAGAAGGTCCGCTGGTCGCGGGTCAGCGCGGCGAAGTGCGCGCCCGCCGCCACCAGGCTCTTTCCCGAGCCGGTCGGCGTGGACAGGATGAGGTTGCTCCCGGAGACCACCTCGATCAGGGCCTCCTCCTGGTGGGGGTAGAGCGTGAGCCCCCGCCCGGCGTTCCATTCCGCGAACGCGTCGTAGATCGCGTCCGGTTCGGCGTCGATGTCGTCAGGGAGGTAATCGATGAGGCTCACGCCTTCCATACTGCCGAAGCCCGCGCACTGTTCGGACCACTCCGGCAAGCCCGGGTTGTCAGGAATCGGCGGAAGGCACGGTGAGCAGCAGCCCGCCGACGATCGCGAGGACCGCCAGCACCGGCGCGAGGCCCGTGGCGAAACCGCGCACGGTGAGGGCCAGCAGGCCCGCCCCGACCAGACCGGCCGAGACGAGCGTGCCCGTCCAGCCCGCCTTCCCGTACGGCAGGCCGGGCACCCGCTCGAAGCGGGCGAAGCACCGCAGCAGGCCGTACAGGACCATGCCGAGCAGCCCCAGCCACAGCGGCCACCCGGCGAGCCAGGCGGCGCCGCCCGGCGCCGGGGTGCCGACGCCCGCGCCCACCACGACCACGCCGGTGACGATGACGAGCGCGGGCATGTGCCACAGGTAGATGGTCATCATCCGCGGCGAGGCCCAGCCGAGCACCCGCCGCCAGGGCAGCCGCACGATCCACGGCCGCAGCAGGTTCACCAGGCCGATCTGCCCCGCCGCCACGGCGAGCAGGGCCAGGCTGGGCGGCGCCATGTTGGACATCCCGGCCCCGGGCATCCCGATCATGCTGCCCGGGTAGGGGCCGTAGGCGACCAGCAGGGCCGCCGCGCCGAAGCCGCCCACGGCCAGCAGCGCGGGCCGGGTGACCCGGCCGGCGGCGTACATCACGCCGGCCTGGTGGACGGCCAGCCAGACGAAGACGATGTTGGGGTAGCCCAGCCACTCCTGGCCGGAGGCGAACCTGACGGCGTCGGTCGCCGCCGTCGCGGCCGCGAGCGCGGCGGGCACGAGCCAGCCGTACCGCTCGTGGGCCCTGACCATCAGCGGCGTCACCACCACCGCGATCACGTACACCGCCAGGAACCACAGCAACTGCCCGACCAGCCTGGCCCCCAGCTCGACCGGCTGGACGGGCACGCCCATGCTGAGCAGTACGTGCGGCAGCGGTATCCACACCGCGGCCAGCGCCAGGACCGGCCAGGCCAGCCGCCGCAGCCGGATGGCCGGCCAGGCCGCGGGCCCGCCGGTGAACCGGCCGAAGCTGATCGAGTTGGCCGCCCCGCCCGCGAAGAAGACCAGCGGCATGACCTGGATGATCCAGGTCAGCACCCACACCCCCGGGGCGGACAGCGCGTTGCCCGCGGTGATCCGCGTGCCGTCGTAGGACAGCAGCGGCATGCTCCAGTGTTCCAGCACCACGACCGAGATCCCGAAGACGCGCAGCGCGTCGATGAACACGTCCCGGTGCTCCGCGGCGGGCCTCGCCGCGGGGCGGCGCGCCGGCGCGGGGGAGCGGACTGAGGTTTCCGGGCGGTCCAGGAGGATGGTCATGTGATGCTCGATTCGTCCACGAGACGGGTGGGGAGAGTGCATCGAGCCTCTCGCCTGGAGGCGGTCGGGCGCAGTGATGCCATCTGCCCACTTTCCGTTGCCGCCGCACCACCGACCGGGGTAGGGCTAGCCCCACCCCGGAACTGAAGTCGGCGGGATCGATGTCACGCCGCGAGACTCGTAGCGTTATGGGCATGCGCTCCCTCATCAAGCAGATCGGCGTGGACACCAGGTACCTGCTGATCGGGTTCCCGGTCGCCATCGTCGGCTTCTGCCTCCTGGTCGCCGGCTTCGCCGCCGGTGTGGGCACCGCGATCATCTGGATCGGGCTGCCCATCCTCAGCGGCACCCTGCTGATCGCCCGCGGGGTCGCCGACATCGAGCGGCACTGGCTGCCCGACGTGCTCGGCCGGCCGCTGGCCCGCCCCCGCTACACC
>NZ_POUA01000324.1 GCF_003236385.1 Spongiactinospora gelatinilytica
GACCAACAGCCCGCCCCCGTCCCGGGGGACCGCGCTGACGTTGCCGCCGTGCGCCGAGACGATCGCGCGCACGATCGACAACCCCAGCCCCGAGCCCTTGGCGGAGTCGACCCGGTCGGCGTTGAGCCGCCGGAACGGCTCGAACAGGCTCGACACCTCGTACGCGGGAACGTGCGGCCCCGTGTTCGCCACCTGAACAACGAGGGCCTCGTCCGCCATTCCCGTGCGTACCCAGATTTTCCCGGCCTCGGTGATGTTGTACTTGATCGCGTTCTCGACAAGGTTGGCCACGCAGCGTTCCAGCAGCACCGGGTCGCCCGTCGTGGGCGCCGAGACCAGCTCGGTGGTGATGGACACGCCCGCCTCGCGGGCGATCGGCGTGAGCTGTTCCAGGGCCGTCTCGGTGACGTCCTTCACATCGACCGGCCGGCGCACGCTCAGCTCCCGCTCGCTGCGCGCGAGCAGCAGCAGGCCCTCGATGAGCCGTTCGTTGCGGGCGTTGACCTCCAGCAGCGTACGGCCGAGGGCCTTGAGGTCCTCTGAGGCGTCCGGGTCGGCCAGCGCGATCTCCAGCACGGTCCGGTTGATGGTCAGCGGCGTGCGCAGCTCGTGGGAGGCGTTGCCGACGAACCTGCGCTGGGTGTGGAACGCCTCGTTCAGGCGGGTGAGCATGGCGTCGAAGGTGTCGGCCAGCTCCTTCAGCTCGTCGTCGGCGCCCTTGAGGTCGATCCGCTGGTGGGCCAGCGTGCTCTCCGACAGCTTGCGCGCGGTCGCGGTCATCTGGGCCACCGGCCGCAGCGCCCGGTCGGCCACGAAGTAGCCGAGGATCAGGGCGAAGATGCCCACCCCGAGCAGCGCGAGCAGCGAGCGGTTCAGCATGTGCGCGCGGGCCGCGACGACCGCGCCGTCGCGGTGCTGGGCCCACCACTCCACGATCCGCTGGCCGTCCTCGGCCGGCAGCTCGTTGAAGTCGAACGGCGCGACCGGCCAGGCCGACTCGATCGACACGCCGACGATCGTGTACATGACGAACAGCAGCATCGCGCCCGCGGCGAAGAACAGCGCGCCGTAGGTGAGGGTCAGCCGCCAGCGGATGCCCAGCCGGGCGGGCAGTTCCCTGACCGTCTCGCGCAGCCCGCGGCTCAGCGGCTGGGCGGCCAGCGGCGGCGGGCCGTCCCAGGCGGGCGGGCCGGTCGGTGGCGGCGGGCCACCGCGCCCGGCGTGCTGCGGGCCCGCCGGGGCGCCCCGCTCGCTGACGTGCGGGCTGATCATCGGATGGGTCGGCTCCGCGTGCCCGGCCGGGTCCGGCGGCGCGGCGAACGTCGGCCTGGCCGATCCCGGGCCCGCGGCCTCCCCCGCCGGCCGGTCCGGTCTGTCACTCACAGTTTGTACCCGACTCCCGGCACGGTCTCGATCACCTGGGGCTCGCCCAGCTTCTTGCGCAGCGTCATCATGGTGACCCGCACCACGTTGGTGAAGGGGTCGATGTTCTCGTCCCACGCCTTGTCCAGCAGGTCCTCCTGGCTGACCACCGCGCCTTCGGCGCGCATCAGTTCCTCAAGGACCGCGAACTCCTTCTTGGTCAGCGCCACCTCCCGGCCGTCGCGGGTGACCAGGCGCTTGCCCGGGTCCAGCCGTACGCCGGCGCGCTCCAGGACGGGCGGCAGCGCGGGCGCCGACCGCCGGCCGAGGGCGCGTACCCGCGCCACCAGCTCCACGAACACGAACGGCTTGGCCAGGTAGTCGTCGGCCCCCAGGCCGAGCCCCTCGACCTTGTCGTCCACGTCGCCGGAGGCGGTCAGCATGAGGATGCGCGAGGCGGTACGGCCGGCCACCAGCCGCCTGCACACCTCGTCGCCGTGCACCACGGGCAGGTCGCGGTCCAGCACGATCACGTCGTAGTCGATGTAGCCGGTGCGTTCGAGCGCGCCCCCGCCGTCGTAGGCGACATCGACCGCCATCGCCTCGCGGCGCAGCCCCGTGGCGATCGCGTCGGCGAGCACCCGCTCGTCCTCGACCACAAGCACCCGCATCGGTCTCTGGCACCTCCCGAAGAATCCGCCCGCGCGCCTCCCACGAGGCGCCGGAACGGTGTCCCATTGTCACCACAGCGGCGGTAAGCGCAGGGTAAGCCCGCTACCACCCTAGGAGAGGCGGTGACAGGAAGCACACCGGCAAGTTGTGCGAATGGTGGTTTGAGGAACATATGCCAGTGGGTAGAGCGTGTCCCACACCCCTGGTGACGACTCACCGCAGGGGTGGCGTGGCCCTCTCCGCCCCCGAGGAAGAAGGTGAGAAATGGGCGAGTTCACCACCACCATCGAACGCAGGCTCGACCAGGCCTACCGAGGTCTCCAGGAGGCCAGGTCCGAAGGCGACGATTTCCTCGCCGACACCCTCACCGCCGAGATCGAAGACCTCCGCAGGATCGCCGTGGACAACGGCGTCACGCTCACCCGCTGAGCCCGTACCCGAGCCCGAGCTTCGCGCAGGGGGCCGGTCCGCACCGGGCCGGCCCCCGCGCTCGTCCGCAGGCCGGCCGCGCTACTCGTCGCGTTCCGGATCGAACCCGGCGAGCAGGTCGTGCAGTTCCTCGAACAACCCCGGCGCGGCGCACAGGGTCATGTCCGGGCCGACCGGCCTGCCGCGCATCCCGCCGAGCCGGGCGCCGGCCTCGGTCGCCACCAGGCCGCCCGCGGCGTAGTCCCAGTACTGCGGGCCGCGCTCGTAGTAGGCGTCCACCCGCCCGGCCGCGACCGCGCACAGGTCGGCGGCGGCCGAGCCCGCCCGTCGTACGTCGCGGACGTGCGGCAGCACCTTGGCCAGCACCTCGCCCTGTACCGTGCGCCGCCCCACCTGGTACCCGAACCCGGTGGCGACCAGCGCCCCCGAAAGCGACACCCCGGTGTTGCAGCGCAGCCGCTCGCCGCCCAGCCAGGCCCCGCCGCCGAGCGAGGCGGTGAACACCTCACCGCGCGGCACGACGTTCACCACGCCCGCCACGATCTCGCCGTCCACCTCGACCGCGATGCTCACCGCCCAGTCCGGCAGGCCGTACACGAAGTTGACCGTGCCGTCGATGGGATCGACGATCCAGCGCACCGCGCCTTCGCCGGTGGCCCCGCCCTCCTCGCCGAGGATCGCGTCGTCCGGCCGCATCTCGCGGACGCGGGCGCGGATCAGCTCCTCCGCGGCCCGGTCCAGGGCGGTGACCACGTCGGTCGGGCTGGACTTGGTCTGCACCACCTCGGGCCGGGCGGGCCGCTTGGCGAGCAGCATCTCACCGGCCTCGCGGGCGATCTCCGCCGCGAGCCGGGTGAATTCGGCGGGCGTGGTCATGAGCCCTCCCCCGACAGCGACGCGGGGGTCTTCCACTCCTCGCCCAGCACGTGCTGGGCGAGGAAGGCCAGGACCGTCTCGTACCAGGCGACGATGTTGCCCGGCTTGAGCACCCAGTGGCCCTCGTCGGGGAAGTACAGGAACTTGGCCACCACGGAGGACCGCTGGAGGTCCCACCACAGGCGCAGGCCCTCGCCGATCGGCACGCGGTAGTCGCGGTCGCCGTGGATCACCAGCATGGGCGTGGTGAACTTCTCCAGCGACAGGTGCGGCGACAGCCTGCGCAGCGGCTCGCCGTCCGGCGGGCCGAACTCCCGCCGCCAGTAGTACGGGGCGTCGGTCGTGCCGGAGAACTGGTCCAGGTGCCACACCGACGCGTGCGTCACGATCGCCTTGAACCTGTCGGTGTGCCCGGCGATCCAGTTGGCCATGTAGCCGCCGTAGGAGCCGCCCATCGCGGCGGTCCGCGTGGCGTCGAGGTCGGGCCTGGCCAGGGCGGCGTCGGTGATGGCCATCAGGTCGGCGAAGGTCCGCGGCCCCCAGTCTCGCCAGCCGCGGCGGATCATCTCCATGCCGTACCCGGTGGACATGGCCGGGTCGGGCAGCAGTACGGCGTAGCCGTGCTCGGCCATGATCCACGGGTTCCACCGCCAGGACCAGTCGTTCCAGCTCCCCAGCGGGCCGCCGTGGACCCACAGCAGGAACGGCGCCGGGTTGTCCGCCGACGCGCCCTCGGGCAGCGCCAGCCAGCCGCGGATCTCCGCCCCGTCGTCGGCCATGGCGGTCACCTCGGTGAGGGTGCCGGGCACGGCGAGCCGTGGCGCGGGGCCGGGCAGTTCCTCCTCGCGCGTGCCGTCCGCGCCGAGGGTGAGGCGGACCGGGGCGGGGGCCTCGGCGATCCCGCTGCGCAGGGCGTACAGCGTGGTCCCGTCGGGGGCGGGGCACAGGTTCATGTAGGAGGAGTCGGGGCCGGTCAGCCGTACCGGGTCGCCGCCGTCCAGGGACACGCGGAAGACGGGTCTGCGGCCGGCGCGGTCGGCGATCACGTAGACCGCGCGCGAGCCGGGGGCCCAGGCGATGGCGGCGGGCCACAGGCCCTCGCCGAGCGCGCGGCCCTCCCCGGTCGCGAGGTCCAGCACCCAGAGCACGCTCTCGGGCAGCCTGGGGTCGGCCCCGTCACGGGCGTGCGTCTCACGCGAGCAGGCCACGTACCGCCCGTCCGGGGAGACCTCGATCGGCCCCAGGAAGTCGTAGCCCTCCACCGAGGCCAGGACCCGCCGCTCCCCGCCGCCGATCGGGATGGCCACCAGGTCGCTGCGGTTCTCCCCGCCCGGCCTCGGCGTCGCCCAGGTCGTCACCACGGCCGATCCGTCGGGCGTCACCGCGAAGCTCGGTTCGTCCAGCGCGCGGCCCGGCTCGGGGGTCAGGTCCCTGATCTCCTCCAGCCGGTCGCCCACGGCGGAGGAGGCGAACAACCGCGTCTGGCCGGGGCCGAGGTCGTGATCCCAGTACCGCGCCGGGTGGGCGTCGTGAAGTATTGCGCTGACGCCTGCCTCCTTGCGCGCCTTGCGCCGCTCGGCGTCGCCCGCCTCGGTGCCGGGCAGCACGTCCGCGGCGAAGACGACGGCCCCGCCGGCCGACCGCACCGCCTTGACGCCCCCGGCCCTGGCCGCGACCCGGCGGGCCTCCCCGCTCTCGGCGGGCAACAGCCACAGCGCGGGCGCCTCGTCGTCGTCGGCCTTGACCGTCGGGTCCGGCCGCGCGGAAACGAACAGCACGTCGCCCGCCGCGGTGAACTCGGCCGCGGCCTCGCCCTTGGCCGACCTGGTCAGCCTGCGGGGCGTGCCGTCCGGCGCCGCCGGGATGTCCCACAGCGCGGTCCCGTAGGACCTGCCGTCGGGATTCAGCGCCTGCACGACCGCGACGAGCCTCGTACCGTCCGGCGACAACCGCAGGCCGACGACGCGCGGCACCCGTACATAGTCCCGAATGTCCTTGAACACATCCCTGAAGTCCGTCACGTCCTGAATCTACCGGGCGGTGTCATTCGCGGCACCGCGCGCGGGACCGGCGAGGGAATCGGGTTGGATAGGGGCATGGGGAATTACGATGCGCTGGTGGTCGTATCGTTCGGCGGGCCGGAAAAGCCGGATGACGTGATGCCGTTCCTGGAGAACGTCGTCAGAGGACGAGGGGTGCCCAGGGAGCGACTGCTGGAGGTGGAGGCGCACTATCAGCGGTTCGGCGGGGTGAGCCCGATCAACGACCAGTGCCGGGCACTGGTGGCGGCGCTCAAGCCGACGCTCGGCGTGCCGGTCTATTGGGGCAACCGCAACTGGCACCCCTTCCTCACCGACGCGGTACGGGAGATGGCGGCCGACGGGGTGCGCAAGGCCGCGGCGTTCGTCACGGCGGCCAACGCGGGCTTTTCGAGCTGCCGCCAGTACCTGGACGACATCGCCGGGGCGGTGGGTCAGGTGGCGGGCGCGCCGGAGATCGTGAAGCTGCGGCACTACTTCGACCATCCCGGGTTCGTCGCGGCGATGGCCGACCACACCGAGCGGGCCCTCGCCGAGCTGCCCGCCGAGCACCGGGCGACGGCGAGACTGGTGTTCACCGCGCACAGCGTCCCGGTGACGATGGCGCGCAGCGCGGGGCCTTCCGGCGGCGAGTACGAAGCCCAGTTGCGGACCACGGCGCGGCTGGTGGCCGAGGCCGTGGGCCGCTCCGGGCAGGATTGGGACCTGGTGTGGCAGAGCCGCAGCGGGCCGCCGCAGGTGCCGTGGCTGGAGCCCGACGTCTGCGACCACCTGACGGACCTTCACAAGGACGGTGTCGCCGCCGTCGTGCTGGTGCCCATCGGGTTCGTCTCCGACCACATGGAAGTGATTTACGATCTCGATGTGGAGGCGGCGGACCGGGCGCGGGAGCTGGGCATGCGCCTCACCCGGGCGGCCACGGCGGGCACGCATCCGCGGTTCGTGAGCATGGTGGGCGAGCTGATGGCCGAGCCGGAGCCGGTGATGTGCGCGGCCACCTGCTGCCCGAGGCCGCAACGTCCGCAGCCGGCGGAGCGGGTCGCCGCCGGCTGACGCGGGGTCAGCCGTACTGCCGGGCGTAACCCTCGGCGATGCCGAGCACCTTGCGCACATAGCTCCACGAATGGTTGTAGAACCAGACGGCCTTCTCCAGCTTCTTGCCGCCCTGGTTCGCACCGTTCGCGCAGAGGTAGTTGGCGGCCGAGGGCACCGCGTCGTAGGGGCTCCAGATGTCGGCCTTGCCGTCACCGTCGCCGTCCACGCCGTACGCCTTCCAGGTGGCCGGCATGAACTGCATCGGCCCCAGCGCCCCCGCCGAGGACGGGCCGTTGTTGCGTCCGTGGGAGCTTTCCACCTGGCCGATGGCGGCGAGCACGGTCCAGGAAAGGCCCGGGCAGACCTTCGCGGAGACCTGGTACAGCTCCAGGTAGCTGCCCGGCCTTCCCACCACCACCCGCTGCGGGGCCTTGGGGCGCGCCGCGCCGTCCTCCGCCTTGCCGTCCTTGCCCGCTTTCGCGGCCTTCGTGACCCGGTTCGCGGCCTCGCCCACCGCGACCACCTGGGACTTCTGGCCCAGCGCCGCGCGCACCCCCGAGCCCAGAGCCGCGACGTGCTCGTCCGCCCCGTGGACCAGCACCGCCACGCCGGGCAGCAGGCCGAGCCCGCGTCCCACCTCCACGCTGACCAGGCCGTCCACGCCCGGCAGCCCGAGCGCGGCGGACGCCCCCAGGCGAAGCCGCGGCCCATTGTCCACCTGGTAGTCGGCGCCCAGGAGCATGCCGAGCCGCCGGACCGCCCGCGCGTCGGCCACGATCTCGCCCTTTGCGATCGCGTCCCAGACGCCCGGCTCGCCGGCGACCGCCTTGGGCGTCCAGGAGCGGAACTCGGCGGGCTTCACCGCCAGCAGGCTGATCGCCGTGCCGGAGACGCGGACGGTCCCGGCGTCCACCGCGGCGATCTTCTGGACGTGCTTCAGCGCGGAGATCTTGTGCAGTGTGGCGCGCGGCACCGACGCCTGCGCCACGGCGAAGACCTGCGGCGGCGTGGGCGTGATCCCCGGGCCGCCGGTCATCCGCGGCGCGGGGGCGGAGGTGGTCGGCGCGGTCGCGGCGTGCGGGGCGGTGGTGGGCACCATGCGGTCCAGGGCGGTGAGGGCCTTGCCGCCACCCGCCACTGCGCGATCAACGCGTACCGAACCCACCGACCGTTCAGGGCGGAACAGCAGGTAGCCCGCCACGACGGCGGTGACCACGATCGTCGCGGTCAGCCCGGCCAGGACGACGGGCAGGTAGGAGGACCGGGTGGCGGGGGACATCGGGTTCACGCTATCCCACCGTCCACGCGGTCGCCGTCAAATGCGAAAATCCACTTGATTCAAGTCTCAATAGTGCGTCATCGTCCAGAGGGGCATAAGTCTCCCCCTCGCCGCCGGGTCCGGGCCCGCGGCCACCGACGGCCCGGCACGGTTTCCGGTGCCGAGCACGCGGTCGGGTGAAGGAGCGCCGAATTCCACGCCGAGCGCGTGCGAAGGGAGTCGAAGTGGTGGGGGCGTACCGTGGGCTGTTCGACATGCCCGGGGTCAAGGGCTTCGTCATCAGCGGATTCTTCGGGCGAATGCCCATGTCGATGCTCGGCATCGGAATCGTCCTGCTCATATCCGGGCTGACCGATTCGTATACCACGGCCGGGGCGGTGTCGGCCACGGTGTCGATCGCGTTCGCCATCGCCGCCCCGCTGTCGGGCCGCCTCGCCGACCGGTTCGGCCAGGGCAGGGTGCTGATCCCGCTGGTGCTCGTGCACGGCACCGCCCTGGTCGGGCTGATGCTGTGCGCCGGCCTCGGCGCGCCGCAGTGGACCCTGTACGCCACCGGGGTGGTGGTGGGCGCGGCGGCCGTCTCGCTCGGCTCCATGGTCAGGGCCCGCTGGACTCATCTGCTGGGCCGCTCGCCCAAGCTGCACACCGCCTTCTCCTTCGAGTCCGTGGCCGACGAGGTCATCTTCGTCGCCGGCCCGGCCGTGGTCTCCGCCCTGGCCACCGGGGTCAACCTGTACGCCGGGCTGATCGTGGCGCTGGTCTCCACGGTGATCGGGACGCTCTTCTTCGCCCTCCAGCGCGGCACCGAGCCGCCGTCCGGCAAGGCCGCGGGACGCTCGGGCAGCCCCATCACGATCCCCGGCGTGGTCCTGCTGTGCTGCGTCCTGCTCGCCATGGGCGCGGTGTTCGGCTCGGTGGACCTCATCACCGTGGCCTTCGCCGAGGAGCACCACGCGAAGGCGCTGTCGGGGGCGCTGCTGGCCTCGTTCGCGGGCGGCAGCATGGTCTCCGGGCTCTGGTACGGCGCGCGCTCCTGGAAGCTCTCGCTGCGCGGCCGGTTCGTCCGGGCGCTGATCTTCTTCGCCGTCGCCCTGACGCCGATCGTGCTGATCGGCAACCTGCCGCTGCTCGGCGCGGCATTGTTCGTGGCCGGGATGGCCATCTCGCCGACGATCATCACCGGGTACAGCATGATCGAGCGCCTGGTGCCGCCGCACCTGCTCACCGAGGGCATGGCGTGGCTGTCCACGTCGGTCGGGTTCGGCGTCGCGCTCGGGGCGTGGGCGGGCGGCCGGATGACCGACATGTTCGGCGCGTCCAACGCCTACGGGTTCTCGCTGGGGGCCGCGCTGCTGGCCGTCGTC
>NZ_POUA01000325.1 GCF_003236385.1 Spongiactinospora gelatinilytica
CCTCCGGCGTGACCGCGCTCCCAATCGCCTTCGCTTGGCTCAGCCGTGCTCTCGTGTACGGGCTTCGCCCGACGTACGCCCCTCCGGGGCCGATCCCCCCGCCTCCGGCGCTCCGGCGCTACCGCGCGGCCAATCGTCTTCGCTTCGCTCAGCCGTGTTCTCTGTGTCGGGCTTCGCCCGACGCTTGCGCCACCGGCATGTTCGTATCCCGCTTCCTATTGGGAATCCCCGCTTCCAACGGCCCCGTGACCTTCGCTGCACCCACACTGTATACGGCGTACGGTCAGCGCCCAACGCGAAGGACGGTGAAGAACACGCCGGTCGGACATGCACAGCCTGTGGACAACGCTGCGCACCCTGCATTCCGACCGGTTCTCCCTCATCGGTGCGGGCCAGCGCCCCGCTGAAGGTCGATTTGCGGATCTGTGCGCGGAAACGGCGGAAGCCGGCCTCGATATCGCTCGCCGTCTCGTTGCACGGCGGCTCGGCGAATGCCTCGGCGTATACCGAGCGGAAGTCATTTTCGGCTTGTCCGGCTGCCATGCCGTTCAAGCGCTCGACCGAGAGACCTTCATCCCGCCCCACGAGGCCCCCTCTGTATGGCGTGGCGAACGCGTTCCCGGCACTCGGCCGCCATCAGGCTGTCGAAACGGGCAGCGGCCTTGTTGAATTCCCGGGCAGCGACCACTGGTGCAGACAGGCTCAACCAAGGTACGGTCCCGCGCCCTCCAGTCCTTTGTCGATCCTGTGCCGGATCGCCGGGCCGATCCGGTACTCGTCGAGGCTGGCGGGGGCGACCCAACGTACATCGCGGGCCTCGTCCGGGGCCGGGTGCAGTCGGCCGCCGATCACGCGGGCGCGCAGGCAGATGTTGATCGGCTGGCGTACCTCGTCCACTTCATCGCCGTGCATATAGGCGATCACGTGATCCGGGGTAGAGAAGATCCCTACCAGGCCCGTCACCTCGACGTCGAGCCCGGTCTCCTCGCGGCACTCCGGTACGCCCGCCTGCGCGACCGTCTCGCCCTTGGCTCGCCGAAGATCATGACCTGGCCGGGTCACGGCGTACGTGGGCCGGTCAGGTCGCGGGCGGCGGTGAGAAGTTCGGGCCAGTCCAGGGGGTCCGCCTCGTCGTCGATGCGGTCCAGGAGTTCGTTCAGCGCGCCGGAGCCGAGTACGCCCTCAAGGACGACCAGCGCCGCGACGATCCTGCGCCCGCGCGGCGTGTCGCTCGCCCGCAAGGTGTCCACGGCACGGACGTGCGCCAGGTCGTCCGGCGCCTCCCGCCGGGTGTAGGAGACCCCTGCGATATCGATACGTCGGATATGTCCGGCGGGCACGCCGACCCCCTCTCCCGGGGGTCACCTCCAGCATCGCACGTCCACCGCCCGGTACGGCGGCGGAGCCCGGAAGGGCGAGTATCTCCCGATTCCGTTGGCTAGCATCCAGTTCATGACGGAACCTGCGCCTGTCACATTTCCCAATGGCCGGAAACTCACCTGCGACACGTGCGACAACGACGTCTTCGAAAGCCACCGCTGGAAACTCCAGACCACCGGCATGACTTTGTTCAATCTCGACTGGGCCAATCGGGACGCGGCCTGTTTCGTGTGCACGGCCTGCCGCCGCATTCATTGGTTCCACGTTTGACCGGAAAGCAGCCGCCGGGTGAGGTCGATGAGGTCGTCCAGGCGGACGACCTCATGGTCGCGGGAGCCGGGCAGCGGCACGTACAGCGGCGCGGTCCAGCGCTCCGGGATCGCCGCCAGGCCGTACACCGCGCCCGCCAGCCCCCCGGTCACCGCCGCCACCGTGTCGGTGTCGCCGCCGAGGTCGATGGCGGCACGCAGAGCCTCCTCATAGTCAGAGGTCGTCCGTAGCGCCCACACCGCCGACCCCAGGCACGGCCACACCGCGCCGTTGAACTCCGTGGCCTGGCTCGGATGCCAGTCCTCGGCCAGCACGGTCACATAACGGTCGCGCTGCCCGGGATCGACCGCGTCGAGCGCGTCCGGGATCGCGGCGAGCGGGTCGCCGCCGTCCAGCGCGACGCGCACCAGCTCCTGGAAGATCGCGGTGCCCTCCCAGGCGGCCGGGTCGCCGTGGGTGAGGGCGGCGATCCGGCGGGCGGCGTTCATGGTGGCCGCCCTGCCCTGGGCGGCGAAGTGGACGGCGGAGGGGGTCGCGCGCATCAGCGAGCCGTTCCCGGCCGCGCGGAGGCTGGTCTTGAAGTGGTGCGCCGCGGCCTTGTCCCAGGAGCGGAAGCTGCTCAGGACCGACAGGGTCTGCAGGCCGATGTCCTTCGGATCGGCCTTGGCCCATCGCTTGAACCGCTTGTAGATGTCGGGCAGGTCCAGCCCGCCCCGCTCCACCAGCGAGTACGCGACGTGCAGTGCCATCTGGGTGTCGTCGGTGCCCTCGCCGGGCTCCCAGCCGCCGCCCCCGCACATCTCCTCGCCCGCGCCCGGCTTCGGGAACCGCGCCGAGAACGCGCCCGCCGGACCGAACTCGAACGGCGCGCCCAGCGCGTCGCCCACCGCAGACCCGACGACCGCGCCCGCGGCCCGCGCACTGTGATCCATTACGCCAAGGTACTCTTCCGTCGTACTTCGGGGGGCTATTGGTGTTCGGACGCCCATGTGTTCGCCAATGATTTCCGTACCCCCCGAGTCGTGATTTCCGCCGATCGCCGCGGCGGCGAGAGTGTGCGCAGGACCATTGGCTCTCCTCGCGACCGACCTCTTTGGGAATCACATGCACAACCGGCTTGGGAATCACCTGCTCAACCGGCGAAACCTGCTGGCGCTCGGCGGACTCACCGGCGCGGCGGCGCTGCTGCCCCCCGGCCGGGACGGCCGGCACGGCCCGCGTCCCCGGCGGCTGGCGCACGTCCCCGCCTTCTCGGTGGAGATGCCGCTGCCGCCGGTGGCGAGGCCCGTCCAGGTACGGCCGGACGCCGACGTCTACCAAGTGCGGATCAAGCCCGCCCGGGTCGAGATCGTCCCGGGCCTGCTGACCCCGGTGCTGTCCTTCGGCGGCGGCTTCGTCGGCCCCACCTTCCAGGTCAGGACCGGCCGCCGGGTGATCGTCAAGTACCACAACGACCTGGACCGCGCGGCCAACGTCCACCTGCACGGCGGGCATGTGCCCTCGGTCAGCGACGGCCACCCGATGGACGTGATCGACCCGGGGCGCTTCCGGGTCTACGACTACCCGAACACCCAGCAGGGCACCACGCTCTGGTACCACGACCACAGCCACCACACCGAGGCCCGCAACGTCTACGCGGGCCTGCACGGGTTCTACGTGATCGAGGACCCGGCGGAGGCGAAGTACGGCCTGCCGAGGGGCCGGTACGACGTGCCGATCATGATCAGGGACGCGCTGATCGGCCAGGACGGCGAGCTGATCTACGACGTGCCGGACACCCGGACCACCCTCCTGGCCAACGGACGCCCGCAGCCCTATTTCAGGGTGGCCGCCAGGAAGTACCGGTTCCGGCTGCTCAACGGCACCACGCACCGGCTGTTCCGGCTGCGCCTGGAAGGCGACCTGCCGTTGATCCAGATCGGCTCGGACGGCGGCCTGCTGCCCGCCCCGCAGCGGATGCGCGAGCTGCTGATCAGCTCGGGCGAGCGAGCGGACGTGGTGGTGGACTTCTCCCGCTTCAAACCGGGCGATCAGGTGATGATGCACGACACATCGGGCACGGTGCTGCGCTTCGACGTCGTGCGCAGGGCCAGGGACCACAGCCGGGTGCCCGACGTACTGCGCCCGCTACCGGACCTGCCCGAGGCCACCGTGACCCGCGACGTGGTCTTCAACCTCGACCTGACCACGCCCAAGTGGCGTTACCTGATGAACGAGCAGGAGTTCGACCCCGCGCGGGTGGACTTCCAGGTCAGGCGGGGGGCCACGGAGATCTGGCGGATCCACAACGCCGACGTCGAGCGCGGCGGCATCAACCACACCTTCCACCTGCACCTGGAGCAGTTCCGGGTGCTGGACCGGGACGGCGAGCCGCCGTGGCCGACCGACCTGGGGCGCAAGGACACGATCTACGTCCCGCCGGGGGCGTCGGCCCGCATCAAGGTGCGGTTCACCGAACACCTCGGCCGGTACGTCTACCACTGCCACTTCCTGGATCATTCCTCGCTGGGCATGATGGCCCAGTTGCAGATCGTGCCATGACTCAGCAGGCGGGCCAGGTGATCGCGAGGGTCGTGTGCCGCTTTTCGAGCAGCGGGGTCGTGGGGGCGGTCGAGACGGACATGGTGGCCGGGTAGGCGTCGATGTGCAGGGTGTCGGTCATCGGGCGGCCGGCGGCCAGCCAGGTACGCGCGTGCGCGGCGAGTTCGTCGGCCAGGCGCATGCCGTCCGGGCCGTACCCGCGCGCGACGACCTCCTCCACCTGCGACGGGTAGCCGACGCCCCAGCCCGCGTCGCGGCCGGTCTTCTCGGTCGTGAGCAGGGCGATGCCGCCGCCGTCCCGGATGCCCGCGGACACCGACGTGCCCTGCATGGTCAGCGGGCTGGGCGGCAGCCGGGTGCCGCCCGCCTCCCACAGGGTGCACCAGCGCGGTTCGTGTACGGCGAGCCACAGGCTGAACCCGTCGAACAGCACCGTGGGATCGACCGGCAGCCCGGTCGCCACGGCCCGCGCGGTGACCCGGCCCTCCAGCGCGCTCAGCACGCCGTGGGCGTCGCGCCCGTCGGGCAGGAAGATCGTCAGGCCGGTGGCGGGGTCGAGTACCTCGTAGCGCTCCGGACCGGCCAGCGGGCCGCGCATCCGCATGAAACCGCAGGACAGCACGGAGACGCTGCCCCAGCGTCCGGACGTCTGGCGGGGCGCGCGCTCCAGCGCCACCGACCGCTGCACGCCGTACAGGTCGAGCGGGACCACGATGCGCCCGCCGGGCGCGAGCTGCTCCAGCCACGCGGGCGCGAGGTCCCACGCGCCCACGGTCGCGATGATCCGGTCGTACGGCGCGCCCGCGGCGAAGCCGTCCGTCCCGTCGCCGGCCACGACGGTGACGCCGGAGCATCCCGCGTCCTCCAGGTTGGAACGCGCGGCATCCACCAGGTCCGGATCGATGTCCACGCTGACCACCTCGCCGCCCGAGCCGGTCAGCGTGGCCAGCAGCGCCGCGTTGAACCCGGTGCCCGCGCCGATCTCCAGCACCCGGTCACCCGGGCGTACGGCGAGCTGGCCGAGCATCGCCGCCATGATCGTCGGCTGCGATGACGAACTGGTCGGCATGCCGTCCGCGCCGCGTTTGGTGACGATCACCTCGTCGCGGTAGACCTGCTCGACCGGCGTCTCGGGCAGGAAGACGTGTCTGGGCACGGTGAGGAACGCCTCCGCGATCGCGTCGCCCACGCCGGTGTGCCTGCGCATCTCCGCGAGGAGCGCCTGACGCATCGCCCTCGTCACGGTCATGACCATCCCTCTTCGTGCGTCTGAGCGGTTCTGTTTCCCGGACCCGGCCGTCCACCGGTCTCCTTCCGGTCTTCGTGCTGCTTGCCGACTTCGCGCTGCCTCCGGTCCTGGGGGTGCCTCCGGTCCTGGTGTTGGTTCCGCGCAGGCTCGCGTTCCGTGCAGGGCCGCGTTCCGCGCAGGCTCGCGTCCTGCCGGGACCGCCCCTGGCGGGCCGGCGTCCAAAAGGTCGTCGCTCGCGAGATGGTTCATCGCGGGCCTCCCCTAGGGCAGGCTTACCTCGTCCGTCATGACGTCTCGCCCGGCCACTGGGTCGACCGGACTTGTACTGGTATTTGCCGTTATAACGGATAGTGTTACGGATAGATACGGGCTTCGTCTTCGGCCTTGCTGAGAATCTCGGCAACGGTCTCCTCGGGCGTCAGCTCCGAGGTGTCCAGCCAGAGCCCCAGCCGGGGGGTTTCGGTGCGCAATGTCCGGTCCAGCGCCTCGATCGTCCAGATCCCGTACACGTCCTTGGACCGCGCCGCCTCCCGCGCCGCCACCGCCGCCACGCTCGGCGCGAGTACGACCACGTGCAACGGCCTGGACTTGATCGCCGCCACCATCTCCCCCAGGTACGGGCCGATGATCACGTCCTGGATCACGACCCCGAACCCCGCCCCGAAGTAGGTGTCCGCCACCGTCGCGGTCAGCCGGTGTCGCAGCCGCAACTGCGCGACCGCCTCCGGCGACGGCTCCGCCGTCATCTCGGCCCGCCCGTTGACCACCATCCTGCGGAAGACGTCACCCCCCACATGCACGGACCTCGGCAACTCCGCGGACTCCGCCAGCAGGCGGGCCACGGTGGACTTGCCCGACGCCTGGACACCCGTGATGATGAAGATCGATCGCATGCCGTGCAACCCTAGCCCGTGCCCCCCGTCGCCGACCTGCGGTTTTCTGCCGCGTGCGGCGACGGCCCAGGATTTCCGGTGACCGTGTGCAGCGGACGGGGGTCCTCGTGCGTCCCTGGTTAGTGGACTTTGAGCAGTTCGTGCGCGCTCGTGGCGGTGCGCTGTACCGGTACGGCTTCGTGCTCACCGGCAACGCCCACGACGCCGCCGACCTCGTGCAGGAGGCGCTGCTGCGCCTCGACGGCGCGTGGCCGCGGGTGCGCAAGAAGGACGACCCAGAGGGCTACGTCCGCACGACGATGGCCCGGCTTCACATCAGCTGGTGGCGCAGACGCAGGCGCGAGGACCTGGTGGCGGCGGTCCCCGAGGCCGCGTACCACGACGGCGACCTCGACCGGATCGGCAGCGACTCCGTGCTGTGGGACGAACTGCGGGCCCTGCCGCGAAAACAGCGGACCGTCCTGGTGCTGCGCTACTACCAGGACATGTCCGACGCGGAGATCGCCGCCATGCTGGGCATCTCCGCGGGCACGGTCCGCAGTCAGGCGTCGCGGGCCCTGTCCAAACTACGGGTGCTGCGGCCGACCAGGGCCGCGTTCCTCGGTGAGGTCGCCGCCACCGCAGGGGATTCGGGGTGTTCGTCATGACATGG
>NZ_POUA01000326.1 GCF_003236385.1 Spongiactinospora gelatinilytica
TCCCCCGCCGACCCCGCGCCCAGCCCGTTGACCACGTTGAGCACGCCGGGCGGCAGCCCGGCCCGGGCCGCGATGTCCGCCAGCGCGGCGGCCGACCCCGGCGTCAGCTCGGACGGCTTGATCACGACCGTGTTGCCCGCCACCAGCGCCGCCCCGGTCTTCCAGGTGGTCAGCAGGAACGGCAGGTTCCACGGGACGATCACCGCCACCACTCCGAGCGGGCGGCGGATGGTGTAGCTCAGCGTGCCGGGCAGATGGTAGGCGTTGTCCGGGCGCTGGGCGGCTATGTCGGCGAACACCCGGAAGTTGGCCGCGCCGCGCGGGATGTCCAGCGTGCGGGCCTGCACGGCGTCCTTGCCGGTGTCGGCGACCTCGGCGGCCACCAGGTCGTCGAACCGCGCCTCCATGCCGTCCGCGAGCCGCCGCAGCCACGCCGCGCGCTCGGCCACCGGCAGCGCGGCCCAGCCCGGCTGCGCGCGTCTGGCGGCCGTCACGGCCCGGTCCACGGTCTCCCGGCCGGCCTCGTGGATCCGGCCGATCTCGGCGCCGGTCACCGGGTCGTGGTTGGCGAAGGTCGCGCCCTCCGCGATCCACTCGCCGCCGATGAAATGACCGTTCTGGTATGACATCGCCGCCTCCTCACTCCCTTCGCATCGTCTCTCCCGACGGCCGCGGACGCCAGCGCGTGAGCTGTTGGCGATCTATGTGTCGCGTGACATCCTGGGTGATCGTGACGACACGTACGGAACAGGTGACGGTATCCGACGGGGCCTTCGACATGCCGGTGTGGCTGCCGGCGTCCGGACGCGGGCCGGGGATTCTGCTGATCCAGGAGGTCTGGGGGGTCGGTCCCTACATCAGGAAGGTCGGCGAGGACCTCGCCGCGCTCGGCTACGTGGTGGGCGCGCCCGAGCTGTTCTGGCGGCTGCACGAGCACTGGGAGGGCGCCCACGACGACGCGGGCCTGGCGGCCTCGCTCGACCTGGCCTCCCGCTTCGACTTCGAGCGCGGCGTGGACGACAGCGCCACCGCCCTCGCGCACCTGCGCGGCCTGCCGGAGGTCGCCGGGCGTACCGGGGCGTTCGGGATCTGCCTGGGCGGGTCGATCGGCTACATGCTCGGCGCGCGGGGCCTGCCCGACGCCGTGGTGGCCTTCTACGGGTCGGCCATTCCCGACGCCACGGATCTGATGGAATCGGTGCGAGCGCCGCTGCTGTGCGTGTTCGGCGGCTCGGACCCGTACATCCCCAGGGACAAGGTGGCCAGGGTCGAGGAGGCGGTCATCGGGCGGCCCGGAGTCGAGGTACGCGTCTACGAGAAGGCCGGGCACGCCTTCCACAACCATCTGGCCCCGCGCTTCCACGACCCGGAGCACGCGCCGCTCGCCTGGGACGCCGCCACGACCTTCCTTTCTCGCCACCTTCCTGTAACCTGACATTTCATTCCCGCAGGTCAGCTCAGGCGCCCGTGGTGTCTCTCTTTACGCGATTGCCACCCGCCGGTGATGGGCACGATCATTACCGGCCAGGACCGTTCCACGGTTACGGACCGAGAAAACCCCCGCAAATCACCACATAGGCACGATTCACTCAAAATCAACTCGGGACCAACCTGCGTATCTGTGCGATCGTGGACAAGACGGGGCAAGTTCTCTGGAGACGCCAAAGCAGTTGGTGACAGAGGGTGATCAAACGTGTCGGAATCCCCGGTGTCCAACGAGCCCCCGATCTATCGGCGCATCGCCGACGGGCTCCGCGCCGCGATCTTGTCCGGTGAACTGCGGGACGGGGACCGGTTGCCGGGTGAGAACGCGCTGATGGCGGAGTACGGCATCGCCCGTGCGACCGCCAGGCAGGCGCTCTCCGTGCTCATCAACGAGGGTCTGGCCGTGCCCAAGCGCGGGTCCGGGGTCTATGTGCGCCGGTTCAAGCCGATCAGGCGGCACGGCTCCCGCCGGCTGGCACGCGACCAGTGGGGCCGGGGACAGGCGATCTGGGACTCCGACACGCGTGGCCGGCCGTACACGGTCGACGGGCTGCGCGTCGCCAGGGAGCCCGCGCCCGACGACGTGGCCGCGATCCTGGCCGCCTCGGAGATCTGGGTGCGCAGGCGGCGCTACTCGGTGGACGAGCGGCCGGTACAGCTCGCGACCTCCTACTTCCCCGCCGACCTGGTGGAGGGCACGCCCATCACCCTCCCCGACACCGGCCCCGGCGGCGTCTACGCCAGGCTCGGCGACCTCGGCCAGGCCCCCGCGCACTTCACCGAGGAGGTCCAGGCGCGGATGCCGCAGCCGGAGGAGGTGACCGCGCTGGAACTGCCCGCGGGCACGCCGGTGGTGGTCGTCCGCCGCACCGCCTACACGGCGGGAGGGACCGCGGTGGAGGTCAACATCATGACCTTAGACGCCGCGTCTTATGTACTTCAGTACGACTTCGATGCCTAAGTCAAGGCAAAACGTCAAGCGGCTACGTTGACCTGACCCCTACGATCATTGATTTCTCTAGAGATGTGGCGCACCTTCGTAAGTGCAAGGTCGCAAACCGGGCCCTGGGGAAAGGGTGGACAGATGTCCTTGGACCGGCATCTCGCAGAAATCGCCCGGGAGTACCCCGACTGGACCATCTGGCGCAGCGACGCGGGCCGGTGGTGGGCCACCCGCCACCAGCCGCTCTCCCTGCCGGAGCGCGAGGCCGGCCTCGCCATGACCATCGACGCCGACACCCCTGAGGAGCTGCGCGAACAGCTCATCGACCAGCGAGAGCGAGCCGACTCCCTGGGGCCGGACCCCTAGCCTGCCCCGTGGAACGCACCGGATCGAGGGGGGCGCTCCACGGGGTCCATGCCGCCCGGTGCCGGAGTCTGCGTCACGCGGCTCCGGCGCCGGGCACCACAAGCGCGGAAGCCTCTGGACCCTATCGGGGGTGGGGGTTTCCGCTCCGGTCCGGCCGCGCCGACGAAGCCGCGGCCCGGACCACGCGGTATCCACGCAGTATCAGCACCATCCGAAAGTGCGCGGCGAGCCCACATCACCCACTGCACCATCGCCCGCGCACCCTGAGCGGGACGACGGCCGCCGGTCAGCCGCGGTCGTGCCGGGAACGGGCGTACGCGTCGTCAGGTATCCCGTCGGCCTCGACGGCATCGTGCGCACCGGGCTCCGGCGCTCCGGGGCGGCCGGTCTCCGCGTCGTCGTCCCGCTCCACCTCGCCCGCCGGGCGGGGGGCCTCGTCATCGTCATCGTCCACGACCACGCGGACGACCTCGGCGTCGAAGCCGGGGGCGGGCTCCAGCGCGTCCTGGGACTCGGCGAGCTTGCGGACATCCTGGGTCATGTCGGGCGTGACCTCAGGCGTGACCTCAGGCGTGATCTCGGGGGCGGCCTCAGGTGCGATCTCAGGTGCGGGGAACTGCGGTATCGGCGAAGGCGGGAGTACCTGCGCCTCGTTCACCAGCGGCCCGGCCGCGTTCTCCTGGTGCAGCAGGTCGCCGAGCACCGCGCCGATCTCGGTGAGCCTGCGCACCACCTCGCCGTGGGTGTCGGTCAGGTAGGCGACCCTGCGCCCGGTCTGCTCGTCGAGCGTGGCGGCGCGGTGCTGGGCCGCGGCCAGCGCGGCCTGAGCGTTGGCGCGGGCGGCTTCGAGGGTGGCCTCCGCCTCGGCCCTGGCGGAGTTGAGCGTGGCCTCGGCCTCGGCGCGGGCCGACCCGATGGTCTGCTCCGACTCCTGCCTGGCCGAGGTGAGCAGCCGCTCGGACTCGGCCTGCGCCGCGCGCACGGTCTGGTCGGCCTCCGCCCTGGCGGTGGACACGGCCTCCTCGGCCTGTGCCTGCGACTGGGCGAGCATCTGCTCGGAGGAGGCGGTGGCCTCGCCGACCCGGCGCTCGGCCTCGGCCTGCGCCGCCGAGAGGATGCTCTCGGACTGCTCGCGCGCGGTGACGACCAGCCGCTCGGACTCGGTGGCGGCCTCCTCACGCACCCTGGACGCCTCGGCCTCGGCGTCCTGCTTCTTTGCCGCGGCCTCCTCCTCGCCCAGTTTGAGGATCTGCGCGAGCCGGGGGCTGAGGTCTTCGTAGCTCTGCGGCCCCTCGACCATCCGCCTGCGGGCCTCCGCCAGCTCGATGCGGCCCTGCTCCGCCTGCTCGATCGCCCGCGCCAGCCGCTCCTCCAGATCGCGGATCTGGTTCCGTGTACGGACCATGTAGTCGTGGACCTGGCGGCGGCTGTAGCCGCGCATGACGACCTCGAAGGAGTCGTCCTGCATCAGGTCCGGAATGCTTTCGTGCTGGTTTGTCATGGCATTGCCCTGGGGGTCTACGAGATGAGGAAGGACGACGGCTCAGGCCGATGGTACGGCGGGCTGGACGGCCAGGGCGTCAGGAAACGACTTTCCTGCCTGCGGGCCGAGTCCGCAACCCGAACGCTCCACCTGCTGCGGAAATATCGACTTACTACCATGAATCCATGAATGATCTCCCCTTCATCGCGGCCCTCCCCCCCGACGCGACTCCTGACATCCACCCAGAAGCGTATGTCGCTCCGGGAGCCGTCGTGGTCGGCAGGGTGCGGCTCGGCCGCGCGGCCAACGTCTGGTACGGCTCCGTGCTGCGCGGTGACGACGAGCGGATCGAGGTGGCGGAGGAGTGCAACATCCAGGACCTTTGCTGTCTGCACTCCGATCCTGGGGAGCCCGCCGTGCTGGAGCCGCGGGTGAGCCTCGGGCACCGGGCCATGGTCCACGGGGCGTACGTGGAGACGGGCGCGCTGATCGGGATCGGCGCGATCGTGCTCGGCGGGGCCCGGGTGGGCGCGGGCACGCTGGTCGCGGCCGGGGCGGTGGTCCCGCCGGGCCGTACCGTACCGGGCGGTGTGCTGGTGGCCGGGACACCGGCCAAGGTGATCCGCGAGCTGACCGACGCCGACCGGGCCTCGTTCGCCAAGACGCCCGAGGGGTACATGGCCAGGGCCGAGCTGCACCGCGCAGCGCGGCGCGTATGATCGACGCCCCGCGAGGCGTCTAACATGGCCGCCGTGCGACAGTGGGATGGATTCTCGACCATCGAGGGCGATGTGCGCGCCATGGTCGACGATCCGCGCTGGCCGGGGTTGCCGGCGCAGGCCAAGGCACAGGCCGTCGCCGCGCGCATGCTGGTCACCGCGGACGGCGGGAGATGGCTGTTCGGCACGCACGCGCGGTGGTACCGCCAAGACCCGGTCGACGGGCGCTGGCACCTGTCCGCGCCCCCGCTGGACCAGGCGCTGCGCTCCTCGGCCCATGTGGTGCGGCACACCTCCCCGCTGGCCGCGGACCTGGTGCCGCTCGGGCCCGACTTCTCCTACGAGGAGGGTTCCACGCAGGGCTTCATCGGCCCCGACGTGCCCGCCGACATCGTGGAGAAGGTCCGTGTGCTCGTCCTGTCCCGCAGGGCCAGGCACGAGGACTTCCCGCTGACCACCGAACCGCTCAGCCGGCTCTTCGCCGGTGACGTCGCCAGCACCGTCGCCGCGGTGTGGGGCACGCTGATGTGGACGGCCTACGCCCCGGCGTTCGACGGCAACGAGGTGCTGCTGTCGATGTTCGGCGAGTTCCTGGGGCGCGCGCTGCCGGGCGACGAGTTCGTCCGGTGGGTGAGCAGGGTCTCCCTGCTCGACCTGGCCGGCCTGTACGCCGAGCGGATCAGGGCCGGGGAGCCCAAGGCCGGGCTGCGGCTCGCGGCGGTGATGGCCAACACCGCCGACGCCGTGTTCGCCGACGACCGCTTCCGGCCGCGCGCCGCGGCGCTGCTCGCCATGCTCCAGCCCGCGCTGCGCCGCCGCGACCTCGACCACGCCGCCGCCCACCAGGGCGACGAGGCCGTACGTCAGGCGTGGCTGGACCGCTGCCCCCCGCTGCTGACCCGCGCGGTGGTCGGCGATACCTCGCCCGGCGAATACTTCAGGCACTCGATGTACGACCTCGTGCAGGCACTCGGCTACATCGCCAAGCGGCGGCACGATCCGCGGGTCACCGCGGCGGCGCTGCTGGCCGCCGACCTCGCCGCGCTGTCCCCCAAGTCGGCCGCCAGGGTCTACCCGTGGCTGGACCCGGAGATGCGGCACGTCGTCCACACCGTGCTCGCCGACCCCCGGCACACGCTGCGCGACCAATGGCCGGACGACGGCGAGCTGCCGCCCTCGCTGCACCCCCCGGACATCGGCAGCGCGGCGGCCCTGCTCGGCACCGCCTACGCCACGGGCCTCGCCTGGTGCGACCTGGCCGGCGTGGAGTCCCCGGCGAGCGGGTTCGCGACGGCCGCGGCGACGGCCCGCCGACTCACGCATCACCTGATCTTCGCCAATGAATCCGGCTTAAACCAATAAGGGGGTAATTTCCGCCTTACCTTCCCTATACCCTCCCAATACCTTCCGGCGCGAAGTTTCATCGAATTGTGATCTCCGAACCGGAAATGATCCATACCTGGATCGGGACCAGCCGGAAGGAATGGTCCCGATGGGCCATGTCGCCGAAAGGCCCCCAGTCGTAACCTCGTGATGGGTGTGGGCTGCGGAAGGAAGGACGACGCGGTGGGGCACGACGACATGGACCTGCGGGTCCACGACCGTGTCGCGTTGGACGAAATCGCGCTCTACGCCGAGGTGCTCACCGCCGTCGCCATCACGGAGCGACGGCTGACCTTGGAAGAGCTCGACAACGCGCTCGGATTGCGGGCTCCGGCGAGCCACTGACGAGTCACTGAGACCATCACATCTGCCTAGTCCCGGCCTTGTCCAGGGCCGGGACTACGTATTTTTCGGGCCGGTGTACGGACTAGCTCGCGCCGCGGGACGGACTAGTCCCGTTTTCCATGATCTGGGCGGTGATGTGAGCTGTTTTCATGACCTGGGCTCACGACTTGAGGAGGCGGGCCGTCGCTCACGCTTCAGGAGGCGGGCCATCGTTCACGACTTGACGAGGCGGGCTATCGCCGCGGACGCCTCCTTGACCTTCTGCGACGCCTCAGGGCCGCCGTTGCTGATCGCGTCCGCCACACAGTGGCCGATGTGGTCTTCGAGCAGGCCCAGGGCGACCGCCTGGAGTGCGCGGGTGGCCGCGGAGACCTGGGTGAGCACATCGATGCAGTAGGAGTCTTCCTCGACCATCCGCTGCAGGCCCCGGATCTGCCCCTCGATGCGCCGGAGCCGGGTGAGATACGCCTGCTTGTCCGCGCTGTACCCATGCATGTACCCAAACTACCGGTAAGCGGTATCACCGCAGGGTAGCGAACAGCTCCTCCCACCGCTCCGCCACCGCGGGAGCGGCGTACCCGGCGGCGCTCGCCAGCGCGCCCGCGCCGAGCGCCCGGCGCCGCCGTTCGTCGTCGATCAGCGAGAGCAGCGCCGCCGCGAACGCCTCCACGTCGCCCTCGTCCTCCGGCACCAGCAGCCCGTTGCGGCCCGGCGTGACGAACTGCCCCGGGCCGCGCGGCCCATCGAACCCCACCACCGGCACCCCGCACCCCAGCGCCTCGATCACCGTCATGCCGAGCGCCTCGGCCTGCGAGGTGACCGCCACGATGGACGCCTTGGCGAACTCCCCGGTGAGGTCGGGCGTGGTGCCCATGAAATAGACGTGGTTGTGCAGGCCCAGGGTGGCGACCAGGGCGCGCAGCCGCTTCTCCTCCGAGCCGCCGCCGTACAGGCGCAGCCGCCAGTCGGGCCGCTTGTCGGCCACCACGGCGAACGCGCGCAGCAGCCGGTCATAGCCCTTGACCGGCACCCAGCGCCCGCCCGCGGCCACGATTCGGTTGTCCATCCGCGAACGCGGCCAGGGGGCCGCGGGCAGCGCGTCGGGCACCAGCCGTACGGCGGGGCTGGGGCCTGCGCCTCCGTCGAGTAGCCGCGTCCACTCCTCGGTGGCGGTCTCGGTGGCCGTCACCACGCCGTCCAGCCGCGGATAGAACCGTTTGATCGGAGCCGGGCTCGGCGGCCTGACCCACTCCCTGGCCAGCTTCAGCACCTCGCGCGGGGCGTGCCTGGCGGCCTGTACGCCGAGCGCCGGCCTGGTGGTGATCAGTACGTCCGCACGCAGCACGCGCAACCTGCGCCACAGCGCGACCTCGGCGCGCATCTCACCGCGCGGGAGCAGGTGGCGCACGCCCGGCCGTACGTCGACCAGCCAGCGCAGCTCCACCCGCGAATCGACCGGAAAGAACGGCCTCTCCCGGTGCCGTTTGACGCTGAGGATCTCCACCTCGTGGCGCTCGGCCAGCTCGGCCGCGAGGTTGACGACGGACCGCACGTCACCGCGCATCCCGTACGCCGAGGGCAGCACCACGCAGATCCTCAAACGCCGACCTCCAGGCGCAGCTCGTCGTCGGCGGTGAAGGCGGGCCGGACGGGCACGCCGTCCACGGTGGCGGCCGGGTAGTGCAGGCGGCGGCGTTTGCCGTCCACGTCGTCCAGCATCGCGCCGAGGCGCAGCGGGCCGGGCACGCCCTCCACCTCTAAGGAGGGCTCCCATCGGCCCGTGGCGGCGCTGGTCGCCTCGACGACGTCGCACAGCGACAGTGCGGCGTGGAACCGGACGCCCTGCACGGTCGCCGCGGCGGTGAGCACCGCATCGGGCGTGCCCTGGTGCAGCGCGAGGCGGGCCTCGTGGCGCGAGTCGTCGTCGGAAAGACCGGTGTAGGCCAGCAGCCCGGTCACCTCGAACCGCCCCTCCCGGAACCACACCGCCCGCACCTCCGCCACCGGCCGCACCTCGGAGATCTTCAGCGCCAGATTGCCGTTGAGCGTGCGGTAGGCCCGGTAGGCGATGGTCCGCCTGGCCAGCGCGTAGGCATCGAGGTGATCGAGGGAGAAGCCGGGATCGATGCTCTTGAGCCGTACCCGCTGCGCACCCCGCCCGAGGTAGGCGTCCCACCTGCCGGGTTCGAGCCGCAACGCGGCCAGCGACACGGCCAGCGCCGCGTCCCGCACCTCCGGCCCCCACTCCCCG
>NZ_POUA01000327.1 GCF_003236385.1 Spongiactinospora gelatinilytica
CCCGCCCGACACGGGAGCCAAGACCTGCCGCCACCCCATAGGACCGGCCGAAAGCACACAACCCGTCCGGGCGCAAGCGAGGCACCCACCACACCGAGGATGGCGGGCACGTAGAGCGACGCCGGACGGCGGACGCGTAGCCGACTGACCGAACCCGGGCAACGCACGCCGGCCGCCGAGCACATGCGAGGTGCCCATCACATCGAGGCTGGTGGGCACATGGAGCGGGACGGACGGGGAGATGGGGTCACATGAGGGACGCATGGAGTTCGTCTTCGTGGGTGTCCAGCCAGGCTCGGGCCCGGCGGATGCGCTCGCCTGCGCCGAAGGCCCAGCGGCGGGCCCAGCCGCCGCCCGCCGTCTCGGCGCGCCGGCGGGTCGCGGTGTAGGAGCGGCCGAAGCGGAGCCGTGCCAGGTCGAGCAACCGGCGGCGGTCGCGGGGCGGCACGCCGTACTCGTCGCAGAACAACCGCAGCCGCGCGCCCACCTCGGCCCCGTCCAGCTCGCGCTGCAACGGGTCGCGGTCGAGCGGATCGGCGATCGGCGCCCAGTGCCGCAGCGTGGTCACCACGTCGAACAGCCGTGTGGTGGGCCTGGCCAGGTCGAAGTCGATCAGCGCGTACGGCAGGCCGCCACGGAACACCACGTTGCCCGGGCTGATGTCGCAGTGCCCGATCACCTCGGGCGGGCGGTCGTCGTTCGAGCCCGGTTCCCACTCCGCATACCGGGTCAGCGGGAACGCCTCCGACGCGTCATGGAAGCGGCGCAGCAGCCGGGCCAGTGCGGCGAGCGAGCCGGCGGTCACGGCGTACGGCGGCAGCGGCCTGGCGGGGGCCTCCCCCTCGATGTACGTCAGGACCTCCCGGCCCCGCTCGTCGAAGCCGACGACCCGGGGCGCGCCCTCGAACCCGGCCGCCGCGAGGTGGCGCAGCAACGCGTGGACGGCCGGCGTCGCCCGGCCCACCGGCCTGCGTACGGTGCCCCCCGCACGCACGACACCCTCGGTGGTATCCCCGCCACGCAACGCGATCTCCCGCTCCGCGGTCACCGGCGGCGCGAGCGCGGGGAACGGGGGAAGCATGGCAAGCAGCCTAATCCACGCCCTCATCCACGGCACACGGGTTTACCACCGACCACCCCCGTACCAGCCCGCGAACCGGCCCCGATCCGGCCACGGCCCGGCCCGTGTGTCAGCGGTCGGGGGCTTCGGATAGGTCGGAGTGGTAGCCGTGCCAGTCGGGGAGGCCGTCGAGGGTGCCCTTGCGGATCTCGGCGATGAGCGCGGTGAGCCAGTCCCGTTCCGCCCGGTACAGGACCGCCTTGTACTCCGCCTCGATCATGTGGACGCGGCCGACCCGGGCGGCCGCCATCTCCTCGAAGGTGTCGAGGGTGCGCAGTAGTTCGGTCAGGCGTACCACGCGTTCTTCGAGCAGCGCGGCGGCGTCGTCCGGTGACATCACCGGCATCAGCGACAAACCCGCCTCGAAGTTGGTGTACTCCTTGATCGGCGTGGACAGCAGCATGCTCAGCCAGTCGACGACCTCAAGCCGCCCCGCGTCGGTGATGGCGTAGACGGTGCGCTCAGGGCGTCTGCCCGCGCGGGTGGTCTCCTGGGCCTCGATCAGACCGGCGCGTTCCATGCTCTGCACGACGGAGTAGAGCGAGCCGTAGTTGAGCCGGATGCTGTCCTCCTTGCGCCGCGAGCGCAGCGTGGTGGCCAGCTCGTAGGGGTGCATCGGGCGTTCGAGCAGGGTCGCCAGCACCGCCAGCGCCAGCGGGTTGCTCCTTTTGCGCGCCACGATCACCTTCCCCTGTTCCACCGGAAGTCTACGCACGCCAGGACATAGCGTCCGGGCGTCCGGCGGCGTACTCGGCCTCGAACCGGGCGTCGCCGAGCGCGGCGCGCGAGCGGGCGGTGATGCGGTCCACGTCGCCGCGTTCGCCGGGCGGCAGCGGGGCGCCGGCCGCCGTGCGGGCCGCCGCCGCCGTGCCGAGCAGGGAAGCGGGCGAAACCGAGGAACCAGCGCGCCTGCGCCAGGCCCACCGGGTCGCCGTCCCGCTCCGCGAGGGCCAGTGCGGCGGTCAGCGGCGCGGCCCGCCGTTCCGGACGGGGGTGGGCGCGGGCCTCGGCGACCATGCCGGCGAACCGGGCGGCGTCCACCGAACCGGGCGCGGGCCGCAGCAGATAGCCCGACGGCCGGTGGACCAGCAGGCCGCGGCCTCCGGGCGTGGCGGCGTCCAGGGCCCGCCGCAGGTGCCACACCTTGTTCTGCAGCGCGCTCGCGGGGTGGGCGGGCGGCTCGCCGCCCCACAGGTCGTCGATCAGCCGGTCCGCCGGGACGACCGGCCCTCGTGGGCCAGCAGGTCGGCTAGCAGCGCGCGCACCTTGACCTCGGGGACGCGGACCGGCCGCCCGTCGTCGGCCCACAGCATCAGCGGGCCGAGCACCCCAAACCGCATGTCTCTCACGCTATACGCGGCGGGCGAGAGCGAACCGAGGCGTTCGGACCGGCGGCGGCCGAGGAGGCGAAGGTCGACGCGGAGTGGCTGCGCCCGATGCACGACCCGGTCCGCCGCGCCGTCGCGGAGGGCCACGGCAAGCACGGTGGCGCCGCCCTGGTGGAGCTGCTGAAACTGCCCTGAGCCGCCGGGGCGGCCGGTCGGCACCGGTCGCCCCGCGGGGCCGGGTGTCGGTAGGGACTGCGAACCCGAAAGCGGTTACAATTTCCCGATCAGGTGCCGGCGAACGGCCACGCCGTCCGGAGAGCGGAGAGTCAGTCAGCCATGGCGGAACAGCCCCTCGTGCGTCTGCAGGACGTCGCCGAGCACGCCGGGGTGTCGCTCGCCACCGCCTCGCGGATGCTCAGCGACCCCGACTACGGCGGGCGCGCCGGCCTGCGCGAACGCGTGCTGGCCTCGGCCGCCGAGCTGGGCTACCGGCCCAACCCGCACGCCCGCGCGCTGGCCACCGCCACCTCCACCAACGTCGGCCTGGTCATCCACGACGTGCGCGACCCCTACTTCGCGACGCTCAGCGGGGGCGTCATCACCGTGGCCGAGCGGCACGACCTGCTGGTCAGCATCGTGTGCACGCACCGCGACGCGCCGCGCGAGCTGGAGTACGTCAAGCGGCTGGCCGACCAGCGGATGCGCGCGATCATCCTGGCCGGCAGCGCCCTGCGCGACAGCGCCCACACCGCGGCGATGAACGCCGCGCTCGACTCCTACCATCGGTCCGGCGGTTCGGTGGTGTCAGTGACGCGCGGCCACACGGTCGGTCACGTGGTCGACATCGACAACGCGGGCGGCATGCGCCGGCTGGTCCACGACATGGTGGCGCTGGGGCACACGTCGTTCGGGGTGATCGCCGGGCCGCTGCGGCTGCTCACCGTCCGCGACCGGCTCCAGGGCGTCAGGCGCGGGTTGAAGGACCACGGGATCACGCTGGGCCGCGACGACGTCGTCTATGTGGATCTTTCGCGCGAGGGCGGCCAGGCCGGGGCGCAGATGCTGATGAGCCGGCCGGAGCCGCCGCGCTGCCTGCTGGCGATCGCCGACGTCGTCGCGGTCGGCGCGCTGTCGTGGCTGCGGGCGAACGGCGTGGCGGTGCCCGGCGAGGTGTCGGTCACCGGGTTCGGCGGGATACCCGCCGCGAGCGACGCGGTTCCCTCGATCACCACCGTCGAGCTGCCCCTTGAGCAGGTCGGCGAGACCGCGATGGAGCTGGCCCTGAAGCCGGCCGCGCCGCGGCACATCGTGCAGGTCGAGGGCACCCTGGTGCGGCGGGACAGCGTCGCCCCGCCGCACTGAGCCGACCAGAGAACGGTCCTCAGCCCAGGACCGACCGGGCGAATCCGCCGATGATCGCGCCCAGCACGTCATCGGGGTCGGCCGCCCACACCGCCTCGTTGAAGATCTCGACCTCGATCGGGCCGGTGAAGCCGGCGGCGTCCACCGCCCGGGTGATCGCCGGAAGGTCGATCGCGCCGTCGCCGGGCAGGCCGCGGCCGAACAGCGGGTGCGGCTGCGGTACCAGCCAGTCGCAGACCTGGTAGCCGATCACCCGCTCCCCCGCCCGCTCGATCGCCGCCATCAGGTTCGGGTCCCACCACACGTTGAAGGTGTCGATCGCGACACCGACGTGCGCCGGGTCGAACCGTCCGGCGATGTCCAGCGCCTGGTCCAGCGTCACCACGACGGACCGGTCGGCGCACATCATCGGGTGCAGCGGCTCCACGGCCAGGCGCACCCCGGCCGCCGCGGCGTAGGGGGCGAGTTCGGCGATGCCCTCGGCGACGGCCTCGCGGGAGGCCGGCAGGCCGAGCTCGCCGTTGACCCCGCCGCACACCAGGTACAACACGTCGCTGCCGAGCGCGGCGGTGACATCGACCGCCCGCTCGTTCGCGGCGCGCTCCAGCCCGCCGCCGTCGGGGTTGGCCCCGGTGAAGAACCCCGCCCGGCAGACGCTGGAGACCCGGACGTCGTGCTCGCGCAGCAGCTTGGCCGCGCGCTCGGCGCCGTACTCCGCCACGGGCCCGAGCCAGGCCCCGATCCAGCCGATCCCATGAGCGGCCAGGCCCTTCACGGTCTCCTCGAAGGACCAGTTCTTCACGGTGATCTGGTTGATGCTGAGCCGTTCGACGCTCACCCCGCGCTCCTTCCGTCGATGCCCGAGGCGGCCAGCACGGGCAGCATGCGCCGGACCGCGAGGTCCGCGTCCCCGATCAGCCCCGCCTCGTCGGCGAGGCGGAACAGGCGCGCCAGGTGCCCGATCGAGCGGGCGCCCTGGTGGCCGCCCAGCATCGTGAAGTGGTCCTGCAGGCCGCGCAGGTAGGCCAGGAACACGATGCCGGTCTTGTAGTGGTACGTGGGCGCCTCGAAGATCGCGCGGGCCAGCGGGACGGTGGGCCCCATGACGCCGTCGTAGCCCTCGGTGTCGCCCGCGTCCAGGCGGTGCAGCCCCTCGGCGGCCAGCGGCGCGATGGCGGCGAAGACGCCGAGCAGCGCGTCGCTGGTGGCCTGGCCGTCGCCCTTGATCAGCTCCGGGTAGTCGAAGTCGTCGCCGGTGAACATCCGGACCCCGGCGGGGAACCTGCGGCGCAGGTCCCGTTCGCGTCCGGCGTCCAGCAGCGACAGCTTGACACCGTCGATCTTGGCGGGGTGGCGGGTCACCAGCTCCATGACCGTGCCGGTGGCCTCGTCGAGGTCGGCCGAGCCCCAGTAACCGGCCAGCGCCGGGTCGAACATCTCGCCCAGCCAGTGCAGGATCACCGGGCCGGAGACGGCCTCGATCACCGCCGAGTAGACCTCCAGGTAGTCATCCGCCGAGCGGGCCGCCCGGCACAGCGCCCGGCTGGCCATCAGCACGACCTGCCCGCCCGCGTTCTCCACCCACTCGCACTGCCGCAGGTAGGACTCCTTGATGGCGGCGATGGTGACGAACTCGGCGGCGGGCAGGTCGTCGGTGCCGGCCCCGCACACGATCGCCGCGCCCCGGGCGACCGCCTCCCGGCACGACCGCGTGATCAGCTCCCTGACCAGGGCGGGCGGCAGGCCCATACCGCGCTGGGCGGTGTCCATGGCGTCGGCGACGCCGAGCCCGAGGTCCCACAGGTGGTGCCGGAAGGCCAGGGTGGCCTCCCAGTCCACGGCGGGGGCGAGCGCCGGGTCGGCGGTCGCCAGCGGGTCGGCGACCACGTGCGCGGCGGCGTACGCCCGCCGGCTGCGGGCCGGCTCGCGCCGGGCCGGCAGCGGGCCGGGCGCGCCGCGCAGGCGGTACTCCGCAAGCGCGCGCCCGGCCGGCAGCAGGATCGAGGTCATGCCGGCGTCACGTCGGGGACGTCGATCCAGCGGCGTTCCTGCGACGACAGCAGGGCCAGGTCGGCGAGCTGGACGCCCTTGGCGCCCTCGAACAGGTCCCAGCTGAACGGGGCGTCCTCCACGACGTGCCGCAGGAACATCTCCCACTGGATGCGGAAGGCGTTGGCGAACTCCTGGTTGTCGGGCACCTCGCTCCAGCCGGCGCGGAAGTCGAGCGGGTTGGGGATATCGGGGTTCCAGACCGGCATGGGGGTGTTGACCCGCTCCTGGGTCTTGCAGTCGCGCAGCCCGGCGATGGCGCTGCCGTGCGTCCCGTCGAGCTGCCACTCGCCGATCTCGTCGCGGTACGGCCGGGTCACCCAGGAGGTGGTGAACTGCGCGATGGCCCCGTTGGCCAGCCTGAACATCCCGTAGGCGGCGTCCTCGGCGGTCGAGCGGTACTCCTGGCCGCTCTCGTCCCACCGCCGCGGGATGTGGATCTCGGTGTGGCACAGCACCGACGTGATCGGGGAGACGACGTTGTCGACCAGGTAGCGCCAGTGCGGGTACATGTCGAGGACCAGGCCGCCGCCGTCCTCGCTGCGGTAGTTCCAGGACGGGCGGTTGAGGGTCTGCCAGTCGCCCTCGAAGACCCAGTAGCCGAAGTTCATCCGGAAGCTCAGCAGGGTGCCGAAGAAGCCGGAGTCGATGAGCCGCCTCAGCTTCATCATGCCCGGCAGGAAGAGCTTGTCCTGCACGACGCCGTTCTTGACGCCCGCGGACCTGGCCAGGTGGGCGAGTTCCAGTGCGTCCGCGAGCGAGGTCGCGGTCGGCTTCTCGCAGAAGATGTGCTTGCCGGCGGCGATGGCCTTGCTGACCGCGACCGCCCGTTCCTTGGTGGTCTGGGCGTCGAAGTAGATCTCGTCGGCGGGGTTGTCCAGCGCCTGGTCCAGGTCGGTGGTCCACCGGTCGATCCGGTAGCGCCTGGCGAGGTTCTCCAGCTTGGCGGGGTTGCGCCCGACCAGGATCGGATCGACGACCAGCCGCCGGCCGTCGGCGAGGTCGAGGCCGCCCTGGTCGCGGATCGCCACGATCGAACGTTCCAGGTGCTGGCGGGTCCCCATGCGTCCGGTGACGCCGTTCATGATGATTCCGACTCGAACTTGGTCCATGTCCGGTCCTCCTAATTCTGTAAGCGCTTTCTATTGCTTGGCCAAGGGTCTGTCAAGAAGCGCACTCGCCGAGCAGCCCGCAGGCATTGCCGCCGAGGATCGCCGCGCGGGCGGCGGGCGTCAGCGCGGGGGCGGCGGAGACGGCCTCCACGGCGGCGGGATCGCCCGTCGGGAACGGGAAGTCGCTGCCCAGCAGCACCCGGTCGGCCCCGGCGAAACCGGCCAGGAAGGACAGCGAGCCGGGCGAGTGCGTGAGCGAGTCGTAGTAGAGCCGCCGCAGCGCGGCGCTCGGCGGACGCCCCCGTTCCCCACCGGGCCGCGCCCGCCCGATGGCGTCGAACCGTCCTGCCTGGTAGGGCAGGAATCCACCGCCGTGTACGACGCACAGCCGCAGGCCGGCGAAGCGGTCGAAGACGCCGGTGAGCGCCATCGCCCCGGCCACCGAGGTGGTCTGTGCGGGGTTGTCCACGATGTCGCCGAGGCCGGGCACGGCGAGCCCGGCGGGCGAGGCGGCCCCCCACGGGTGCAGCAGGACGAACGACCCGCACTCCGAGGCCGCCGCCCACAGGCGGTCCCAGGCCGGGTCGTGCAGCGCCTCCCCGGGCCCGCCCGCGGGAAGTTCGGCCCCGGCGACACCTGGGCGGCCCGCCGTACGCAGCAGTTCGGCCGCCGCCGCGGCCGGGTCGCCGCGGTCCAGCAGCGCCAGGGCGCGCAGCCGCCCGGGATGGGCCGCCGCCAGCTCGGCCATGCCGTCGTTGAGCAGCCGCAGGAACGCCGCCGCCGCCGCTGGGGCGAGTTCGCCGGGGCTCAGTTCGATCCACGGCGAGACCACCTGGAGGTCCACGCCGCGGCGGTCCATCTCGGCCAGCCGGGCCGCGACGTCGGTGAGCGCTTGCGGCATCGGCGAGGTCCAGCGCGGGCCGAAGCGGAGCCGGCGGCCGGTGCCCACCTCGGGCGACGGGCACGTCCGCAGGGCGTCGAGCAGGCCGGCCGGTACGGCGTGCGCGTGGACGTCCACGACATGCCCGCACGGGCCGTCAGGCCCGGCTCTTGAGCTGTTCGTCATGCTGTGCGAGCATACCGATTACTGAAAGCGCTTTCAAAGGAGCGACATGACCGACCAAGACAGGGCGGGCTCGCTGGCCGGCCGCGTCGTCGCGGTGACCGGCGGCGGCCGGGGCATCGGCCGGGCCGTCGCGCTCGCCGCCGCCGCGGAGGGCGCGCACGTCGCGCTGGCCTACCACGACAGCGAGACGGGCGCGAAAGAGGTCGCCGACCTGGTACGCCGCGTTGGGAACCAGGCCGAGACCTACCGCTGCGACGTCACCGACCGGGAGCAGATCTTCGCCTTCGTCCGGGCCGCCGAAGAGCGGTTCGGCCGGATCGACGGCCTGGTCAACAACGCGGGCATCATGCCGTCCACGCCGTTCCTGGAGATGACCGCCGCCGAGTGGGACCAGGTCATCGCCACCGACCTGACCAGCGCCTTCCACACCAGCCAGGCGGTGCTGCCGGGGATGCTGGCCCGGGGCGGCGGCTCCATCGTCAGCATCGCCTCCCGGCTCGGCCTCGTCGGCTGGCCGGGCGTCGCCCACTACTCCAGCGCCAAGGCCGGCGTCATCGCCCTGGCCAAGTCGATCTCCCGCGAGTTCGGGCAGCGCGGCATCCGGGCCAACTGCGTGGCCCCGGGCGTAACCAACACCGACATGGGCCGCACGGTCATGTCCGGCGAGGTCGGCCGCCGCCGGATGGCCGAACTCCCCCTGGGCCGCTTCGGCGAGCCCGACGAGGTCGCGGCCTGCGTCGTCTTCCTGCTCTCCGACGCCTCCTCACTGCTCCTGGGCCAGACGCTCAACCCCAACAGCGGAGGGCTGATGCCATGAGTCCGGTGATCGGTACCGTGGGCGAGGCCGTGGCGCTCGTCCGGAACGGCGCGGCCGTGTGGGTGGGCGGCTCCGGGGCGGGGCAC
>NZ_POUA01000328.1 GCF_003236385.1 Spongiactinospora gelatinilytica
GGGCGGGGGCCGCCGCGGCGTCGAGGTCGAGCGCGTCCGAGGCGAGCCCGGCGATGGCGGCGCGGTCTGCGCCGGTGGCGGTGCGGACGGTCATGCCTGGTCATCCTCCGGAGGTCGTGTCCAACCGACCCGTGCGGAGTCACCCCGCCGGGGCCGTGCCGTCGAGACCGAGGTCGCCGACACGGCCAGGATACCCAGCGCCACCGAGCAGTGATCATGAACACACCCGGGGATCAGGCGTGCAGACGGGCCAGGCTCCAGGACGGAGCGGGGAGGCGCGCATGCAGCACCCCGGCGTCGATGCGGACGCCGGGCAGGGGCCGCGGGACCACGGTCTCCGCGCCCGGGCCGTTGACCCGGTGCGGGTCGTCCTCGGCGAGGCAGGTGGCCAGGCCGACCCGGGTCGCGCCCACATCGCGTACGCCGGCCTCGAGGTCCAGCGCCCCGGTGACGCCCCGGTTGACCAGCAGGTGGGGACCCTCCGGTTCGGAGGCGCGGACGGTACGAGCTTTTTACATCGTTGCTACCAACGTTGAAATCGATGCCGAACGATCGGCCGGCCGGCCATCGCCGACCGGCCGCGGGCGAGGTCAGCGGCTCGCCGAACCGTTCACGGTCAGCACCGGGTCGGGTGTGACGATCGCCGGGAAGGTGCCGGTGTCGATGATGCCGTGCTCGTTGAAGGCCGCCTGGAGCAGCGCGTACGCCTTGGGCTCCAGCTTCCACAGCGCGCGCCACTCGCGGGCGGTGGCCAGCGAGATGCCGGTCTCCGCCGCGATGTCGTCCGCGCGGGGTACGTACTTGCGCTCGATCTGCTCGTCCCAGTAGCGGCGGGCGGCCCGCATCAGCGCGGCGCGCTGCGCGGTGTCCATCGGCTGCTGCGGCACCTGGGCCCCGCCGACCATCTCGAACTCCTCGTCCTCGTCGTCCGGACGGGGCAGCGCCGAGGAGGACGGCAGCGCGTGCGCGACGGGCTCGGGGTCCCAGGGCACCGGCGGTTTGAGGTCGATCAGGACGTTGGTGTTGTAGAGCGCGCCGATCTGGGAGAGCAGCGCCTCCTGGCGGGCGGAGTCGACCGCCAGCCCGGTGTGCTCCACGGCGCGGTCCATCGCCTGGTCCAGCTTGGCCAGGGCCTGCCGCATCTTGCGCTCGGAGGCCCCGCTCTCGCGCAGCGCGCGGGCCCGCTTGGCGGCCAGCGCGACCTTGGTCAGCCTGCGGTGGGCGTCCACCTCGGAGGCGGTACGGTCGCTGACCTCGGCGAGCCCGATCCTGACCATGATCCGCTCCGGGGTGAGCCGCCAGTTGATCTTGCCGCGACCGGTGATCCGGTGCCGCTCGATCGCCATGCCGCGCTCCCACAGCCAGGCCGCCACCAGCGGGGCGGCGAGCCGGAAGACGGCTTCGGGCAGGCTGCGGGCGTCCATGCTGGACAGGATCGCGGTCAGCCCGGTGAGCGCCCACACCGCGATGCCGTCGATGCCGGCCGAGAAGTTCTCCCGCATGCTGCGCCGGGCGCGGACCGCGCTGGTGATCACCGCGACCTCGATGAACGCGAACAGCAGCAGCCGCAGCGGGCCGTCGAAGCCGAGCACGTCGCTGGAGAAGCGCCACATGCCCTGCGCGGACACGCCCGTGGCGATGCACGCGGCCAGTATGGTCAGAATGTCCTCGATGGGACGTGGTGCGACGAACCTATTGAAAAGCCGCGCCCCCGCACGGCCCCCTGCGCGCAGGGCCAGGACGGCCACGCCGAGCAGGGCGAGAGCGATGACGCTTACGACGACTGTTCCGACCGGATTTTGTGCTGCGAAGGTGGTTATCTCATCGATGGAGGGCATTCGTCACTGTCCGTCAGTCTCGTTGCCTGAGTGTATTTCAGCGATCATGCCAGAAGGTCACGCCCTCGATGACCGAATCAGGGGTTCACTCCGGAGTTTGACGAACAGCTAGGACCGGCCGCAAGAATGACTGCATAAAGCCCCCGCAATCGGGGCACAGCCCATGGCATGGACCTTCGCGGTCTGATCGGCCGCTGGCCGGTCATCCGGCAGCTCCGCGGCGAGGACGGACGCGGCTCGGCGGCCCGTTCGGCGCGCACCGACGCGCTGCGGCCGCGCACGGCCGAGGCCGATACCGTCGCGCGCTCGGTGTGCCCCTACTGCGCGGTGGGCTGCGGTCAGCTCGTCTATGCCAAGGACGGGCGGGTCACCCAGATCGAGGGCGACCCGGACTCCCCGATCTCGCGCGGCCGGCTGTGCCCGAAGGGGGCGGCGAGCAAGCAGCTCGTCACGCACCCGGGGCGGCAGACCACTGTCCTGTACCGAAGGCCGTACGGGACGGAGTGGGAGAGCCTGGACCTCGCCACCGCGATGGACATGATCGCCGATCGCGTGATGGCCACCAGGCGGGAGACCTGGCAGGAGACCGTCGACGGCAAGGTCGTGCGGCGCACACTGGGGCTGGCGAGCCTGGGCGGGGCGACGCTCGACAACGAAGAGAACTACCTGATGAAGAAGCTGTACACCGCGCTCGGCGCGATACAGGTGGAGAATCAGGCGCGCATTTGACACTCCTCCACCGTCCCCGGTCTGGGGGCCAGCTTCGGGCGCGGCGGCGCCACCACCTTCCAGCAGGACCTGGTCAACAGCGACTGCATCGTGATCCAGGGCTCCAACATGGCCGAGTGCCATCCGGTGGGGTTCCAGTGGGTCATGGAGGCAAAGGCGCGCGGGGCCAAGGTGTTCCACATCGACCCGCGCTTCACGCGCACCAGCGCGATGGCGGACGCGCACCTGCCCATCCGGGCGGGCAGCGACATCGTGCTGCTCGGCGCGCTGATCAACCATGTGCTCAAGGGCGCGCACGACTTCCGTGAGTACGTCCTGGCCTACACCAACGCCTCCGCCATCATCTCGGAGGACTTCCGCGACACCGAGGACCTCGACGGCCTGTTCTCCGGCTTCCAGGCGGACAACGCCTCCTATGACCCGGCGAGCTGGTCCTATGAGGGCGAGGACGTCCCCAGGGAACGTGAGGAGCAGGCCCGGGGCGGGCGCGTCCACGCCGGGTCCGCCAGCGCCGACCAGTACGGCTCGGGCGGACCGTCGGCGCACCCGACGCCCCACACCGACCCCACCCTGACCGACCGCAGGTGCGTGTACCAACTGCTCGCCTACCACTTCGCGCGCTACACGCCCAAGCTGGTCGAGGAGCTGTGCGGCATCCCGCGCGCCGACTTCCAGCGGCTCGCCAACGCGATCGTCGCCAACAGCGGCAGGGAGCGCACCACTGCGTGGGTCTACTCGGTCGGCTGGACCCAGCACACGGTCGGCGCGCAGTACATCCGCGCGGCCTCGATCCTGCAACTCCTGCTCGGCAACATCGGCCGCCCGGGCGGCGGCATCCTGGCCCTGCGCGGCCACGCCAGCATCCAGGGCTCCACCGACATCCCGACACTGTTCAACATCCTGCCCGGCTACATGCCGATGCCGCACGCCGAGCTGCACGAGACCCTGGAGGACTACCTCGGCTACGCCGCCGGCGACACCGGCTTCTGGGGCAACAAGCGCTCCTACCTGGTCAGCCTGCTCAAGGCGTGGTGGGGCGACTCCGCCACCGCCGACAACGACTTCCGCTTCGGCTACATGCCGCGGATCACCGGCGACCACGGCACCTACGCCACGGTGTTCGGCCAGATCGACGGCACGGTCAAGGGCTACTTCGTGATCGGCGAGAACCCGGCCGTGGGCTCGGCCGGCGGGCGGGCGCAGCGGCTGGGCCTGGCGAACCTGGACTGGCTGGTGGTCAGGGACCTCGTCCCGATCGAGACGGCGACCTTCTGGAAGGACGGGCCGGAGATCGAGACGGGCGAGCTGCGCACCGCCGACATCGGCACCGAGGTCTTCTTCCTGCCCGCGGCCTCGCACGTGGAGAAGGAGGGGACGTTCACCCAGACCCAGCGGCTGCTGCAGTGGCGGGAGAAGGCGGTCGAGCCGCCCGGCGACTGCCGCAGCGACCTGTGGTTCTACTACCACCTGGGCAAACTGCTGCGGGAGCGGGCCGGCGACACCGAGATGGACGCGCCGCTGCGCGACCTCACCTGGGACTACCCGGAGGAGGGCGAGCACGCCGACCCCTCGGCCGAGGCCGTGCTGCGGGAGATCAACGGGACCGGCCCGGACGGGCGGGCCCTGTCGTCCTACCTCGACCTGGCCCCCGACGGGTCCACCCGCTGCGGCTGCTGGATCTACTGCGGCGTGTTCGCCGACGAGGTCAACCAGGCGGCCAGGCGCAAGCCCGGCAGGGAGCAGTCGCTGGTCGCCCCGGAGTGGGGGTGGGCCTGGCCGCTGAACCGCCGCATCCTGTACAACCGCGCCTCGGCCGACCCGCAGGGGCGTCCGTGGAGCGAACGGAAGTCCTACATCGTCTGGGACCCGGACCGGCGCGAGTGGACCGGCCCCGACGTACCGGACTTCGAGAAGGACAAGCCGCCGGACTACGTGCCGCCGCCGGGCGCGACCGCGCAGGCCGCGATCGCCGGCGACGCGCCGTTCATCATGCAGACCGACGGCAAGGGCTGGCTGTTCGCCCCCGCCGGGCTCGCCGACGGGCCGCTGCCGACGCACTACGAGCCGGACGAGTCGCCGGTGCCCAACACCCTGTACGGCACCCGCGCCAGCCCCGCCAGGAAGACCTACCGGCGCCCCGACAACCCGGCCAACCCCGTCGCTGGGACCAGGTTCCCCTACGTGCTGACCACCTACCGGCTGACCGAACACCACACGGCGGGGGGCATGAGCCGTTCGCTGGCGCACCTGGCGGAGTTGCAGCCGGAGATGTTCTGCGAGGTGTCCCCGCAGCTCGCCGCCGAGCTGGGGCTCGACAACGGCGGCTGGGCGACGATCATCACCAGCCGGGCCGCGATCGAGGCCAGGGTGCTGGTCAGCGCACGGGTCCGGCCGCTGCGGGTGGCCGGGCGGACCGTCCACCAGATCGGCGTGCCGTACCACTGGGGCTGGGCCGGCGGCGGCCTGGTGACCGGCGACGCGGCCAACGACCTGCTGGGGATCGTGCTGGACCCCAACGTCTACATCCAGGAGAGCAAGGCGGCCACCTGCGACGTGCTGCCCGGGCGGCGGCCGCGCGGCGCGGCGCTGCGGGCCCTGATCGAGGAGTACCGGCGTGAGTGAACGGGTGGGGTTCTTCACCGACACCAGCGTGTGCATCGGATGCAAGGCGTGCGAGGTCGCCTGCAAGGAGTGGAACGACGTCCCCGACGACGGGTTCGTGTTCCGCGCCACGTCGTACGACAACACCGGCGGCCTGGGCGCGAGCACCTGGCGGCACGTGGCGTTCATCGAGGACTTCACCGAGCGCGGCGACCGCTGGCTGATGTCCTCCGACGTGTGCAAGCACTGCACGCACGCGGCCTGCCTGGACGTCTGCCCGACCGGCGCGCTGTTCCGCACCGAGTTCGACACCATCGTGGTGCAGGCCGACATCTGCAACGGGTGCGGCTACTGCGTCCCGGCCTGCCCCTACGGGGTGATCGACCGCCGCGAGGACGACGGCCGGGCGTGGAAGTGCACGCTGTGCTACGACCGGCTGCGCGACGGCCTGGAACCCGCCTGCGCCAAGGCGTGCCCGACCGACTCGATCCAGTTCGGCCCGCTTGAGGAACTGCGCGAGCGCGCCGCGGAGCGGCTGGCCACGCTGCACGAGGCCGGGGTCGCCGAGGCCAGGCTGTACGGCGAGCGTCCCGACGACGGCGTGGGCGGCGACGGCGCGTTCTTCCTGCTCCTGGACGAACCCGAGGTGTACGGTCTGCCCCCCGACCCCGTGGTGACCACCCGTGACCTGCCGTCGATGTGGCTGTGGGCGGGGGCGGCGGCGGTGTCCATGGCCGCCGCCTGCTTCGGCGCGTTCGCCCGCGGGCCGCGCCGATGAGCCGCGAGCGGGCGATGGTGCCCGACGCCGAGTTCCGCTCCTACTACGGACAGCCGATCATCAAGGACCCGCTCTGGCACGAGCCGCACATGCCCGTCTACCTGTACCTCGGCGGCCTGTCGGGGGCGTCCTCGCTGCTGGCCGCGGGGTGCGAGCTGACCGGCCGGGACCGGCTGGCCGCCCCCGCCAAGATCGCCGCCGCGGTCGCGGGATCGGCGGGCGCGGCGTTCCTGGTCGCGGAGCTGGGCCGCCCGGAGCGCTTCTTGAACATGCTGCGGGTCTTCAAGCCGACCTCCCCGATGAGCGTCGGCTCGTGGATCCTCGCCGCGCAGAGCGGTCTCGCCGCCGTGGCCGCGGGCTCGGCCGTCACCGGCCTGCTGCCCGCCGTGGGGCGGGCCGCCGGGCTGGCCACGGGGGTCACCGGCCCGATGATGGCGACCTACACGGCGGTGCTGGTGTCCGACACCGCCGTGCCGTCCTGGCACGCCGGTCACCGGGAGCTGGCGTTCCTGTTCGCGGGCAGCGCGCTGGCCAGCGCCGGGGCGGTCGCCATGGTCGCCGCCCCGCACCGGGAGGCCGGTCCGGCCCGGCGGATGGCGGTGATCGGCGCGGCGGTGGAGACCGTGGCGAGCGAGGTGCTGGAAAGGCGGCTCGGCATCCTCTCCGAGCCGTACCGCGAGGGGTCTGCCGGGCGGCTGATGCGCGCCGCGCGGGTCCTCACCGTGACCGGGGGCGCGCTGGCGGCGGTCTCCGGCCTGACCAGGTGGCGGACGCCGTCGGTCCTGTCGGCCGCCGCGCTGACGGCGGGGTCGCTGTGCGCCCGCTTCGGCGTACTGCGGGCGGGCCGCGCGTCGGCCGCCGACCCCAAGTACACGGTCGTCCCGCAGCGCGAGCGGGTCGCCGCCCGGGAGCGGAACCGGGCGGGCGGCTAACCCGGTTCCGCCGCCTCACTGGTCCAGGACGCCGGTCTCCGTCCCTTCGATCGGGGGGTCGAAGACGCAGATGAGCCGGGTGGGCTCGGTGACGGTGAGCGTGAACCTCGAACCGGGGGGCGCGACCCACAGCACACCGGGCGCGATGGCGTGCCCCTGGCCGGTCTCCAGATCGACGGCCGTGGCCGCGCCGCTGACGCAGTAGGCGATCTCCGTGCGGTCGGAATAGCCGTAGGTGCCCTTGACCCCAGGGTGCAGGGTGGTGTCGGTCAGGCCGACGCCGGCCCCGTCCCCGGCGAGCAGCAGCCGCGTGCTGCGGTAGTACTCGTGGTGGACGTCCCGCTCGGTGTGCTGGATGTCGGCGATATTACGAAAGATCATGAAGTGGCTCCTCTCAGGGTCGCCGGAACGCGCAGGTGATGCCGTGGCCTTCGAGCGCGGTCAGCCAGCGCCGCGCCGCCTCCGGCTCCTCCGCGGCCCGGTGCAGGCCGGGCGGGGTCAGCCCGGCGAGAATGTCGCCGATCCCGCACGCCAGCGCCGTGGAGACCAGGCGCGGCGTCGCCGCCTCCTTCTCGTCGCCGACGGCGTCCAGCACGTACTCCCCCGACCAGGCGGAACCGTCATCGCCCCGCACGCTCAGCGCGACGGAGAGCAGCACCCGGTCGTGGTCCGTCTCGGTGCCCGGGTACCGCAGGGCGAGCCGCCGCGCCAGGTCGCCGATCCGCTCGTCGTCCGCGTCGCGCAGTTCGGCGAACACCGGGGCCCACGCCTCCTTCCAGCCGCTCAGCCGGATGGTCCCGCGCACGAAGGTGTCCAGCCGCCAGGAGCCGGGCAGCCCGTACTGCTCGACGAAGGGCACGCTGTCCCGGTTCGGATAGACCTCGAACCGCTCCTCGCCGAGCACCAGGTCACCGACGGCCTCCCAGGGGCGGTCCACGGCCCGCCGTTCTCCCCCGCCGATGTACCGGGCGGGGGTCAGCAGCGCGGTCAGCACACCGCGCGGCGCCCAGTTGAAGCGGTAGCGGAAGTCGTTCGGCTCGGCGGGGTTGCTGCCGCAGTAGGAGGTGAACACGGCCGACGCCGCCCCGTTGCCGACCGCGGCCCTGGCCTCGGCGACCAGCAGGTGCGCGAGCAGGTGGTCGATGCCGGGGTCCAGGCCCGCCTCGGTGAGCACCACCACGCCCGCCTCGGCGGCGCCGGCCGCCAGGGCGGAGATCTCGGCGGAGACGTAGCTGGAGGCGGCGAAGTGCGCCCGGCTCCCGAGGCACAGCCGCAGCAGGCCGGCGTGGTGCGCGGCCGGCAGCATGGAGACCACCAGGTCCCCGGCCTCGACCTCGGCGGCCAGCGGCGCGAGGCCGAACTCCCGCGTCTCGGCGCGCCCGGCCAGGCCGAGCGCGGCCAGGCGATCTTCGGCCTTCTGCCGGGTACGGCCCCACAGCACGACCCCGGCCGCGCGGTCGCAGACCAGCCCGAGGCCGCTGCCGGTGGAAAGGCCGGTGCCCACCCAGTGGACCCGTCCGGTGGGGGTGATCAGGTCAGACATCGGTCTCCTCCATGACGGCCGCGGCCGGACGGCCGGCGGCGTGGAACATCTCCTGACAGCGCAGCCAGGCCGGTGTCGGTTCGCCCAGCGTCATCAGGTGGGGCAGCAGGTCCGCGGAGAAGGCGGCGCTCGCCTTCCGGGGCAGCAGCGACGGCAGGTTCTCGATCGCGATGAAATCCAGCGGCACCGGCTCGGCGCGCAGCCGGCGTACCGGCCGGTGCCAGTCGGTGGGCCGGTCGTAGATCGGCAGCAGGTTGCGGTCGGAGGTGAAATCACAGGTAACGTCGCTGATCACGCGCAGCCTGCGGCCGGGGTCGGCGATGTCGGCCGTGGTGAGGAAGGGGGGCGCGGGCTCGCCGGTGGACACGGCGTTGACCAGGAGGTCGTGGCCGAGCAGGGCGTAGCGGTCCAGGTCGCGGGTCTCCTCGACGTCCCAGCGGGTCGTGGCGACACCGGCGGTGGCCAGCGCGTCGCAGGCCCCCCGCCCGCC
>NZ_POUA01000329.1 GCF_003236385.1 Spongiactinospora gelatinilytica
GCGGGGAGGACGTAACGGTGGTCGAAGTCGAGGGCGGCGATGGGGCCTACCAGGAGGAACATGGACAGGGTCCAGGGGAGCAGGGCCGGGCGGCGGCGGCCGAGGGCGCCGATGAAGCCGGTCAGCAGGATGATGCCGAAGAGGGGGCCGTGCAGGAACCAGGGATAGGGGTAGGCCGCCAGGATCGTGCCGAAGGGCTCGACCGAGCGCAGGCCCCGGATGTCGGAGTCGTACTCGCGGCGAACCTTGCTGATGAGGAGGTGTTCCTCGGGCAGTGTCCAGGCCCCTTGAGGGAACGTGTTGGCCATGCTGACCCGTTTGGGGTGGTTCACCGGCTGCCAGGTGAAGGCCAGTGAGGCGTCCTTGACGATCTCGCGCAGGTAGTCCAGCGGTTGCGCGGCGATCGCCTTCAGGGCGAACGACCTGGCCAGTTCGTTGTGCGAGAACCGGTTGCCGGGCAGGCGGTTGAGCGCGGAGCCGGGCAGCCAGACGTACTCCGAGGCGGCGTCGGTGACCGAGCCGTTCGGGCACATGACGGCCTCGCGGGCGGGCGGGCGGATCACCGAGCAGTCGGCGAAGGTCATGGTGCGGGCCCACAGGGCGATGCCGTCCGAGCCGCTGAGCGCGAAGCGGCCGTGGTGCTGGGCGTACCAGCCCGCGTACCCGGCCAGCGGCAGCACCGCCGCGACCAGCAGGGCCGCCGTCCTGCGCCAGGGCACCCGGCGCAGTACCAGCCACAGCGCGGCCAGGCCGATCAGCGGCACCGCCGCGGTGCGGGTCAGCCCGGCCAGCGCGAACAGCAGCCCCGCCAGGGCGGCGGTCCGGGTGGAGACCTCGCGCCGCCACATCAGCGCCGCCAGGCCCGCCACGACCAGGAAGATCACTTGCAGGTCGGACAGCACGGCGTGTTCCAGCCGCAGGAACGACGGGTCGAACAGCACCGGCACCGCGGCCAGCGACGCGCCCCAGCCCGGCAGTGACCAGCGGCGCAGCAGCAGGTAGGTCATCACCCCGATGCCCAGCCCCATCGCGTGCTGCACGCCCGCGATGACCTCCACGCTCTGGAAGGGCCGCAGCAGCCACAGGAACCATGAGTACCCCGCCGGGTGAAAGGCCCCCTGCGGGCGCATATGGACGGCGGTGTCCAGGTAGCTGAACGAGTCGTACCAGTAGAGCTGCGCCGTGTTGTACCCCAGCATCACCAGTACGCGTAGCGCGACGGCCGCCGCGAGCACGCAGATGAAGATCCGGTGCCTGGACAGCCCGGACAGTGCGGATCGCCAAGATCGTGCCCGAGAGGCCGTTTCGGTCGGTCGCGGCCGCGCCAGGACGGCTGCCATGTCACTCTCCCCCATTGTCCCGGCCGGGCCGATCCCGGGCCTTGGGGGCCGTAGTCCATCGTGCGCCGGATAACCTGAACGTCACTCAAATCGGTTATGCCCGCGTTATCCGAGCGGCGCGAAACTGGCGATATTTCAAAGCCTTCAGGGGGTGGCGGTGCGGGTTTTGGTCGCAGAGGACGAGCGGATGCTCGCCGATTCGATCGCCGAGGGCCTGCGCGGCGAGGCGCTGGCCGTGGACGTCGCCTACGACGGCGACGCGGCCCTGGAGCGCCTGGGTGTTCACGACTACGACGTCCTGATCCTGGACAGGGACCTGCCCGGCGTCCACGGCGACGACGTGTGCCGCGCGGTGGTCGAGCGGGGCTGGCTGGTCAGGGTGCTGATGCTGACCGCGGCGGGCGACGTGCGCTCGCGGGTGACCGGGCTGTCGCTGGGGGCCGACGACTACCTGCCCAAGCCGTTCGCGTTCGAGGAACTGCTGGCCCGGGTACACGCGCTGGGCCGCCGGGCCAGGCCCGCCGATCCGCCGATGCTGGAGCGCGCCGGCGTACGCCTGGACTGGGCGCATCGCCAGGTCTTCCGCGACGGGCGGTACGTGCCGCTGGCCCGCAAGGAGTTCGGGGTGCTGGCCGAACTGCTGCGCGCCCAGGGCGCGGTGGTCTCGGCGGAGCACCTGCTGGAGAAGGTCTGGGACGAGCACGTCGATCCGTTCACCAACACCGTGCGCACCACGATGATGAAGCTCCGCAAGAAGCTCGGCGGGCCCCAGATCATCGAGACCGTGCCGGGATCGGGGTACCGCATTCCATGAGCATGCGCATGCGCTTCTCACTGGCCTGCGCGGGGGTGTTCCTGCTGCTCTCCTCGCTGGTGCTGGTCGTGGCCTACTTCGTGGTGCGGACCGGCCTCGAGTACCGCGCCTCCGTCCTCACCCCCGACCGCATCGAGACCACCCGTACCGACGGGGCCGTCATGAACGCGGACCGGTTCTCCGACGAGTACGAGTTCGCCCGCGATTTCGGGATGAAGGTGCGCGCCACCTACCAGCGGAGCACCCTGGACGACGTACGGCTGGGCGGTGCGATCGCCGTGGTCGCCGGGACGGCCGCCGCCTTCGGGGTCGGCTGGCGTACGGCGGACATGGTGCTGCGCCCGCTCAGGAAGGTGACCGAGACCGCGCGCCGGGTGGCGCAGAGCCACGACCTGACCGAACGCATCGGGTACGACGGCCCGCGAGACGAGGTCAAGGAGCTGACCGGCATCTACGACACGATGCTGGACCGGCTGGCGCGCTCGTTCGACGGCCAGCGCAGGTTCGTCGCGAACGCCTCGCACGAACTACGCACGCCGCTCACCATCAACCGGACCCTCGTGGACGTGGCCGTCCGCCGGCCGGACGCGACCGAGGACGTCAAACGGCTCGGCGAATCCCTGCTGCTGGTCAACGCCAGGCACGAGCGGCTGATCGACGGGTTGCTGGCGCTGGCCGAGGGGGAGCAGGCGGTGCTGGACCGCCGGCCGTTCGACCTGGCCGACGTGGCCGAGCACGTGCTCGACCAGGCCGCCGAGGAGGCGGCGGAGCAGCAGGTGCGGCTGCACCGCTTGCTCGATCCGGCGCCGACCCTGGGGGAGGCGGTGCTGGTCGAACGGCTGGTGCAGAACCTCGTGGAGAACGCGATCAGGCACAACCACGCCGACGGCGAGGTGTGGGTGACGACGCGGCGGCGGGCCGAGCGGGTGGAACTGGTGGTCGCCAACTCGGGGCTCCAGGTGCCGCCGTACGAGATCGAGACGATCTTCCAGCCGTTCCGCCGGCTGCACGGCGACCGGCTGCGCTCGGAGCGGGGCAGCGGGCTGGGGCTGTCGATCGTGCGTGTGATCGCCGACGCGCACGGCGGGTGGGTGACGGCCAGTCCGAGGGAGGAGGGCGGCCTGACGATCAGCGTCGAACTCCCGGCCGACCAGGGCACCGCCTGATTCCGCGCGTTCCACGGCGAAGCCCCAGGTGGTGCTCAACGGGATTCGCTTGACGCAAGACCGATAGTGACTATTTACTATCGTTACGTGGAGGCGAAACGGCGCCCGCGGGTGGGGGCACAGCAGCGGCGCGAAGAGGTCATCGAGGCCGCTCTACAGGAGTTCGCCCACAAGGGCCTGCACGGCGGCTCGACGATCACCATCGCCCGCCAGGCCGATCTGTCGCATCCCAACCTCTTCCGGCTCTTCTCCACCAAGAAAGAGCTGTTCCTGACCGTGCTCGCGCGGGTGTTCGAGATCATCGACCGGGAGATGGTGCGGCGGGGCGAGGCCGCCGGGTCGGACCCACGACCGGCCATGTCGAACGCCTGGGGCGAGCTGATGGGGCGCCGCGAACTGATGCTCATGCTGTTGCAGGGGTACGCGGCGAGCGACGATCCCGAGATCCGCGACCTGATGCACCACTCGACTCAGGCGGTCTTCGAGCGGGTCGAGGCGATGCCGGAGATGAACGCTGACACCGCGCACTGGTTCATCGCGGAGGGCGCCCTCTACATGATGGCCTCGGCGATGGACCTCCCGGCACGCGCGGCCGAGGACCCCTGGGCGGACCGCTTCCTCGCCTCCGGCGGCCGGCCGGAAGTGACCGGTCACTAGCCTGCGCACGCTGACGCATGACCGTGCGCGTGGTCGCGGGATAGCATATAGTTACCTATCGTAACGTTCTGTGATCGATCAATCGGCAACGATCAGGACGGTCCTGTCCCCCTGTTCCCTGTGCGCAGTCCTGTCCCAGTCCGCTCTGACGACCCCTAGGAGAGGGATGTCGCAGACCATCACCACCACGTTCCCCCTTGCCGCCCTGGCCGACCCCTACCCCTTCTATCGCGAGCTGCGCCAGGCCGGCCGTCTGCACCACGTGGTCATCCCGTACGGCCGCGCCGCCCTGTTCGTCACCGGGCACGCCGACGCCTGCACCGTGCTCAACGATCCCGGCTTCAGCAAGGCCCACAAGCAGTCCGAGAAACGGGCAGGCGGCGGCGAGGGCGAGAGCGCCTTCGCCGACAACATGGTGGGCACCGACCCACCCGAGCACACCCGGCTGCGGCGGCTCGCGCAGGCCGCGTTCACCCGCCGCAAGATGGAAAACCTGCGCTCCCGCATCGCCTTCCACACCGGCAACCTGCTCGACGCCATGGAGCGCGCGGGCCGGGCCGACATCATGGCCGACCTCGCGCTCCCGCTGTCCACGCGGATGATCTCCGACCTGCTCGGGCTGTCCCCCGCCGACGACGGCATCCTGCACGACCACGCCGCGGCCCTGCGCCTCGACCACGCCGTCATGCTGGAAGAGCGGCCCGACCCGGCCGCGATGGTTTCCCGGTTCCGGCGCGAGCAGGCCGTCCTCGGCGACTACTCCCGCCGGGTCATCGCCGAGAAGCGGGAGACCTCGGGCGACGACCTCGTCCACGACCTGATCGCGGCCCGCGACGGCGACAACCGGCTGTCGGAGCGCGAGCTGGTGGCCACCGTGATGCTGCTCATCACGGCCGGCTACATCACCAGCGCCAACGTCATCGCCAACGGCGTGCACGCGCTGCTGGCCAACCCCGACCAGCTCGACCTGCTCAGGCGGCGGCCCGACCTGATCCAGTCGGCGGTGGAGGAGTTCCTGCGCTACGAGGGTTCGATCTCGGTCGTCGAAGGCCATGCGGCCACCGACATCGACCTGGGCGGCGAGGTCATCCCCACCGGATCGCTGATCTTCCTGCCGATCCACTCCGTCAACCGCGACCCAGCCGTCTTCCAAGATCCCGACCGGTTCGACATCACCCGCTTCCCCAACCCGCACCTGGCCTTCAGCAGAGGCGTCCACTACTGCCTGGGCGCGCATCTGGCCCGGATGGAGGCCGAGGTGTCGGTGCTCGCGCTGATCGAGCGCTTCCCCGGCCTCGCGCTCGACCACGACAGGCCCGGGGAGCTGTGGATGCACCACTTCTTCATCCGCACCCTCAAGACCCTGCCCGTACGGCTCGGCTAGCCCGTCCCCCCGTTCCGACAGGAGCCGGTACATTGCCGCAAAGCCCGCAAGCCCACAGGTTCCCCTTTCAGGTCGTTAACAAGTTCGAGCCGCCCGACGTGCTCGCCGGCCTGCGGGCCGCCGATCCGGTGGTGCGCATCGTCCTGCCGTTCGGGCTGGAGGCGTGGCTGGTGACCCGTCACGCCGACGTCCGCGCGGTGGCCGCCGACCCGAGGTTCAGCAAGCAGGCCGCCACCACGGGGGGCCGCAGCCCCATCCCGATGGTCAGCGGCTCCAAGGCGCTGTTCTGGATGGACCCTCCCGAGCACACCCGGGTACGCAAGATCGTGTCGGCCGCCTTCACCGCCCGTCGCATCCAGGCGCTGCGCCCCCGGGTCGAAAGGCTGGCCGCCGATCTCGTCGACCGGATGATCGCCAAGGGCCCGCCCGCCGACCTGATCACCGAGGTCGCGCTCCCCCTGCCGCTCGCGGTCATCTGCGAACTGCTCGGCGTGCCGGGCGACGAGCGGGAGCGGTTCCAGGAGTGGGCCGACCAGATGCTGTTCACCGGGGCCGCCGCGCCGGGGCAGGTCGAGCAGATCCGGGCCGCGCGCGAGGCGCTGGACGCCTACCTGAGCGACCTCATCGGCCGCAAGAAGGCCGCGCCGACGCCCGCCGACGACATGCTGACCATGCTGCTGCGGGCGCACGACGAAGACGCCCGCCTCACCGAGGAGGAGATGCGAGCCTTCAGCGTGGTCCTGCTCGTGGCCGGTTACCACACCACCACCGGGAGCCTCACGCACGCGATCTACCACCTGCTGCGCGACCCGGCCCGGTACCGGCTGCTGCACGACCAGCCCGAGCTGATCCCCGGCGCGGTGGAAGAGCTCCTCCGCTACAGCCAGATCGGCAGCGGCATCGTGACCATGCGGGTCGCCACCGAAGACGTCGAGATCGGCGGAGCCGAGATCAAGGCGGGGGAGGCGGTGCTGCTCTCGATCAGCTCGGCCAACCGCGACGGGTCGGTCTTCCCCGACGCCGACACGCTGGACCTCGCCCGCGCCGACAACCCGCATCTCACGTTCGGCCACGGCATCCACTTCTGCCTCGGCGCCCAGCTCGGCCGACTGGAGCTCGGCGCGGCCCTGTCCGCCCTGGTGACCCGCCTGCCCAAGGTACGCCTGGCGATCCCCGACACCGAGCTGAGCTGGCCCCCCGGCCAGATGATCGCCCGCCCGGTCACCTTCCCGCTCACCTGGTGACCTCCATGGGCAGGGTCGAGGTGAGCAGGTCGAGCGCGGCGGCGGTGGCGTCGTCGGCCGGGAGATAGACGAGGAGGTAACGCTCGTCCGGGCCGGGCAGCTCCAGGCTCTCGTACGCGAGCACCAGCTCACCGGCCTCCGGATGCGCCCAGCGCTCCACCCCGGTGCGGGCGGGCAGCGCGCCCGCCTGGAAACGGTCACTGAACCGGTTGCCCGCGGTGATGGCCAGCTCGTCGGCCAGCCGGGCCGCGTCGTGGTCGCCGAGCGCGGCGGCGACCCGGGTCGGCCGGGACGGCAGGCCGTCGGTCCGGCCGGTCGGTGTCATCTACGATCCGGAGGCCGAGGCCCTGGTGGTCGGTGGGGCGGCCGGCACGGGGATGGCGGGCAGCAAGAAGTTCCGGGACGTCGCGGAACGTCCCGATGTGTCGTTCGTGATCGACGACCTGGCCACCACCGACCCGTGGGCGCCGCGCGGCATCGAGGTCCGCGGGCACGCGGAGGCCCGCACCGAGGGCGGGGTGGAGCTGGGGCTGCGGCTCGGCGCGCCGTTCCCGTTCGAGCCCGTGTGGATACTGATCCGGCCGCGCCGGATTCTGGCCTGGGGCATCGACACCGGGTCCTTCCGGCTGACCGCGCGTGACATGGCGTGAGCGGGACGCGGTATCGGTTGCTCGGTCGTACCGGGCTGCGGGTGTCGGAGTTGTTCTTCGGCGCGATGACGTTCCATGAGGCCGGGGACATGGCCGAGTACCGGGCCATGCTCGACGTGTACTCCGGCGCCGGGGGCAACGTGATCGACACGGCCTCGGCGTACGGCGAGAGCGAGGCGATCCTCGGCGAACTGCTCGACGGCCGCCGGGACCGGTTCGTCCTCGCCACCAAGTACTCGATCTCCCGTGACCAGGACGATCCGAACGCCGGGGGCAACCACCGCAAGAACCTCGTCCTGACGCTGGAGCGCAGCCTGCGCCGGCTGCGGACCGACTACATCGACCTGTACTGGGTGCATCTGTGGGACCGGCGCACGCCGCTCGAAGAGACGATGCGTGCGCTCGATGACGTGGTACGCGCCGGAAGGTGCTGTACGTCGGCATCTCGGACGCTCCGGCGTGGGTGGTCAGCCGGGCCGACACGCTGGCCGAATGGCGCGGCTGGACACCGTTCGCCGGGCTCCAGGTGCCCTACAACCTTCTCAAACGGGACATCGAGCTGGAGTTGCTGCCGATGGCGGAGGCGCTGGGGCTGACCGTGGCGGCCTGGGCTCCGCCGGCCCGTGGGGTGCTGTCGGGCAAGTTCACCGCGCCGGGCGGGGGCGCGCGGGGGGGCACGCGGGTCGATCCGGGCTCACTGACCGCTCGGGACCACGCGGTCGCGCACGCCGTACGGCAGGCCGCGGCCGACCTGGGCACCACGCCCGCCAGGGTGGCACTGGCCTGGATCCGTGCCCGTTCCCCGGTGATCCACCCGATCATCGGCGTGCGCGACGTCGCCCAGCTCACCGACAACCTCGGGGCGACCGAGATCGAACTTCCTGGGAAAGTCGTGCAGCGCAGCGCACATCATCAGGAAGGAAGTCCCGCATGGCCTCCCCGCGCAAGACGTTGATCACCGGCCCGGCCATGATCGCCGTGGGAGCCGCGCTGTGGCGGTTCGGGCTCGGCTTCGAGATCGTCGTCTTCACACCGTCCAAGATCGGCATCGTGCTGATGGCGATCGGCGGGGTGGAGACCCTGTACGGGCTCTACAAGATGACGACCGCGGTTCGTCGTACCGAGTGACGGTCAAGGCCGGCAGGTGCGCCTGCGGCGAAATCCCCTGCTCGACAGCGCGGATCAGGGCTACAAATGAAACCATGGCTCAACCGCGCGGAGAGAGGGATCCGGCCGTGACTGTGCACTTCTTCCCACCTCACGACCCTCAGCCGAACCGGGCGGAGTCCCGCCATGACGCGGGGGAGGACTCACCGGCCGAAAGCGGTTCGCTCGCGGAGCTGGGCCTGGGCCGGCGCTGGCCGAAGGAGCCGCTCCGCTCCCTGCTCGGCAAGGCCCTGCGCCGCTTCCGCCTCGACCAGCGCCGCACCCTGGCCGACGTGGCCGTCGCCGCCAGCATCTCCGTGCCGTACCTCTCGGAGGTGGAGCGCGGCCGCAAGGAGGTCTCGTCCGAGATCCTGGCCGCCATCTGCGACGCCCTCGGCATCGAACTCGCCGACCTGCTCACGGCCGTCGTCACCGACCTCACCATCGGCCGCCGCGCCTGGCACATCAGCCCCCCGATGCCCGACCTCGGCCATCCGTCCTCCCCC
>NZ_POUA01000032.1 GCF_003236385.1 Spongiactinospora gelatinilytica
GGGCTGGAGGGTGGGATGGGCCGGATGGTCAAGCCTGCCGAACGCCCTTGCTCGCTGGCTGTTCGTAGTCGTACGCTCACAATCGGCGATCACCGATCAGTGAAGTAGCCAGTGATGCGGAGGGAGACCACAAGGATGGGCAAGCACAGCGGACCTCCCAAGGACAGGCCGTCCGACCCCGCGCCGGGGCCGCAGCCGGACTCCGACCGGCCCGAGCCCGCGACGGGCGGTGATGAGGAGGAGGACGACGGCGAGGAGTAGGCCCGGCGGTGAGTGAGGCCGCGGGGCCGGGCTGAGCCGGGCTGGGCGACTTGCCGGTCGCCGTGACGTGACCGGCGACGTCGTCCCGACCTGCCGGTGGGCACCGACCCCACGAACCGGACGGATGTGCATTGATAAAGGGGAGAAGGGCCGTCCTCCAGAGCTAAAGTAACGTGTGGGAATGGACGGGCCGGAAGAGCGTGTGGTGGCCCTGGGACGGCCAGAGGGTATGGGCGTGTGTCGAAGGCCGGGCTGTCGGGGCCCCGTCCTGTGCCTGGTCATGTCCTCTCGGCCCGGTCCCTCTGGACTGGAGGTGGCGTGAGCGTGACCGGCGGAGGCGAGTACGGGCCGGGGCGGCTCGCGGCGTTGCGCGGCCCCGTCGAGCCGATCGATCACAACGCCCGTACGATCGCCGCCCTCGCCGCCAACCCCGGCTGTGACCGACGGGCCGTGCTCGACGCGGCCGGTGTGGACAAGGGCCGGACCATCCGGCACCTCGGGCATCCGCCGCGCTTCGGCCTGTCGCCGTTCGCGATGTTCCGCAACGAGCAGTTCAAGGCCATCGTCAAGGACGACGACGGCGCGCGCCTGGCCGGGCTGCTCCGCGAGGTGCTGCACCTGACCACCGCCGAGACCGCGTACCAGACCACCGGCGAGGAGGCCGGCGCCTCACGCGAGGTACGGCACCGCCGTACCGCGGACCTGCTGCGCGACGCCGCCCAAGCGGGACGGGCCGCCACCCTGCTCGACCGTCCGCTGCTCAAGCTCGCCGTCGCGGGCCATGACGTCTACCTGGAGCCCGACGTCATCGCCTTCCAGGCGGAAGGGCGCTTCCACATAGTGGCGATCAAGGCGTTCGCGGTCATCGACGGCCAGGCCGAGACCGCGAAGGTCTCCGCCGCCGCCCGCGAGGCCGCCGTCTACGTACACGCCATGCGGGCCCTGTTCGCCGATCTCGGCCTCGACCCCGAGCGGGTGTCGCACGATGTCGTCCTGGTCTGCCCGAAGGACTTCGGCAACGTGCCGACGGCCACCCTGGTGGACGTACGCCACCAGCTCCTGGTCCTGGACCGGCAGCTCGGCCGGCTCAAGGGCGTCGATCGCATCCTGGCCGCCCTCCCCGCCGACCTGACCTTCGACCTGGGCAGGCCCGCCGCCGAGGTGGCCGCCGCCCTGTCCGCGGTCGGGGCCCGGTACGCCCCCGAGTGCCTGGCGGCCTGCGAGATGGCCGCCTTCTGCCGGGCCGAGGCGCACGCCTGCGACTCCCTGGCGGCCCTGGGCCGTTCCGTGCGCGACGACTTCGGCGGGGTCGGTTCGGTCGCGGGCGCGATCGGCCTGGCGGAGGGCGCCGTGCTGCCCGAGGACGATCAGTCCGAGGTCGCCGAACGGCTCCGGCACATCCACAGGATCTATGACGAGGCGGTCGTATGACCCTGTTCCGCTCCTATCTGAAGGCGCGGGCGCGGCATGAGGGCCGGGCGCGGCCCGCCGCCACCGTCCGGCACGTGCATCTGTCGGACGCGCCGATGGTGTTCGTCCCGCTGCGGATGGCCGGCGAGGCCGCCGCCCCGCTCGGCGCGATGGTCGGGTGCGATCCGGCCGAGCCGCGCCTGCTGGTCGTGCCCCAGCCGCGCGACCGCGATCTGCGGTTCGCCTTCGCCGCCGAGCTGGCCTCGGTCATGGTCCCCTACATCGAGCGGTACGCCGCCGACAGCGAGGAGGTCGAGGCCCGGACCCCGTACCCGAGGTGCCTGGACGCGCCGCAGATCATCGTGCCGAACCGAGGCGCGCTCGCGTTCGTCCGCCTGCTCGGCCGGTCCACCAGGTTCCGCCGCACGGACGGGCCGCACGCCGTCGATCCGCTGGTGCCCGTACTCGGCCGCTGGCTCACCTACCTGCACGGACGCGGAGAGTACGCCGGGTCGGCGATGCTGCTGTCCCTGACCGACGCGCTGGCCGCCCACTGGGTCACCGGGCAGAGCGACGCCGAGGACACCGACCCGGCCGCGCTGCTCGGCTGGATCGACCCCCCGGCCGGGATGACCGGCCCGGAGGCGGCGGCCGTGGCCGAGGACCCGCGGCGTTCGCCGCCGCCCGGCCCGGACACCGACCCCGACTTCGACCGGCGGGTGCTCCAGCCGTCGATCGCCGACTACGACGCCTCCGGGTCGGCCGACCGGGTGCGGGCCGCGCTGCACGACCAGCTCCGGCCCACCTGGGATCTGGTCTGGCGGGGCGTGGCGCTGCTGCGCACGCTGCCGGAGGCACCGAGCGCCGTGCTGCGCTGGGAGCGCGACCGCGCGTCGCTGGCCGGGGAGAACGCGCGGATCGCCGAGGGCGGCCTGTCGCAGGGCCGCTGGGACTCCGCGGTGGCCGCGGCCAGGCGGCTGGCCATGCTGGAGATCGCCCAGCAGACCTACGAGGCGGGCCGGGCGTTCGACGATCCGCTGGTCATGGCCGAGTACCGCGCCGAGGGCGTGGCGTTCGCCGGCGAGGTCGTCGCCGTCGAGCCGGACCGCAAGATCATCCCGCCGGGCGGGAAGCGGCCGGTGGTCCGCCCGCTGGTGACCGTCAAGACGGCCGACCCACTGCGGCTGGCGCCCGGCAAGAAGGTGCTGTCCCCGTCGCGTCCCAGGCAGGCGGGCCAGATCCTCTCCGCCGAGGACGGCACGGTCGTCGTCCAGATCAACGGCGGCGTCAAGGACGGCGTGCCCGAGGTCGGGGAGACCGTCTGTTACGCCGACCTGGATCCGTCCGGGGGCCGCCGCCCGCCGCTGCCCGCGCTGGAGGAGACCCCGTGGACGCACGGCGGGCCGCCGCAGGAGTACGTCCCCACGGACGAGGACGCCCAGGAGGCGTGGTCGTGACCTCCGCGAAAGCCGCCGCTCAGGCCGTCACGGACGCGATCCTGGACGACTATACCGGCGGTGCCCACCGGGGCGTCGTCGTCGACTCCCCGCCGGGCGCGGGCAAGACGACGCTGGTCGTGGCCACGGCCATGCGGCTCGCCGCCGCCGACGAGCGTCTGATGATCGTCGCGCAGACCAACGAGCAGGTGGACGACCTGGTGGACAAGCTGGCGACCAGGTCGCCCGGCCTGACCATCGGACGCCTGCACGCCGAGGGCTTCGAGCCGCCGGAGCGCGTCCTGCGCCACTCCGCCGTCGTGCCGGACAACAAGATCGACAAGGTCGAGGGCTGCCAGGTCGTGGTGGCCACCGCCGACAAGTGGGCGTACGTGTCCGGCCGGTCCTGGCGGTGGGCGATCGTGGACGAGGCCTACCAGATGCGCTCGGACAAGCTGCTCGCCGTCGCGCCGCTGTTCGCGGACGGGCACACGTTGTTCGTGGGCGATCCGGGGCAGCTCGACCCGTTCTCGGTGGTCGAGAGCGAGCGCTGGAGCGGCCTGGCCTGGGATCCCATGCAGAGCGCGGTGGCGGTCACTCAGCGGATCAACGGCCTGCCGGTGCATCGGCTGCCGGTGTCGTGGCGGCTGCCCGGTTCGGCGGCCCCGGTCGTGGCGCGCGCCTTCTACCCGGCCGCGGGTTTCGCGGCGGGCACCGCGCCGGGGGAGCGGCGGCTTTCGCCCGCGGTGTCCGGCGGGACTCGCGGTCCGTGGGACGCCACCGTCGAGGAGGCCGCCGCGTACGGCTGGGCGCTGCACGAACTCCCCGCCCGCCACACCGTGCGCACCGATCCCGAGGTGGCCGCGGCGTGCGCCGGGATCGCCGCCCGGCTGCTCGAACGCGGTGTGACGGCCCACGACGAGCACGGCTCCCACGCGGTCACCGCGGCCCGCATCGCGATCGGCTGTGCGCACAACGACCAGGTGGCGGCGGTGCGCGCGGCGGGCGTACCGGAGGGCGTGACCGTGGACACGGCCAACCGGCTCCAGGGCCGGGAGTACGACGTCACGATCGTCTGGCACCCGCTGTCCGGGCGGCGCGACGCGACCGCGTTCCACCTGGAGTCGGGGCGGCTGTGCGTGCTGACCTCGCGGCACCGGCACGCCTGCGTGGTCGTGGCCAGGGCGGGCATCGCCGAGCTGCTGGACGAGCACCCGTCCAGCCCGCAGGTGCGGCTCAACGTACCGATCAAGTTCCCGGACGGCTGGGCGGCGAACCAGGCCGTCCTGGCTCACCTGGCCGGGCACCGGGTGCCCGCCTAACCGACGCCCGGCGGCTCGTACGGCAGGCCGAGCCGTCCGGCCAGGTCGCGCAGGCATTCCTCGTAGACCGGTTCGAGGTCGGTGTAGATGAAGTCGAGCTGGTGCAGGACCTCCATGACGTGTCACCGGCACGATGCGATACATCCGGTTCGTCGCGTACGAGCCGATCGGCTCGCCGTACACGCCGGGGCAGCACGTGCGCATCCAGATCAACGATCCGTTCTCGCTGTACGGGCTGCTGAAAGGTGCCGCCTGCGGCACTGCGCCCGGGGACCGAGGTCCGCGACATACGCCCGGACGGCACGGTCGTCCACGCGGGCGGCACGCTCACCGGTGACCTGGTGGTCGGCGCGGACGGCCTGCGCAGCGTCACCCACGCCGCCCACGCGATGACGCCCAATGTCGGACAGGGGGCCTGCCAGGCGCTCGAAGACGCGGTCGTGCTGGCGGCCGAGGTCGCCGAGCGCGGGACGGCGGCCGGGCTGCGCGCCTACGACCTGGCCAGACGGCCGCGCACGCAGATGGTCGTCCGCCGGTCACGGGGGATCGGCCCGGTGGCGCACTGGACCGCGCCGCCGCTGGTCGCGCTGCGCGACACGGTCATGCGGATGATGCCGTACGCGTCGCTCGTCCGCTCCTTCCGGCCCCTGGTGGACTGGCCTGCGGCTTCCGGCGCGGAACGGCCGGCGGTGGGCACGGGGGCACCGCCGCCGGCCGGGTCACTCAGAGATCACTGAGCTTGTGGTGCTCAGCCTTTCGGGGACGCTCAGTCGACGCAGATCGCGTAGACGCTGATGCCCACGTCGTTGTAGCCGATCTGGCGGCCGAGGGCGATCCAGCCGCGCCCGTCGGTGGTCGGGAACGAGCCGACCAGGATCGCCCCGTTGCCCTGGGCCTCGCCGCCACCGCCGAGCACCCTCTTGCTCCCCGGGCAGTAGAGCGTGCGGCGCTGGAAGTTGGGGACGTTGGCATTGGGCAGGGTGACGATCTCGTAGCCGGGCGGCACGGCGGCCGGGGCGGCCTGCTGTGCCTCCGCGGCGGCCGGCGCCGACGTGGCGGCGAACGCGGTCGCCGGGACGGCCGAGGCCACACAGGTGGCGGCGAGGGCGAGGGCGACGCGCGTGGTGCGGTTGAGCTTCACTTACTGTCTCCCTTTCTACGCCCCTCCTGGCAGGTGGTTTCGTTCACCGGCAGCACGAAATACGGCAGTGCGGTGAGTGATTCCCGTGTCTGGAGGGGGACGTGATGCTTACACGATGAGTATCCATGCGATCACGCTTTGTGTCGAGTGCTATCTGTGTTCGAGTGAATACGTAAGGTGAAGAGGTTTCGGGAGCTTCCCGCGGGCATTCCAGGCGCTGCCGTGAAATGGGAAACCGCAGGCCAAAAAACAGTACAAAAGGGTGGCTTGCCGACTCCTAATGAGGTTTGGGACAACCCGCCGACGGTAGGCGAAACTGCGTAGGCACCATCGCGGCCGGGCATGGCCGGGCCGCCGATCAGGGCTCTTGAAGGAGAGTCCGTCGAAATCGGGGGGGAAAATGCGTAGAACCATCGCCGGCCTGGGGCTGATCGCCAGTCTCGGGCTCGCCCCAACCACGGCGATCGCCGACGCCCCTGCGGCCTCGGTGGCGTACACCCAGGCCTCACCGGCACCGCAGCCCGGCGGCGAAACCGAACAGGGCGGCGGCAACGCCGGCTTGTGGGGCCTGCTGGGCCTCACGGGCCTGCTCGGCCTCATGGGGCTGCGCAAGCAGCACCAGAGGGGCCGGGAACACATGGGTACCGGGGACATCCGGCACGACCGCCCGTGACACACGGGCTCCAAGGGGGTATCCCGTCGCGACGGGATACCCCATTCCGGACACCCGGCCGCCTGCGCTTCTGATTCCCGGCGCGGGGTTTTGGGTTTGGGCGGCTACAGCTTTCGGATTCGCCATAAGCGGGCGGTTCTGTCCACACTCGCGGTGGCGACCAGGTCGCGGCGGGGGCTGAAGGCCAGTGCGCGTATTCTGCCCGTGTGGCCCGCGAGGGTGGTGAGGTGCCGCTTGGTGTAGATATCTCCCAGCCAGACCCGTGTGTCGGCCTTCCATGGTTCGGTCATCCCGCTCATACCGCAGACCGCCACGACGTCGCCGCGCCGGCCGAGCTGGAGGTCCTTGTCCTGGCCGGGTGGCCCGGCGAAGGCGACCCAGGGTTCTGACAGGGGACGCCCGGGATGTACCGGCCAGACCCGGACCGTGCCGTCCAGGCTGCGGGTCACCACGTCGGCGAGGCCGGTGGCGCCGTCGTCGTTGACGATCGTGCCCGATGCGACGACGTCGAAGGCGGTGAGGCTCTTCCCGGCCGCGACGTCCCATACCGACACGCTGCGCGGCCCCTGGTCGACGCGCATGAGGCGGCCCTCCGGCCCGAACAGGACGCGGCTCTTGCCGGGCTCGGGGAACGGCAGGCTGGCCGTCCTGCGGGCGCGGGCCACGTTCCACAGCCGTACCATCGGGTCGTTCGCGTTGGTGGCCAGGACGTGCCCGTCCGGGCTGAAGGTGATCGCCGCCAGGCCGGTGTGCCCGCCGAGCAGGGCGATGAGCGTCCGGCCGGACATGTCCCACAGCCGCACCTTCGCATCATGGCCGCTGGTGGCCAGGACGCGCCCGTCCGGACTGAACCTGACGAGCACCGGACCGGCGTGGCCGGTGAGGACGGTGAGCAGCTTCATGGTGGTCATGTCCCAAAGGCGCACGGTCCCGTCGAAGCTGCTGGTGGCCAGGACCCGGCCGTCCGGGCTGAACACCACCGACCCGACGTAGTGGGTGTGCCCGGTGAGCACGGTGAGGCGCCTGCCGGTCGCCACCTCCCACAACCCCACGGTCCCGTCGAGGCTGCCGGTGGCGAGGACGCGTCCGTGCGGGCTGAAGGCCACGGTGTCCACCACGTCGGGATGGGGCAGGACCGAGACCTGCGCCCCCACGATGGGCGTGGGGTCGGGCCGGGGCCTGGGCGTGGCGCGGGCGCGGCGGAGCAGCTCCGGTACCGCGAGCGCGATCCCCGCGCCCAGCGTGCCCGCCACCGCGGCAGTGGCGAGCAGGTCACGGCGGGAGAAACCGCCGGAGGCCGCGGGCCGCCGTTCTTCGTGATCCTCCCCTGCGGTCGCCGGGACATCGGCGAGCGGGGAACCGGCCGCTTTCCGGTCATCGCCGGGCCGGGTCCAGGCGGCCTTCCCGGCGAATTTCTCGCCCGTTGCCCCGTAAAATTCTCCGGCGGCCTTCCCCGGTGATTCTCCGCTCGTTTCTCCGGCCGTTTCCCTGAGCGTTTCCTCGCTCAGCCGATAACGGGCCGCCGTCCATGCGGCGACCTCCTCATCGGGCAGCCCGCACGCCTTGGCGAAGGCGACCAGGAGGTCCTTGCGCGGCAATGTGTCCCGCTGGAGCGCCGCGGCCAGCGTGTTGTGCGGGAGTACCCGGCCTGCCGCGGCGGCCCGCTGCGCGAGCTGCCGATAACTCAGCCCGGACCAGCTACGTAACCTGCGCATTCCTGCCACGAACTCCGCGGCCGTCCGCGCCTGCTCTGGATCCGGCGCTTTGCCGTCCATCCGCCGCTACCGCCTTCCACGGGCAACCGGCCTGGTCCACCGTGGTCCGATCCGGTCGACCAAGGCCCATGACCTGGACGAACACCTCCGAGCAAAGCCGACCATAGCAGACCATGGAAATGTGTTGCCAGGCCAAACCGAGCGGCTGAGACTAGGGCACCGACGGGCCGCGTACCGAATTTAGAGCAGGGCTCATAATTCGCGTGGCCGGTCCAGGAAAATCCCGCCGGAAAGAAGGGGAAGTCATGAGGAAAGCGCTGACCAAAATCGGCGCAGGGACGGCTCTGCTGGCCGGGTCGATTTTTCTCGCCCAAGCACCCGCGCAGGCCGCGCAATGGTATGCGGCTGGATACTACTCGTCGTACGGCGCCTGCGATGCCGCCGGCGACGAGATGAAGGCCGAGGGTGCTGCCTGGTCCACCGACTGCCGGAAGAAGGGAAGCCGCTGGCAACTCTGGTACTACCGGTGATGGCGTACTACCGGGGATCAATGTAGGACCGCTGATCGACACGGCAAGCGGCCTGCCGATGTCTGTCCACACGCTCGCGGTGGACCTGGTACGGCGGGCCGGACGCTCAGGCTCCGGCCCGCCGGTGGGTCAGGCGATCCTGTTGGCGGTCCAGCGCTGGGACGGCTGGACCGTGGAGCACGCGGCGAGGACGAGCCTGGTGCCGGCGCCGGTGCCCGCGCCCTCGGACTGCGCGCACAGGCCGGCGGCGACCGACCTGACCTGGTAGGTCAGACCCGAGATCGCCGGGAACGTCCACTGCTGCGCGGTCGTCCCGGTACAGGGGGTCTGCACGATCTTGGTGCCCGGCGCGGTCGCGCCGCCCAGCGGGGTCAGGCACTTGAGGCTGTGCAGGCTGCTCAGCGTGAAGCCGGTGCCCGCGGGCGTCAGCTTCCACTGCTGGTTGGCCTGGCCGTTGGCGGGCCACTGCACGATTTCGGCGTTGTCGTTCTCGTTGAAGGAGAACAGGTCCATCGCCTGGTTGGGCCCCGAAGAGTCGACCAGGTCGTTGGTCAGCATCAGCACCGCGCCGGACTCGGGCTGCCCGGCAGGGTCGGTGGCCGCGTTGGTGGTGACGGTGAGCGGCTGCGAGTTCGCCGAGGTGCGCGTGACACCCCCATAGGTGACGCGCTGGCGGACGGTGTAGGTGGCGGTGGTGTTGGACGGCAGGCCCGTCACCCGCGCGGTGGTCTGCCAGCCGGGTACCGTCGCGACCACCGACCCGTTGCGCAGAATCTGGTGGTCCGAGGTGTACCCGGAGCCCGTGGGCAGCATGCTCGGCAGGAAGCCGAACGCGATCGAGCTGCCCTCGACGTCGGCGGCGCGCAGCAGTTGCGGCGGCAGCGGCGGGATCGTCGTCATGGCCGGTACGGCGGCGCCGGGCTCCAGGTAGCGGCTGTGCAGCGCGGCGTTGAAGTGGGTCGGCAGGTAGGAGCCCTGCGGGACGATCGCGAAGTAGTCGTCACGCCCGCAGTCGAGCAGCCGCACCGCCAGCGGGTCGGGGCACGCCACGGTGCCGGTGTTCTGGCACAGCGTCTCGTTGCCGTCGGTGCAGTGCCCGCCGCCGTCGGCGTGCGGCGCGTACGGGAGTACGCCGCCGAGGGTGTGCGCCACCTCGTGTGTCACGGTATGCCCGGAAAAGCAGGAGGGCTGGAACGTGATCCAGAACGTCTTGCTGTTGTGCAGGTTGCCGGTGCCGGGCGAGTCGTCGTTGCCGACGCCGTCGTTCTCCGCGCCCGCGCAGTTGAGGCGGTGGTTCTCGGCGAGGATCACGTAGATCCGCTGCGGGGTGTTGTACCCCATGGTCTTGAGCAGGTTGACGAAGGTGCCGCTGTTGGTCGATCCCGTGGGCACCTCGATCGAGGAGATGACCGGCTGGCAGCCGGTGACGCCGGTCAGGAAGCGCAACCAGCGCTGCGCCCCGTCCCGCCGGGCGCTGTCGTTGATGTTCTGCTGCGCGGTCCAGGCGGCGGCCCGCATGACCGGCTCACGCTCGGCGAACCGGTTCGACCCCGGTTCGTAGGTGTAGAGGAGCTGCACCCGGTGGCCGCTGGTGCCGTCACCCGCGCATTGGACGGGTGGCGCCGCCGCCACCCCGCCCGGTACGGCTGCGGCCGGGGTCACGGGTAACGCGGCCAGACCCCCTGCTGCCAGCACGACGGCCATCACCAATTGACGAATTCGCATACCCATCGCTTTCTGTGCGCATGACTTTCCCGGCGAAGCGTAATCGCCCGGTGCCGGGGTCTCAATCACATAAAAACGGGCGCGTTGGGCGGCGATTTCACGGGGACACGGGAGAGCGGCCGACGGCCCCGGGCTCCGCCGGGCCAAGGGGCGGGCGAACATCAAGGCGGCGAGCGGGGCCCACCGGGTTCGGCACACCGTTCATGCACGGTGTGGCGAGTCCTGTGTGACCGCTCTTGTCAAATGCCTGACCAGAGGCTGTGGAAGAACTTCGACGTGCCGGAGTGCCGCTCGCGGCCGGTACGGCTGCCGCGTTAGGGTGATCGTGGAGGCGCGTGGGTTCCTGGTGGTCCTCCTGGCCTTCAAAGCCATGGGGCGGCGCTCCGCGTCGCCGGCGGGTTCGATTCCCGTTCGCCTCCGCCACCGAGGGGCGGGAGGGCGGTACATCATGCAGGTGATCGCGACCGCTGGTCATGTGGATCATGGGAAGTCGACGCTCGTGCGGGCGCTGACCGGGATGGAACCGGACCGGTGGGCCGAGGAGCGCCGCCGGGGGATGACCATCGACCTCGGGTTCGCCTGGACCACCCTGGCCTCCGGCCGGCGGGTCGCCTTCGTGGACGTGCCGGGGCACGCCAGGTTCGTCACCAACATGCTGGCCGGGCTGGGGCCGGTGCCCGCGGTGATGTTCGTGCTCGCGGCCGACCAGGGCTGGCAGGCCCAGTCCCAGGAGCACTGGGAGGCGATCCGCGCGCTCGGCGTGGAGCACGGGCTGCTGGTGGTCACCCGGTGCGATCTGAGGGAGCCGGGGCCCGCCCTGGCCGAGGCCCGCGAGCACATCGGATGGCCCGTGGTCACGGTGAGCGGGAGTACCGGGCAAGGGCTCGGCCTGCTGCGGGCGGCGCTCGACCGGCTGACCGGCGCGCTGCCCGCGCCCGACGCCGCCGCGCCGGTACGGCTGTGGATCGACCGGGCGTTCACCATCAAGGGCGCGGGGACGGTCGTCACGGGCACGCTGCCGGCGGGCACGCTGCGGGCGGGCGACCGGCTCCTGCTCGCGGGCGAGCCGGTGCGGGTCAGGGGGTTGCAGGCGCTGGGGGAGCCGTCGCCGCAGGTCACGGCGACCGCCCGCGTCGCGGTCAACCTGCGCGGCGTAGGTCGGGACCAGGCGGCCAGAGGCATGACACTGCTCACCCCCGACGCCTGGCTCCCGACCGACACCACGGACGTACGCCTGGACACCGCCGGACCAACGGCCGCGGATCAGGAGCGGGTGTGGCGGGAGGCGATGTTGCACATCGGGTCGGCGTCGGTGGCGGTGCGGGTGCGGCCGTTGGGGGCCGGGACGGCGCGGCTGACGCTGGCGCGGCCGTTGCCGCTGCGGATCGGGGACCGGGCGCTGCTGCGCGGTTCGGGCCGCCCGATCGTCGGGGTACGGGTCCTCGACGTACGCCCGGCGCCGCTCCGCCGTACCGGCGCGGCCCGGACCAGAGCCGCCGAACTCGCCGCCTTCGCCGCCCCCGGCGACCCCGTGCCCGACGCCGCCACCGTGCTGCGCTGGCGCGGCATGGCACAACGAGCCGAACTGGTCGCGATGGGCTGCGACCCCGCCGCCCTCGCCGCGCCGGCTGCGGACGGCTGGCTGGTCGATCCCGGGACCTGGGCGGAGCTGTCCGACCGGCTCGCGGCGCTGGCCGCCGCCCAGCCGGGCATCCCCGTGGACGCCGCCCGCACCGCGCTCGCCCTCCCCACGCGCGGGCTGGTCGAGGCGCTGGCCGGGTCGCGCCCGCCGCTGAGCGTCGCGGACGGCCGGATCGACGCGGCCGGCGGCCTGCCGGAGCCGGTGCTGGCGGCGGTCGGACGGCTGCGCGCCGAGCTGGCCGCCGCGCCGTACCGGGCCCCCGAGGCCGCCCGGCTGACCGAACTGGGGCTCACCGCCCGCGTGGTGGGCGCGGCGGCGCGGGCCGGGCTGCTGCTGCGCCTGGCCGGCGGGGTGGTCCTACCGGCGGGCGCGGACACGGCGGCGGCGCGGCGGCTGGCCGAGCTGGGCCGGCCGTTCACCGCGGCGGACGCCCGTACCGCGCTCGGCACCACCCGCCGCGTGGTGATCCCGCTGCTGGAACACCTCGACGCGCGCGGCCTCACCCGCCGCCTGGACGACCGGCTGCGCGTGGTCGCGGCCCCTTGAGCGGATCGATCAGCCGACGCCGAAGCGCGGGACCGGCAGGTCCTCGGTGGCCACGTGCACGATGTGCGGTTCGGTGAACAGGTCGATGCTGTGCCGGCCGCCCTCGCGGCCCACGCCGCTGGACTTGATCCCGCCGAACGGCGTGCGCAGGTCGCGCACGTTCTGGGAGTTGATCCAGAGCATCCCGGCCTCGATGGAGTGCGCCAGCCGGTGCGCCCTGCGCAGGTCGTTGGTCCACACGTACGCGGCCAGCCCGTACTGCGTGGCGTTGGCCAGCTCGATCGCCTCCGCCTCGCCGTCGAACGGCGTGACGCAGACCACCGGCCCGAAGATCTCCTCCTGGAAGATCCGCATCCCCGCCGTGACGTCGGCGAACACGGTGGCCGACAGGAAGTTGCCGTCGGGCAGGCCCTCGGGCCGGGAGCCGCCGGCCACCAGCCGCGCGCCCTCCTCCACGCCCGAACGCACGTACCCCATGACCCGCTCGTAGTGCTCGGGGTGGATCAGCGCGCCCAGTTCGGTGGCGGGGTCGGCGGGCGGCCCTACCCTGACCTTGGCCGCCCGCTCGGCCAGCCGGTTCACGAACTCCGCGTACCGCGACCTTTCCACCAGCACCCGGGAGCTGGCCGTGCAGCGCTCGCCGTTCAGCGAGAAGACCCCGAACACCGCCGCGTCCAGCGCCCGTTCCAGGTCGGCGTCCTCGAACACCACCAGCGGCGATTTGCCGCCCAATTCCATCGACAGGGTCTTCAGGTGGGCGGCGGCCGACCGCATGATGGTCTGCCCGGTCGTGGTCTCCCCGGTGAAGGAGATCACCGGCACGTCGGGGTGCGCGACCAACGCGGCCCCGGCCGTCTCGCCGATGCCGTGGACGAGGTTGAACACCCCGGTGGGCAGCCCGGCCTCCTCCATGATCTGCGGGAGCAGGCTCGCCGACAGCGGCGACCATTCGGCGGGCTTGAGCACCACCGGGCAGCCGGCCGCCAAGGCGGGGGCGAGCTTCCAGGTCTCCAGCATGAACGGGGTGTTCCAGGGCGTGATCAGCCCGGCCACGCCCACCGGCTTGCGCACCACGTAGTTGAGCTGGGCGGCGCCGACCCGGTACACGTCCTCACCCAGATCACTGATCACGTCGGCGAAGAAGCGGAAGTTCTGGGCCGCCCGTCTGGCCTGGCCCCTGGCCTGGGTGATGGGCAGGCCGGTGTCCGCGCACTCGACCTCGGCGATCATCTCATCGCGCGACTCGACGGCGTGCGCGATGCCGCGCAGGATCACCGCCCGCTGCTCGCCGTTCATCCGCGGCCACGGCCCGTCGGTGAATGCCTTGCGCGCCGCCCGCACCGCCGCGTCCACGTCGCCCGCCTCGCCCGCGGCCACGGTCAGCGAGACCTGGTTGGTGGCCGGCTCGATCGCATGGAAGGTCGCGCCGGAGGCGCTGGGCACGTGGGCCCCGTCGATGTAGTGCTCCAGTTTCAACCTGCGATCTCCTTGCTCTGTGCCAGCAACTCCTCGATCCGCTGGACACCGGCGGCGGTCGGGGGGATGAGCGGCGGCCGTACGTGTGCGGAGGCGATGTGGCCGCGCTGGTGCAGGACCCATTTGGCGGGTGCCGGGTTGGTCTCGACGAACAGCAGGGGTGGAGCCGCGGTGGAGATGCCGTGGGAGCCTTGGCGTAGTTGCCGGCGGACCAGTGCGCGTAGTGAGTCGTGGTCGAGGGCGCCCTGGTCGGTGAAGGGGGTCACCACCGGGGCGATGGACCCACGGATCGACGCGGGGTCCGATCGGAATCTCATGAGGCTTCTCCTTGGGTACGGGTGTGCGCCACCACGGCGGCCGGGACCGGCCGCCGTATGCTTGCCCGGCCACAGGTCAGCAGGGGTTCCCGGCTCCTGCACTTCAAATCATATACGACATCCTTTAGGTTATGGCATATGCCAAAATATCGACAAACCCCTCCAGACACCTACATGACACGCATCACGTCCGCAGTGGAGAGGAGACCCCGATGACCCAGATCTCGGACGGTCGTCACCGGCCAGGCAGGAAGGCCGTGTGATGGGAGAGATCGTCCTGGCAGCCAAGATCACTCACGTGCCGTCCATCTGGCTGTCCATTCAGCCCGGCAAGCACTTCGGCATCCGCCGTCCCGCCGAACTGGCCCTCGCCGAGGTCGGCCGGCGGGCCCGCGAGCGCGGCGCGGACACCTTCCTGGTGGCCGACACGCACTGGATGAACAGCATCGGCTTCCATCTGAACGGCAAGGAGCGGCACCGCGCCACCTATGTCAGCCACGAGCTGCCGCACTTCATCCACGACCTGGCCTACGACTACCAGGGCGATCCCGAGCTGGCCGAGCTGATCAGAGAGGAGATCGTCGCCGGCGGCCAGAAGGCCCGCGTGCACACCTACGAGGACCTGGGCCTGGAGTACGCCACGCTGGTCCCGATGTACTTCATGAACGAAGACTCCGGCATCCGGGTGCTGCCCATCGGCTGCAACATCTACTCGACCGTGGAGGAGAACCGCCGGATCGGGGAGGCGCTGCTGCGGGCCGTACGGCGCAGCGACCGCAAGGTGGCGTTCCTGGCCAGCGGCTCCCTGTCGCACGCCTTCCCGCCCAACGAGATCGCCGAATCCCTCCTGGACGACGTCAGCAGTGAGATCAACAAGAACGTCGACCAGGCGGTCCTCGCGATGTGGAACGAGGGGCGGATCGCCGAGTTCCTGGACATGCTGCCCGACTACAACGCGCGCTGCACCGGAGAGGGCGCGATGGCCGACACCGCGATGCTCTTCGGGCTGCTCGGCTGGCGCGACTACACCGGCCGCGGGGAACAGCTCTGCCCGTACTTCGGCAGCAGCGGCACCGGCCAGGTGGTGGTGGACTTCCCGGTCCCCGCGATGCGCTCCTGAAAGGATCCCGCCAAGGGGCCGGCGATCCCGCCCCGCCTCCGGACGGCAGTTTGTCCTACACTGGTAGACGAACGTGCCGGATGGTGTGATCGCCGTGCCCCGGGGGGCCCGCAGGGAGGTGCCGAATGCCCAAGATCATCGACCATGACCAGCGTCGCAGCGACATCATCGACGTCACATGGGAGCTGATCGTCAAGGGCGGCATCGAGGCGGCCACCATGCGGGAGATCGCGAGCGCGGCCGGGTTCGCCAACGGCGCGCTCAAGCACTACTTCCGGAGCAAGGAAGACATCATCGAGGCGACCTACGAGCGCGCGCTCGCGATGATGAACGAATACGTCTCCATCGAGGGCCGCCGCGGCCTCGACGCCCTGCGCGCGATGTGCGAGGCCGCCATGCCCATCGACGAGGACCGCATCCTGGCCGGCCGGATACTGCTCACCTTCTGGCACACCTCGCTGTGCAACCCTAAGCTGCACGACAAGTACCTGGAGCACCTGCGCGCCTGGCGCGGCACGCTGCACCGGCTGATCGGTGAGGGCCGGGCCGACGGCGACATCGTCACCGCGCTGCCCGACGAACAACTCGTGGACGAGATCGTGCTGCTCAACGCGGGGGCCAACGTGATGAGCCTGGTCGGGCCCGACTTCTCCACCGTCGAGTTGCAGCGGCGCCACCTGGAGTCCTTCTTCGAGCGGCTCACCCGCCCCTGACCGCAGGTGCGCGCCGCCCCTGTGGGACGGCGCGCACGTTCAGGCGAACACCTCGCGCAGGTAGCCCGCCACCTGCGCGTGCGAGCGGCCGGAGGCGGGCAGGGCGGTGTAGAGCCCGAAGAACCCGTGGATCTGCCCGTCGTACCTGGTCAGTTCGGCCGGCACGCCGCACTCGGCGAGCCGCCGCGCGTACGCCTCGCCCTCGTCCCGCAGCACGTCGAACTCCGCCGTCATCACCAGCGCCGGGGGCAGCCCGGCCAGGTCGCCCGCGCGCAGCGGCAGCGCGTACGGCCGGTCCAGGTCGGCGGGGTCGGGGACGTACTGCTCGAAGAACCACCGCATGATCCCCGCCGTCATCCCGAACCCCTCGGCGAAGGCCGTGTAGGAGCCGAAACCGTCGTCGGGGTGGCCGAAGACCGGGCAGATCAGCACCTGGGCCGCCAGGCGGGGGCCGCCGCGGTCCCTGGACATCATCGAGACCACGGCCGACAGGTTGCCGCCCGCGCTCTCCCCGCCGATCGCCAGCCGCCCGCCGTCCACGCCGATCGACCGGCCGTGCGCGGCCAGCCACTCCACGACGGCGTAGCAGTCCTCGGGCGCGGCGGGGAAGGGGTGCTCGGGCGCGAGCCGGTACTCCACGGCCACCACCGCGACCCCGGCCCCGTTGCACACCGCGCGGGAGGACACCTCGTTCTCCTCGATGGAGCCGATCGTCCAGCCGCCGCCGTGCAGCCACACGAACGCCGGCACCGGGCCGCCGGCCTCGGGCAGGTACACCCGCACCCGGATGTCGCCGCCCGGCCCCGGCACCAGGTGGTCGGTGACCGAGCGGACGGGTTCCAGGTCGGCGGGGAGGTCGATCCCGGCGGCGAAGGCGGCGCGCAGTTCCGGCGCGGACAGCGGCATCGGCGGCGCGCCGCCGCCCGTCTCCGGCGCCATGGCCGCGAGCAGCCCGGCCACGGCCGGGTCCAGTGGCATGGCGCTACTCCTTTCCGGCCGCTTCGGCGACCAGCACGCGGGGGCTGCCGGGCAGGGCCAGCCGGTCCACGGGCCGCCAGCCGGCCTGCTCCAGCCAGCCGCGGACCTGCGACTCCTCATAGACGACGGTCCCGTCGATCACCAGGTACTCCCCGGCGTGCAGGGCGTCGATGGGGCGCTGCCGCTCGTCCTCGTCGAGGAAGAAGTCCAGCAGCAGCAACGTCGCCCCGGGCGCGGCGGCGGCGCGGGCGTTGCGCAGGATCTGCTCGTTCTGCCCGGCGTCGAAGCGGTGGACGACGTGGTTGACCATGACCAGGTCGAAGGGGCCCTCCGGCCGCGCGGTGGGGGTGGGCTCTCCGGTCACCACCGCCCGGTCGGCGAACCCCGCCTGCTTCACCTGCTCGGCCACCGCGCCGGTGAAGGACGGGTCGTAGACGAAGGTGGCGCGCAGGCCGGGGTTGGCGCGCAGCGCCTCCAGGGCGAATTTGCTGGAAAGGCCGCCGAGGTCCAGCAGGTTCGCGTACCCGGAGAAGTCGAAGGCGGCGCCCAGCATCCTGGCGTGCAGGGCGTTGTAGGTCATGACGCCGGACATGAACGTGCCCCAGCGCTCCTCGTTCATCCCGAGGTCGCCGGGCGCGGTGGTGTCCACGGTCTGGTCGAACTGCAGCCAGTGGCCGTAGCTGATCTCGTTCAGGAAGGTGAGGAAGGGCCCGAGGTCCAGCTCGGACCCCTCGCCGGTCAGGTACGCCGCCGCCTCCGGGCCGAGCCGGTAGCGACCGCCGGCACGGGTCAGCAGCCCGAGGGCGGACATCGCGTCGGCCAGGATGCGGGCCATGCGCGGGGTGACCCCGGTGGCGTCGGCGATCTCCGGCGCGCTGCGCTCGCCATCGGCGAGGGCCTGGAACAGCCCGATGCGGCGGGCGGCGAAGAGCTGCTTCGCGCCCATGTAGCCGATCGCGATGTCGACGATCCGGTCCGGGGAGGGTGGTGTGGACGTGCTCACGGAGTGCTCCTTCTTTCGTGGATCGACGTGCGGGTCTTCCTTCGCGCGTCGCCCGCAGCTAATCTCTACGCGCGTAGACGTTAACCATAGGGATGATCGCTCCCCCGCGAAAGCCTCCGTCTACGAACGTGGAATAACCGTTGACAGTGGGGATGCGGTCTGTCAACCTTTGTAGAACTATCTGGCCGGACAAGGATTTCGGCAGCTCAATGCGGGTGCGGACAACCCTGCGGAGCGTTCCATTGACCGGTGCCAGGAAGGGAACTCTCGCGCATGTCGCTGCTCAATCTGACGGATGTGACGATCGGCGTCACCCAGGACACCGCAGGACACGAAGAACGGCTCGACCTCGTCCACGGGCTCACCCTCGATGTCGTCGCAGGGCAGACGCTCTGCGTCGTCGGGGAGTCCGGCAGCGGCAAGACCGTGACCGCCCTGTCGGTCGTCCGTCTGCTGGAGTTCGTCGCCCCGGTCTACACCGAGGGCGAGATCGCGGTGGGCGGCGTCGATGTCACCCGGCTCGGCGCGGAGCAGATGCGCGCGTACCGGGGCGCCAGAATCGGAATGATCTTCCAGGAGGCGCTCGACTCGCTCAACCCCGCCCAGCGCGTCGGCGCCCAGCTCCTGGAGGCGTACCGGCCCGACGGCGTACCGGCGCGCGGTGGCCTCAAGGCCCGCCGGGCGGCGGAGGCCAAGGCCAAGGCGTTGCTGGCCGAGGTCGGGCTCACCGACACCGCACGGATCATGGCGCTGTATCCGCACCAGATGTCCGGCGGCATGCAGCAACGGGTCATGATCGCGATGGCTTTGATGTCCGACCCCGACATCCTCATCGCCGACGAGCCGACCACCGCGCTCGACGTGACCACCCAGGCCGAGATCCTGGCGCTGTTCCAGCGGGTGCAGCGCGAGCATCGGACCGCCTGCGTCTTCATCACCCACGACATGGGCGTGGCCGCGGAGATCGCCGACCGGATCGCGGTCATGTACCGCGGCAGGCTGGTGGAGATCGGCGACAAGCTCGACATCCTGACCGCCCCGCGGCACCCCTACACCAGGGCGCTGCTGGAGTGCGTGCCGCGGCTCGGCGTGAGCCGGCGCGAGGGCTTTCCGACGATCTCGGAGGCCAGGCTCAGGGCGGTCACCGAGGGGACGGCCGGCCGGGACGAACCGGTCACCGAGACCCTGCGCCTGCCCGACGCCCCCGCCCCGGTGGGGGACACCCCGCCCCTGGGCATCGACCGGGTCACCAAGGTCTACGGCCGAAGGTCGCGCCTCGCCCGCCGGTCGCCGGTGCGCGCCGTGAACGAGGTCTCGCTGGAAATCGCGCCCGGCGAGTTCTTCGGGCTGGTGGGGGAGTCCGGATCGGGCAAGACGACCCTCGGCCGGATGGTCGCCGCGCTGGAGACGCCCACCTCGGGGCGGATCGCCTTCGGCGAGCACCAGATCACCCCGGCCGGGCTGAGCGGGGACGAGCGGGCCTTCCGCCGCCAGGCGCAACTCGTCTTCCAGGATCCGCAGAGCTCGCTCGACCCACGGCACACCGTGGCGCGGATCATCGCCGAGCCGCTGCGCGAACTCACCCCGTTGCGCGGCGGCGAACTGGACCGCCGGGTGGCCGAGCTGATCGACGAGGTCGGCCTGCCCGCCGGCTGCGCCGACCGGCTCCCCGCCCAGTTGTCCGGCGGCCAGCGGCAGCGCGTCTCCATCGCCCGCGCCGTCGCCGCCCGCCCGCGGCTCATCGTGGCCGACGAGCCCACCTCCGCCCTGGACGTCTCGGTACAGGGGCAGGTCATGAACCTGCTGCTGCAACTACGGCGCTCCCACGGCATCAGCTTCCTGTTCATCACGCACAACCTCAGCCTGGTGCTGTCCGTCGCCGACCGGGTCGGTGTGATGTACGGCGGCGAGCTGATCGAAACCGGTACGCCCCACGAGATCGCCACATCCTCCGCCCACGACTACACCCGCCGCCTGCTGGCGGCCAACCCGGACCTGTCGGCGTACATCGGCAGGCACGGCCACCCCAGCAGGTGACCCCCCTCGGACCATTAGCGAGAACCGAATGAACGTGCTCAACAGCCGACCGCGCCGCCTGCGTGCCGGGCTGGCCGCCGCCGTCACGGCGGGCGTCCTGCTCCTGGCCGGATGCGGAGGCGGCGCCGCGCCGTCCGCCAACACCGCCGCCGACGCCGGACCGCCGGTACGCGGCGGGAACCTGATCGTCGCCGTCCCCACCGATCCGCAGTCCCTCGACATGGTCGCCAACCCCGGGCAGGTGACCGCGCACATCGGCAACCTGCTCTACGAGAAGCTCTTCGAGGTCGACAAGGAGTTCGCGGCCAGGCCCATGCTGGTCGAGACCTACGAGACCAGCTCCGACCGGCTCACCTACACCTTCGAGCTGCGCAAGGGTGTCACGTTCCACGACGGCAGCCCGCTCACCGCGGAGGACGTCGTGGCCAGCCTGCAGCGCTGGCTGAAGAGCCACGTCACCGGCCAGCAGGTCGCGCCCGACGTGGTGACCCTCAAGGCCAAAGGCGACGACACGGTCTTGCTGAAGCTGAAGGAACCCCGCTACCCGCTGATCGACGAGCTGGCCAGCCCTGGCGCGGAGATCTACGCGGCCAAGAACCTTGAGGGCGTGCCCGCCACCGGCTTCACCGACAAGGGCGCGATCGGCACCGGGCCGTACAAGCTGGCCTCCTGGGACATCGGCCGGCAGGTCGTGCTGGAGCGCTACGGCAACTACAAGTCGCGTGCCGACCAGGACTGGGGCGGCCAGGCCGGCGCCAAGCAGGCCTACCTCGACACGATCACCTACAAGGTCGTCGCCGACCAGGACGCCCTGGTCAACGGCCTGCAGACCGGGCAGTGGCAGCACGCCATGCCGGGCAACGACCAGTACACCGCGCTCAAGGAGAACGCCTCCATCGTGGTGGGGAACGTGGCCGGGGCCAACCAGAACGTGATCATCCCCAATCACGCCAAGGGCTCCAAGTTCGCCGACGTGCGCGCTCGCCAGGCGCTCAACCTGCTCATGGACAAGCCCGCCATGAACGCGGCCACCGGCGGCGGCCCCGACCTCACGGCCGCGGTCGGCGCCATGGTCTCCGAGGACAACCCCGCCCTGTACTCCACCGTCGGCGACGAGGTCTACAAGCAGCACGACCCGGCCAAGGCCAAGGAACTGTTCGCGCAGGCCGGTGTCAAGGCCGGTGACACGGTACGGATCGTGACCTCCAACAGCTACCCGCAGTTCGCCCAGTGGGCGGTGCTGCTACAGGACCAGCTCGCCCAGATCGACATCAAGACGAAGATCGACACCTACGACTTCCCGACGATGCTGGGCACGATCAACAAGGACCCCGGTGGCTGGGACCTGACCACGCTGTTCTTCAACGCGGCGCTCACCTCCCCGTCGCAGATGCCCGCGGTCACGCTCGGCGCGTTCAACGGCTCGGCCTCGCCGGAGATCGCCGCGCTGGTCCGCGAGTACAACGCGGTCACCTCGCCCGTGCAGGCCAAGGAGGTGATGGACAAGCTCCAGGCGCTGGTGTGGGAGCAGTTGCCCGTCATCACCCTGAGCCAGTCCAGGTTGTACGCGGCCTGGTCGCCCGAACTCAAGGGCTACGACGGGTTCTACCGCGTGTTCTGGAACTCCTGGCTGAAAAGGTGAGAGGGGGCGGACATGGCGGCACTTCTGCTGCGGCGGCTGCGTGACCTCGTACTCATCCTGCTGATCGTGGGCACGATGATGTTCTTCGTCGTGCGTCTGATGCCCGGTGATCCCGCCATGGCCATCCTCGGTCCGACGGCGAGGCCGCAGGACGTCGAGGCGCTCCGGCAGAGCATGGGCCTGACCGGCTCGCTGTGGAACCAGTACCTGAGCTGGCTGGGCAACGTCGTGCAGGGCGACTTCGGCACCTCGATCACCTACCACGCGTCGGTGATCCCCGTGGTGGCCGAGCACTTCCTGCCGACGCTGACGCTGGCCGTGATCAGCACGGCCGTCAGCTTCGTGGTCGCGGTGGTGGTCACCTTCTGGAACGCGGTCGCGCCGCGCAACCCGGTGGCCGCCCTGCTCACCAGGCTGTCCGGGCTGGGCATGGCGATCCCGGACTTCTGGATCGCGCTGATCTTGGTGCTGGTGTTCGCGGTGACGCTGCGCTGGTTCCCCTCGAGCGGGTACGTCAGCATCCTCAGCGACCCGGCCGCCGCCGCGCCGACGCTCGTGCTGCCGGTGATCTGCCTGGTCATCGGGCAGTCGGCGCTGTTCATCCTGACGCTTCGGGAAAGCGTGCTCGGCGAGCTGCCGCAGACCTACCTGCGCACCGCGCGGGTCAAGGGGCTGTCGGAGCGGCAGGTGATGCTCGGCCACGTCCTGCCGAACGCGCTCATGCCGCTGGTCACCCAGCTCGGCAGCAACTTCGCGATGATGATGGGCGGCATTGTGATCATCGAGTCCATCTTCGTGATCCCGGGCCTCGGTTCGCTGCTCCTCGGCGCGGTGTTCACCCGCGACTTCCCGCTGGTGCAAGGAGTGACGTTGTTCGTGGCGCTGATGTTCGTGCTGGTCAACCTGCTGGTCGATCTGTCGTACGCGCTGCTCGACCCGAAGGTGCGTGTCTCGTGACCCCCACCGCCCAGATGAGCGTCCCGGTGTCCGGGCGGGCGGCCTCGCCGCTGGCCCGGGCGCTGCGGCGCAACCGGCTGCTCAGCGCGGCCACCGCGCTGCTCGTCCTGATCGTGCTCGCCGTGGTGATCCTGCCGCCGTTCCTGCCGGACGCGAACGCCACCGACCCCGTCCACCGGCTGCTGCCGCCCTCCGCCGACCACCTGCTCGGCACCGACTCCTACGGCAGGGACGTGTTCAGCCGGCTGGTGTCCGGCGGGCGGACTTCGCTCGGCCTGTCGGCGCTCATCACGGTGTGCGCCGCGTTCACCGGCATGGTGATCGGCCTGGTCAGCGGGTTCTACCGGGCGGTGGACGCGGTGGTCATGCGGATCATGGACGCCTGGATGTCGTTCCCCGCGATCATCTTGGCGATGGCGCTGGCGATCGGCCTGGGGGCCAGCATCTGGACCGAGCTGATCGCGCTGACCGTGCTGTTCACGCCGTTCACCGCCCGGGTGATCCGCAGCCGGGTGCTCAGCGTGGCGGCCCGGCAGTACATCGGGGCGGCCAGGGTCTCCGGGATGCGGCCCGCCAAGATCCTGGTGGTCCACGTCCTGCCCAACGTGCTGCCGCTGGCGCTGGTGCAGGTGGTGATCCTTTCGGCGTCGGCGATGCTGGTGGACGGGGCGATGAGCTTCCTCGGCATGGGCATCGCGCCGCCCACCCCGACCTGGGGGAACATGATCGCCGAAGGGCGTTCCTACCTGGTCCAGGCGCCGTGGCTGATCGTGGTGCCGGGCCTGGCGATCATGGCGTGCGTGCTGCTGCTGAACCTCATCGGATCCTCCATGCGCGACGTGGTGGACCCGCGCGCCAGAGCGCTCGGCGACCTGCAACGGCTGCGGGCGCGCGGCGCCGCGCGGTGAGACCCACCGCATTTTCGGCAATATCCCACTCAACCCGTTGAAAGCGACGAAGGTGACAATACCCACGAAGACCGCCGCCGCCGTGCTCACCGAGCACGGCCGGCCGCTGGACCTTTCCGACGTGCCGCTGCCCGGCGAGGTCGAGCCGGGCGCCGCGCTGGTCCGCATCACCTGCACGACGCTCTGCGGCACCGACGTCCACCTGTGGGCCGGCCAGATGACGTTCCCCGGGATGCTGCCGATGATCCTGGGCCACGAGATGGTCGGCGAGGTCGTCGCCGCGGGGGAGGGGACCACCGACGCGCTCGGCCGCCCGCTCGGTCCCGGCGACCGGATCGGCTGGTCGGAGTCCACCTGCGGGCGCTGCCACGGGTGCGCGGTGCTGCGCGAGCCGGTCGCCTGCGCGAGCCGCGGGTACGGCTTCATGCAGCGCTCGGACCGCCCGCCGTACGCGACCGGGGGCCTGGTCGAGTACTGCTACGTGACGCCGGGCGCGGCCAAGCTGCTGCTGCCCGACGACGTCAAGGACACCTGGGCGGCGATGTCCGGCTGCGCGGCCAAGACGGTGCTGCGCGCGGTGGACCGGGCGGGCGGCATCCGCGCGGGCTCCACCGTGGTGATCCAGGGCGCGGGCGCGCTCGGCATCTTCGCCACCGCCGTGGCCCGCCTGTCCGGGGCCGGGACGGTCGTGACCGTGGGCGGCCCGGACGACCGTCTCGCCGCGGCCCGGCGGTTCGGCGCGGACGCCACCGTCTCGGTGGACCTCGGCAAGGACGAGCGGATCGCCCGCCTGCGGGAACTCACCGGCGAGCGCGGCGCGGACTACGTCTTCGACCTCGCGGGCGCGCCGACCGTCGCGGAGGAGGCCGTCGCGGTGGCCGCCCAGCGCGGCACCATCGCCGTCGTCGGGACGACCGGGCCGGGGCTCACCGGCGTCCCGCTCGGGACCGTGATGGGCAAGGAGCTGACCGTGGTCGGCTCGCTCAACGGCGACATCGCCGACTACCACCGGGCGGTCGGCTTCTTCCAGACGTTCGCCGCCCGCATGCCGTGGGACGAGCTGTTCAGCGAGCCGGTGGGGCTGTCCGGGGCGAGCGCGAGCGTCGAGTCGATGTCCCGGCTCGGCCAGATCAAGGCCGTCATCGACCCCCGCCTGCCGTGAGACGCCATGAGAGTTGAGGAAAGGGTGAAAGTGAACGACACCGCCATCCCGCGCCGCCGGATCGGCCGCAGCGAACTGGAGACGGGGGTGCTGGCCCTCGGGTCCTGGCACACCTACGACCGCATGGACTTCCGCGACGCCGCCACGATGATCCGCGAGGCGGTGGACGCGGGCATCGACCTGTTCGACGTCGGCGTGTACGGCTTCCCCGGGATGCCGCCGGTGTTCACCGACATCATCTTCTCCGCGCTGGTGCGCGCGGCCGGGCTGCGCCGCGAGGACTACCTGCTGTCGTCCAAGCTGTGGCTGGAGGGCTACCCCGAGCACAGCCTGCGCGCGCAGATGGAGAACGCGCTGTTCCGCGTGGGCGTCGAGCACGCCGACCTGGTGGTGCTCGGCGACGTCCGGGACGAGGGGATGAACCTGCACCGGCTGGTCCTGGACATGGCCGAACTGTGCGCCGCCGGGCTGGTCAGGACGTGGGGCGTGAACAACTGGTCGGCGGCCAACGTGCAGACGCTGATCAACGCGGCGGCCGGGGAGGGCGTCGCGGGACCGGCCATCGCCCAGCTCAAGTACAGCGTCTCGCGGCGCTCGATCCCGGACGGCGCGCCGTTCGCGCGGATCTTCGAGCAGGGCGTCGGCCTGCAGTCCTCCGACGTGCTCGAAGGCGGGGTGCTGCTCGGCAAGGGCGTGGACCGCCAGGTCGGCCGCGACCCCGGCGGGATCAGGCAGAAGATCGCCCGTTCCGCCCCCGAGCTGGCCCGGATCGCCGCCGACCTGGGGGCGACCCCCGCGCAGGTGTGCGTGGCCTTCACGCTCACCCACCCGGCCAACGTCACCACCCTGTTCGGGGCGACGAGCCTGGACCAGCTACGCGACAACCTGGCCGCCGTGGAGCTGGCCGAACGCGTCGGGGCCGCCGAACTGCGGGCGCGCGTGGAGCCGCTGTGGGCGGACAAGGACGTCGTCGATCCGGAGGGCCCGTGACCTCACCCGCCGGGCCGCCCGCGGACAGCCGGGGGTACGCGGGCTTCGGCGGGACGGCCGCCGAGCTGACCTCCCGGTCGAGCCCGTGGTGGCCGCCCGCCCGGCGGGCCCGCCCCGGATCGCCGAACGTGATCGTGGTGCTGGTCGATGACCTGGGCTTCAGCGACCTGTCGCCGTTCGGCGCGGAGATCGACACGCCGTACGTTCAGGCCCTCGCCGACACCGGCTACCGGCTCACCAACTACCACAGCACCCCGCTGTGCTCGCCGTCCCGCGCGGCCCTGCTGACCGGGCTCAACCCGCACCGCGCGGGGTTCGCCATGGTCGCCCATGTGGACCCGGGCTACCCCGGCTACCGCATGGAGATCCCGGACGACGTGCCGACGCTGGCGGAGTCGTTCCGGGCGGGCGGGTACGCGACGTTCATGGTCGGCAAGTGGCACCTGACCGCCGAGTCGCGGCTGCACGACGGGGCCGACAAGGGCTCCTGGCCGGTGCAGCGCGGCTTCGACCGCTACCACGGCTCCATGGACGGCTTCACCTCGCTGTTCCACCCGCACCGGCTGATCAGCGACAACGGCCCCGCGCCGGACCAGCAGTACCCCGACGGCTACTACCTGACCGACGCGCTCACCGACCGGGCCATCGAGATGATCAACGGGCTGCGGGCCGGCGACGCCGCCAAGCCCTTCTTCCTGTACTTCGCCCACCAGGCCGTGCACGGCCCGGTCCAGGCCAAGGCCGCCGACATCGAGAAGTACCGCGGCCGCTACGACGCCGGCTGGCACCGGATGCGCGAGGAGCGCTTCCGCCGCCAGCTCGCCGGCGGGCTGTTCGCCGAGGGCACCGAGATCTCCGGCTCCGATCCCGCCGGCACCCTCGGCGTGCCGCCGTGGGACGAGCTGAGCGCGGAGCAGCGGGCGCTTTACGCCCGCCACATGGAGGTGTACGCCGCGGCGGTGGACGCCGTGGACCAGAGTTTGGGCAGGCTGGTCGAGCACCTGCGCCTGATCGGCGAGTACGACAACACGATCATCGTGGTGACCAGCGACAACGGCGCCACCGGCGAGGGCGGGATCGAGGGCACCCGCAGCTACTTCAGCCGTTTCGTGAACCTCCCCGGGCTGCCCGCCGAATGGTGCCCCGACGTGCCGCGCGACCTCGGCCTCATCGGCGGGCCGCGGGTCCACGGGCACTACCCGCGCGGCTGGGCGCACCTGTCCAACACGCCGTTCCGGTACTACAAGGGCCACACCCACGCCGGGGGCGTCCATGTGCCGTTCGTGCTGTCCTGGCCGGCCGGGCTGCCCAGGACGCAGGGCGACAGCGGGGTCAGGGACCAGTACGCGTACGTGACCGACGTCGCGCCCACCCTGCTGGCGCTGGCCGGGGTGGACCGCCCGGCCGAGCGCGGCGGGCGGCCGGTCCAGGACGTGGACGGGGTCGCCTTCGGCCACCTGCTGGCCGATCGGCGACAGCCGAGCAGGCACCGCGCGCAGTACGTCGAGTGCGCGGGAGGGCGCGGCTACTTCGAGGACGGCTACAAGATCATCGATGCCTCCCCGCCGGGCGCGGGGGACAACTGGGAGCTGTACGACATCGCCGCCGATCCCGCCGAGACCACCGACCTCGCCGCCGCCGACCCCGCCCGGGTCGCCGCGATGGCCGCGAGCTGGCACCGCGCGGCCTGGCTGAACACCGTCTTCCCGCTGGTGGACGACCCCGCCGCGCTGAACACCCGCCCCTCCACCGAGCTGGCGCTGTCGCGGCCGGTGACCATCTATCCGGGCACCCCGGTGCTGGAGCGCTACCGTTCCAGCAAACTGACGACGCTGCGCTCGTTCACCGTGGAGGCGTACCTGGACCACCGGCCCGGCGACGAGGGCGTCATCGTGGCGCACGGCGACCAGGGCGGCGGCTACGTGCTGTTCGCCGAGGACGGCGAGCTGCGGCTGACCTACAACGCCTATGGGCTGCCGCTGCGGGCGGCCGGGCCGATGCCCGGCCCCGGCCCGGTCACGGTGACCGCCCGTTTCACCGCGCTGCCCGAGATGCGCTGGGACATCGACGTGCGGGCGGGCCAGGACCGGGTGCTCGGGCTGGCGGCGGTCCCGCAACTGCTCGGCATGGCCCCGTTCACCGGCATCAGCGTGGGATTCGACCACGGCGGGCCGGTGGACTGGGACCTGCACGAGCGCCGGGGGGTGTTCCGCTACCGGCGCGGCCTGCTGCGGGTGCGGTACGTCCCGGGGGAGAAGGCCCCCTACAACCCGGAGATCATCGCCATGGTCGAGGAGGCCGCGCGGCGCGCCATCGACTAGCGCGCCGCGCCGGCGGCCCCTCAGGTCACAGGTGGTAGGAGTACTCCCCGAACTCCCAGTCGGTGACGTGCCGCCGGAAGCGCGCGATCTCGTCGCGCTTGTAGGCCAGGAACGAGGCGGCGAACTCCTTGCCCAGCAGCTCGGTCAGCTCGGTGTCGGCGGCGAAGGCGTCCAGCGCCGCGCCGAGCGTCATGGGCAGCAGCGCCGCCTTGGACCGGTCGTATCCGTAGCCGACCACGGGCGCGGGCGGCTCCTCGGCCGCCCGCACGCCCAGCAGCGCCGCCGCGAGCGTGGCGGCGATCGCCAGGTAGGGGTTGGCGCTCGCGTCGCCCAGCCGTACCTCAAGCCGCGACCCCGCCCCGCGCTCCGGCGGGACGCGGACCATGGCGCTGCGGTTGTCCAGCCCCCAGTCGATCAGCCAGGGGGCCGCGGTGTCCGGGCCGAACCGCTTGTAGGAGTTGATCGTCGGATTGGCCAGGGCGGCCAGCGTCGGCGCGTGGGCCAGCACGCCGGCCATCGCGTGCCTGGCCGCCGCCGAGAGCCCGTACGGCGCGGCGGGGTCGTCGAAGACGTTGCGCCGGTCCTCGTCCACGCACGAAAGGTGCAGGTGGAAGCCGGACCCGCCCTGGTCGTTGAACGGCTTGGCCATGAAGGTGGCCAGCCGCCCCTCGACGCGGGCCAGCTCCTTGACCGCCGTCTTGAACCAGAACGTGCGGTCGGCGGCGTCGAGCGCGGCCGAGTGGGTGAGATTGATCTCGAACTGGCCGCCGCTGAACTCGTGGTTGCCCGCCGACACCCCGATCCCGAGGTCCCGCAGGTGGCGCAGGGTCCGGGTGAGGTGCCCCGCGGGGTCGCCGCGGCGGCCGGCGGTGTAGACGTCGCCGGTGTGGTCGGCGTAGGGCCGCCAGCCGCCGTCCACCGGGTCGCACAGGAAGTATTCGAGCTCGGGGCCGACGACGGGGCGCAGGCCGAGTTCGGCGCACCGGGCCAGGACCCGGCGCAGCACGTCGCGGGGCGACTCGGGGGCGGGCGCGCCGGTGGCGGGGTCGATGACGTCGCCGTGGCACCAGGCCACCCCCGGCTCCCACGGCAGCGGGGTGAGGGTGGACAGGTCGGGAATGACGTTGATGTCGGGCAGCCCGGCGTCGAGCCCGCCGCTGACGTCCACGGTGTCGCCGCGCGGGCTGGTGTGGTACACCGCCCGGCAGAAGGCGAGCCCGTGCTCGCAGACCGCGGGCAGCGCTTCCAGGAGTACGTCGCGGGCTCGATCGGCCCCGGTGAGGTCCGGGTAGGTCACGCGAACCACATCGACGCCGCGTTCGGCCATGCGGTTGATGTGCTCCTGGACCTGGGCGGATGCTGGACCGCTCACAGGCAGATCTCCTCGGAGGGCACGTAATCGTTTGAGGTCAAACGTAATGGTCTCGCGTCGTGGGCCGCAAGGTGTTGACCGGGCCGGTCCGCGAAACCTATTTTGTTTGGAGCCAAACGATATATCCGGGAGGACCACCGTGGCGAGTGTCCGCGGCTACTTTTACCCCAAGACGGCGACGGGCCGATCGTCGCTCATCCCCGAGCCCCCGTGGCACTACTCGGGCGACCTGCTGACGATCGAGTACCGCACCGACCCCGCCCGGGTGCGCGAACTGCTCCCCGAGCCGCTGGAACTCGCCCCGGAAGACCCCGGCGCGGTGGCGCTGATCTGGGCCGACTGGCAGTCCTGCGGGGCCTCGCGGGAGGAGCTGCTGGACCCGGTGCGCGCGCAGTACAAGGAGGCGTTCGCCGTCGTGCGCTGCTCCTACCGGGGGCGCGTCTACTCCAGGTGCGTCTACATCTGGGTGGACAAGGACTTCGCCGTCGCCCGCGGCCTGCACCAGGGATATCCCAAGAAGCTCGGCTCGATCCACCTGACCCGCTCGCATCCGTACGGGCCCGCGCCGCGGATCGAGGCCGGCGCCAGGTTCGGCGCGACCCTGGCGGCGGCGGACCGCCGCCTGGCCGGGGCCGTCGTCACGCTGCGTGAACCATCCGAGACCGCCGGGTTCGTCAACGGCCACCCGATGGCCCACCACCGCTGGCTGCCCGCCATCGGCAAGGGCGGCGGGCTGGCCCTGGACGAGCTGGTGGAGGCCGGGGCCGCCGCCTTCGAGGGCGGGCAACCGTGGACGGGCGACGCGGAGCTCGAACTGTTCGACTCACCCACCGAGGAGCTGTCCCGCCTCACCGTCCACGAGCCCATCGGGGCGTACTACCGCCAGGTCGGCGTCGTGTGGGACGGCGGCACCCTCCTGGAATCCGGCACCTCGGGCGCGGAGTAGCCCGCCCTGACCTTGGAGACACCCGACATGTCCGAACAGATCTCGGTCGGCGGCACGACCGTCGACACCCGGCACTGGATCGGCGGCCGGCGCGTCGCCTCCGCCGCCACCTTCACCGACGTCTCGCCCATCGACGGAGCCGTCCTCGGCGAGATCTCCCGGGGCGGCGGCGAGGAGGCCGGCGCGGCGGTGGCCGCCGCCGCTGCCGCCTTTCCCGGCTGGGCCGCCACCTCCCGCGAACGGCGGGCCGCGTTGCTGCGCGCCATCGCCGACGGCGTGGAAAAGCGCCTTGAGGAACTGGCCATCGTCGAGACCCTCGACAACGGCGCGCTGCTGCGCTCCCACCGGCGCGGCGTGATGCCCAGGGTCGCGCACAACTTCCGCTTCTTCGCCGAATGGCTGGAAAGGCTCGGCCACGACGACTTCGACACCCGCGGCCACACCAATTACGTGAGCTGGGACCCGGCCGGGCCCTGCGCCCTGATCACACCCTGGAACGCTCCCCTCATGCTGGCCACCTGGAAGGTCGCCCCCGCTCTCGCGGCGGGCAACACGGTGGTGCTCAAACCGGCCGAGTGGTCGCCGCTGACGGCCTCACTGCTGGCCGACATCGCCGCGGACGCCGGGCTGCCCCCCGGGGTGCTCAACGTCGTGCAGGGGTACGGCGCGGAGGCCGGGGCGGCGCTCGCCGGGCACCCCGGCGTACGGCGGATCAGCTTCACCGGGTCGGTGCCGACCGCCCGGCACATCGCCGCCGCCGCCGCGCCCAACCTCACCCCGCTCAGCCTGGAACTCGGCGGCAAGTCGCCGCTACTGGTCTTCGACGACGCCGACCTCGACCTCGCCGTGGACCTGGCCGCCGAGCAGTACGACAACGCCGGGCAGGTCTGCCTGGCGGCCACCCGGCTGCTGCTCCACGCGCCGATCGCCGCGGAGTTCACCCGGCGGCTCACCGAACGCGCCGAAGCGCTGGTCCAGGGCGACCCCAGGGACGAGGCCACCGGCATCGGCCCCCAGATCCACCCACGCCAACTGGAGAAGATCGACGGCTTCGTGCGGCGCGCGGTCGCCGACGGCGCCCGGGTGCTGGCCGGCGGCGGCCCCAACACCGGCCTCGGCGGCCTGTACTACCGCCCCACCCTGCTCACGGACGTCCGGCAGGACTCCGAGATCGTCCAGGAGGAGGTCTTCGGCCCGGTCCTGACGCTGCAGACCTTCGACACCGAGGAGGAGGCGGTGGCGCTGGCCAACGACACCCGCTTCGGCCTGGCCGCGACCCTCGCCACCGGCGACCGGGCCCGCGCCGAGCGGGTCACCTCCCGCCTGGTCGCCGGAACGGTCTGGGTGAACTGCTTCTTCGTGCGCGACCTGCGCGCGCCGTTCGGCGGGTCGCGGGAGTCCGGCATCGGGCGCGAGGGCGGCGACTGGAGCTTCGACTTCTACTGCGACCTGAAGAACACCGTCAGCGCTCCGGGGGGATGGCGGGACAATGGGTGAGATCGTCGGCGCGGGGCTGCTCGCGCACGTCCCGACCATCGTGCTGCCCGAGGCCACCCGCCGCGAGCTGAACGACGGCAAGGAGATCAGCCTGGTCACCGGCCTGCGCGAGCTGCGCGAAGAGGTCTTTTCGACCCTCGACTACGACACGGTGGTGGTCCTGGACTCGCACTGGGCCACGACCGTGGAGTTCGTGGTCACCGCGCACGCCCGGCGCGCCGGGCTGTTCACCTCCGAAGAGCTCCCGCGCGGGATGTGCCGGATGCCCTACGACTTCCCCGGCGATCCCGAGCTGGCGCACAGCGTGGCCTCCTTCGCCGGCGCGCACGGCACCTGGATCACCCCCATCGACGACCCCTGCCTGCCGATCTACTACGCCACCACCAACCTGTGGAAGTACCTCGGCGAGGGGCTGCCGGACAAGCGGTGGGTCAGCATCGGGGTGTGCCAGACCGGTGACATGGAAGACCACCTGCGGCTGGGCCGGGCGCTGGCCGACGGCATCGCCGCCGTCGGGCGCAAGGTGGTGCTGATCGCCTCCGGCGCGCTGTCGCACACCTTCTGGCCGCTGCGCGAGCTGCGCGCCCACGAGGCCAGCGACCCCTCGCACATCTTCACGCCCGAGGCCAGGGCGGCCGACCTGGAACGCATCGGCTGGTTCAAGGAGGGCCGGCACGATCTGGTGCTGGAGACCATGCCGGAGTTCCGCAGGTACAAGCCCGAGGCCGGGTTCGGGCACTACCTGATGATGGCGGGGGCCCTCGGCGAGGAGCGCTGCACGGCCCCGGCGCGGCAGTACGGCGAGTACGAGAACTCCGTCGGCACCGGGCAGGCCCTGCTCTGGTTCGACCGTCCGCGCGACGGCTGGGCCGCCGCCCCCGCGTCCCTGGGAGGGGAGCATGCCTGAGTACCGCCGGATCCTGCTCGACGGCGCCGCCGTGCGGGTCGTGCGCGAGGGCGACCTGCTCGTCTCGCCGGACGGCCGCGGTGTCCCCGCGGAGCAGGCGATCCACCTGCCGCCGGTGGAGCCATCCAAGATCATCGCGGTGCACCTCAACCACCGCAGCCGGGTGGCGGAGTTCCAGATCACCCTGCCGGCCGCCCCGACCTACTTCCACAAGCCGACCTCGGCGCTGAACGCGCACAACGGCGCGGTCGTGCGGCCGGAGGGCTGCAGGTGGCTCAACTACGAGGGCGAGGTGGCCATCGTCATCGGCCGGACCTGCCGCAACGTCTCGCCGGAGGAGGCGGGGGAGTACATCGCCGGGTACACCGTCGCCAACGACTTCGGGCTGCACGACTTCCGCGACACCGACGCCGGTTCGATGCTGCGGGTCAAGGGCTCCGACACGCTGTGCCCGCTCGGCCCCGGCCTGGTCACCGACTGGGACTTCCGCGGCAAGTACCTGCGCACGTACGTCAACGGCACGGTCGTCCAGAACGGCTCCACCGAGGAGATGACCTGGGACATGAACTACCTCGTCGCCGACATCGCCCGCACCATCACCCTGCTGCCCGGCGACGTGCTGCTGTCGGGCACCCCGGCCAACTCCCGGCCGGTCGGCCCCGGCGACGTGGTGGAGGTCGAGGTGGAGGGCCTGGGCAGGCTCACCAACCGCATCGTGACCGGCCCCGTCCCGGTACGGCGGGACGTCGGCGCGCAGCCGACCGAGTCGGAGGAGGTGCTGTCCACCGCGCTCGGCGGCGACTGGGAGTTTCGCGGAATACGGCCGCCACGGCGCGGCTAGCTATGATTCGGGCCCGAACGAGCGGCGTGAGGAAGTGACAGGACCAGGTGACAGGTCAGCGTTCCATCACCGAGACGGAGAAGCTGGTCCAGGGCAGGCTCGGCGGGATCGCCATCCGCCACGAGCAGATGGCGGTCGTGGCCAACATCCACCGCGCCGCCGCCGCGGTCCGGCAGCACCTGGAGAACTCCGTGCTGCGCGACGTGGACCTGACCTGGACGGGCTTCGTGGTGCTCTGGGTCATCTGGATCTGGGGCGAGTCGGAGTCGCGGCAGGTCGCCGAGGAGGCGGGCATCTCCAAGGGCACGCTGACCGGTGTGTCGCGCACCCTGGTGTCGCGCGGGCTGATCGCGCGCTCCGAGCACGCCGGTGACCGGCGGCTGGTGCTGCTCGGGCTCACCTCGCGCGGGGAGGAGCTGATGCGCCGGGTGTTCCCCGACTTCAACGCCGAGGAGGCGTTCGTGGCCGAGCGCCTCACCCCCGAGGAGTGCCTGACCACCGCGGACGCGCTGCGCCGCATCGTGCGCCAGGTGGAGGAGCACGGCGAGGAGCGGCGGCTGCACCTGCTCGGCGGCGCGCGCCCCGCCCCGCGCCGCAGCGGGCGCCGCCCGAAGGCGTAGCGGGGCTAAGCCCGCTCGCGCGCCGCGCGCACCAGGCCGTCGAACAACGCCTGCTGCGCGGGGTCGCGGGTCGCGGTGTCCTCCGGGTGCCACTGGACGGCGGCGAACCAGCCGGGCAGCGCCGTACCCTCAGCGCCCTCGACGGTGCCGTCGGCGGCGTGCGCGGTGGCGGTCAGGCCGTCGCCGAGGCGGTCCACCCGCTGGTGGTGGTAGCAGGACGCGTCCAACTCGGGCACGCCGGTGACCCGTTCGAGCAGTGATCCCGGCCGCAGGGCGACCGGGTGGACGACATGGCGGTGCTCCAGGCCTGGGCCGCCCATGTCCTGGTGCAGCGTGCCGCCGAGAGCCACGTTGACCACCTGCATGCCGCGGCAGACGGCCAGCGCCGGCACGCCCGCCGTAAGGGCGTACCGGGCCAGGGCCAGGTCGAAGCCGTCCTGCTCGTCGTCCACGTCGTAGACGTCCTCGTGACGGTCGGCGGCGCCGTACCGGTGCGGGGCCACATCGCCTCCGCCGGGCAGCAGCAGGCCGTCGAACCTGGCCATCCTGGCGGCCACCTCGCCGGGGTCGGCCCGGCCGCCCGGCGCGTGCGGGTGCAGGGTCGCCGGCTCCCCGCC
>NZ_POUA01000330.1 GCF_003236385.1 Spongiactinospora gelatinilytica
CGCCGAGCCCCCGCCCGCCGAAGACCCGCCGGGCGGTGACCTCGCGGATCGCGTCGCCCGGCAGGCGCAGCTCGCGGTGCGGGAACATGACCATGATCACCCGGCAGGTGCCGTCGAAGGTGACCTGGTACGGCCGGCTCGTGTCGTAGATCGCGATATCGCCGGGCAGCAGCGGGGCCTCCCGCCCATCCTGGGCGATCCGCACGCGCCCGCTGGTGGGGAGGCTCAGCTTGTAGAACCCGGCCTCGTCGGAGCGCGCGATGTGCTTCTCGGTGCGCTCGGCGCGGTGCGGCGCCGCGGTCACCTCGGTGACCATCACGCTGCCGAGCATCTCACCGGCGATCTCACCGGCGAAGCCGCCGGCACCACGGAACTCGAAATCAAGGGGAACGAAAGACCGGGAGACCGCATGCCGCCAGAGTTCCTCGCGCTCCCGCATCGCCACATCGGTCGTCCGGACCAGAACGGCCATGGCCCGCACCTCCGTACCGAACGGTGCTCCGGCACGGCCGACATGCCGCACCAATTCATATATGAAATCATAGGCGACCGCCGCGCGACAGCCCTTGAGGCCCACCCGTGACCGTCCTACGTGCGGCTCTCGGCGCGATCAGCCCGGGGATGGAGCGGAAGCACCAAAGGCGATGGCCGAGTGCGACCGCCCCAAGCACGCGGCAGGTCAGGCAGAAGGGCGCCGGCAACGGCGCCAGCCGGGCGGTCACGAACCGGTGCTGGACACTGAACGCAGGACTGGAGGTCACCTCAGCCGAGGACGGCGCGGGCCGACTGGGCTTCCTGCGCGGCTTGGTCACCCTCGCCGTTCGTTCACGCCGCAACCCACGGCCGAGATCGTCGAGCTGTGCCGGCGAGGTGACCGGTCGATCAACGAGGTGGCCCAGGACTTCGATCTGACCGAGACGGCGGTGCGGCAGCGGGTACGCCACGCGTTCTTCAAGGCGCGTTTGATAATCCGGACGCATTGCGGCGGCCCGGCAAACCCGAGCGCCGTACGGCCACAGCCCCTGACTCGGCATTTGACCTCGTGATTTCATGGGTATAGCTGAGGCCACACCCTTCGTATGAGCTACGACCCCAGCCTGCGATCTTGGAGAAGTTGATCAAGGGCACGAATCGGCCATACAAGCGAGCCAATCCGAACCCCCCGGTTCTGTCGGTGCCGAGCTCTATAGTGGCGACTGTTGGCGTGGAACTGCCGGATATTGCCGGGGTGGATTTTTGAGCCATAGCGAGCAGACGTGGCGGGTGGTCTGCGGGGGCGAGCTGTGTGGTGAGATCACAATCGATGCCATGGACATGCCCTGGCTACATGGCTCCTTCGTCGCCAGATCCGCATACGCCAAGGTGAAGCCGCTCTTCGATCGAGAGCTGGAGCTCTTGGAGCAGACCAACGACGATCCGGAGGCATGGGAGGCCGCGTATGACCAGGTGGCGAACGCGGTTCGGCTGGTGTCACCACACAGGCCGGTCGCCGACTTCCTGCTGCATATCGACGGCGATCGGGCCTGGTTCCGGTGGAGCGATGAACCGCTCAGCACGAGGTAGCCGGCGTGGGTCACAACAAGGTGCTCTGCTTTGGAGGCGAGCGGACGATCTCATAACCGCCGGATGCGCGATGGTGGCAGGGTGGCCCGGCACGCTCGGCGCGATCATGATGATCGGGTCGCCTCGCCGCGTCCCACCAGGTCAGAGTCAGTGAGTGAGCGGGTCGACAGGGTCGACACGTTTCGGCCTCGTACGGTGAGATATCAGTGAGCGGGCATGAGGACCGACTTGCCAACAGCTCCTTGTACGCAAAAAGTGACCAGGTCGTCCAGATCCGTGCGACCAAGACCCCGGCTTGCTGGAGTTCACTCATGAGGGCAAGGACAACTTGGTCAACGAGATCGGCGCCAACCGGGGAAAGCCGCTGCTGTTCGCCGAGACCCGGCTGGTCACCGTCAAGGCCGAGAGCAAGGTCCAAGTAGGCACCGCCAACCCTGCTCACCTGCAAAAGACACCCTGACGGCCTCGCTCATCCGCGCAAGCCCAGCACATGCTCGGCGCGGGCACGCCGTCCGGCCGGAGGCGGAGGCGTCCGGTGCGGACAGCACGGTGGACTCCACTGCCGACGATCTCCCTACCTGTTGCTGCTACCGGATAGGTACAGATATCGCGAATCCCCAACGAACAAGCCTTATAAGCACATAGGCCGTATAACGGAACCGGCCTTCCACCGCACCACGCCAATCACAGGAACATTGTTCTGCTCTCACGGAAGCTCCGCCCCACCTTTCAGGATAAGCCGGACAATATGCCACATATCTGCACGCTAATGACCATCTCCGCCTGGCTCTCAGATATTCCAGGGTGTAGCTTCTAACAGCTTCACATCGATGACTCAAGGCGCTTAATCCGTGATAAATGATCAGATCCCCGCTAGGTGGCCCATTGGCACCCTCATGGACAGGCTCAGCCCGGAGGAGCGGAAGGAACTTCTGGCTCTCGCCCCGTCGTCTCCGCGGCAGGCCGGCGAACCGCTCATCCATCAAGGAGATAAAGAGAGGTCCGAGGTCTTTCTACTGAGGTCCATCCCAGGGCAGCGATCCACGGCGTGTGTGAAGGTGACGGCCTACCTGGAATCGGGCGGGGCGGCCATGCTGGGCATCCGCGTGAGCGGCGATGTGGTCGGCGAGTTGGCAGCTCTGCGCAGACAGCCTAGATCGGCCATGGTGACCACGTGCAGTCCGATGCTGGTGCATGCCATACGCGCACAGGCGTTCACCGACTTCCTCGATCGCCACCCGGCCGCATGGAATGCGCTGGCTAGGATGATCGCCGACCGACTCGACTGGGCCAACCGAAGAAGGACCGACTTCGCCCAGTTCAGCGTGCCGGTACGGGTCGCGAACGTGCTCGTGGAGATTTCTGGCCGGCACGGGGTCGACAGAGTCGACGGTAAGCGGTACCTCGGAGTCGATCTCACCCACGAGGAGATCGCCAACCTTGTCGGAGCCAGAAAAGACGCCGTCTTCAAAGCCATCCGACGTTTCAAGGACCTTGAACTGATCGATCCCAGTCACCGCCGGAAGATCATCATCGACCCGATCGGTCTAAATAACTTCCGGTGAAGCGTACCGGTACGTCTTGAGGCGATGCGATCTTCGCCAGACTCTATGCCCGTCGATCTTCCCGACCACGCTGGTCGATCTTTATCCCAACCACAAGGTGACATGATGCTTGATTCTGATTTCAGCCGCCGCTTGGTCGTGGCGGTCGATGCGGAAGGATACGGCCGCGGCGACGACCTACGGCACGACTCGATCCAGTCGGGTCTGGCCCAGGTCATGGACCGCGGCGCACGAGAGGCGGGCCTGCGCCGCGAGATCTGGACCCGCCAGGAAGCCGGTGACGGCGAGGTCATCGTCCTCCCACAGGGAGAGCCTGAGCTCCGGGTCATCGACGACCTGGTGCGCCGCGTACGCAAGGCGCTCCATGACCACAATCGCGAGCGTCGGGACGACGCCCGCCTGCGGATACGCATCGCCATCGGCCACGGGGTCGTGAAACGTGGCGCGATGGGCTTCGTCGGTCAGGTCGTCGTGACCACCTGCCGGCTGCTCAACGCGCAGGCCGCCCGTACCGCCCTGAAGGAGAACCCGCGCGCCGACCTGGTGTTGACCCTCACCGATCTGCTCTACGAGGACGTCGTCCGACAGCTCCACACCTCTTACCGACCAGAATCCTTCATCCGGCTGGAAGTGCCGACCAAGGAACGCACCGAGATCGCGTGGATGTGGATCCCTTCAGAAGATCTGGATCAGAAAGGAACTCTCAACATGGACAACTTGCCCGAGGTCGCCGACACCCTGTGGGCTCTGATCGCTGGTGGCGCCCTGGAACGTCTGGGCGCGTACGGCACCGAGAGCGGCCTCGGCGGCGCCCGGAAACTGCTCGCGAAGATCAAGGAGTTCCGGTCCGAGCAGGGCCGGCCGGCCGACCCGGAGTCGCGCGACGACCTACTGGAGTCCCTGGAAGAGCTGGTGCGTGTCGATGCCGCCGTGAAGCAGTTCGCGCAGCAGTTCAACGCCGACCAGATGACCGTCAACCTGATCAGCGCCCCCATTTCCGGCGAGGAGATCAACTTTGGCATTCGAAACTGACTCGCCTGGCGAGGGCGTGCTGATCGGCGAGGAGGCCACACCGGTCGATCTGACCGATCAAGCTGAGGCGGCGGACGAGATCTTCGCGCAGGTCTCTCAGGTCCAGACCGTCATCAACCACATCCACGGCGACATAGGCGGAGCCTCTTTCGGCATCTCGGGTTCCCGGCCGAAGCCTCGCCGCACGTCCGGCCCCGTATCCCAGTACGAGATGGAGGAGGCCCGCACCTGCTACGCGCGCCATGCGAGCTACAAGGACGCCGCCGAACATCTGGAGAGCGGCAACATGGTGGCCTTGATCGGAAAGGCCGGCACGGGCCGCCGGACGGCGGCGCTCAATCTGCTTCATGACCTCGTCGGCGCGCGGCGCAATGTAGTGGAGCTCAGCCCGGTACACACGCTGGAAAGGCTGGCCGTCCGCGAATACCGGAAGGCTCACGGCTATCTGCTGTGCGACTGGCCCAAGGACGACGTTGACGGGAGCGTCGCCGACTTTCATGTACGGGAGATCAGGCGCCGTGTCCGCGACGCCGGGGCTTACCTGGTGATCACGGGAACGGCCACTTCGCTACCAGAAGGTGACCAGGTATCCTGGCTGCCGCCCCCGGCCTACGAAGTCCTGCGGGCCCACCAGGTGGCGCCCGAGGTCGCCGACGAGGCGGCCACCCAGATCACCACCGACCATGCCATGGCCGACGTGGTGACGCTGGCGCGCGACCTGGCCTCCGGGATTCCACTGGACAAAGCGCTCGGCAGGCTGGAGGCCGCCGGTCGGCGCGACGTGGTCGCCTGGTTCGACGGCCCGCGTACTCGCGGCGAGTTGTTCGAGATGGCCGCCATGGCCTTCGCCGCCGGCCTCCCCGAAAACGGCTTCGAGTCCCTGCTTGCCCGGCTGGAGTCCATCGCCGGTATCGGCGCGGAACCAGATGTCATCTCGGCGGATGATCCGATGCCGAGCCGCCGCCTGCTCCGGGTGGCAGAGGGCTCGCTTTTCAGCCTGTCGCCGCAACGCAGGCTGGAGTTCAAGGTCGCGAGCCACCGGACGCACGTGATGCGGGAGCTGTACCAGCGACACGGCATGCGGCTATGGGATCCGGTCACCGAATGGCTGAATGAGTGCGCCGCGCTACGCGACCCGAGCGTGCAGGCGGAGATCGCCAGAGGTGTGGCGGTTCTGGCCTCCGTCGCGGACTACTCGTACGTGGAAAGCACTTTTCTCACTCCATGGGCCCGTGGAAGGGGCGTCATGCGCAGCCAGGCCACTGCTGCGATGGCCATCTCATGGTTGTGCCTGGACGAGACGACCCGTCCGGAGGTTCTGCGCACGGTCACCTCGTGGACGATGGCGTCCGCCGCCAGGCCCAAGTTCACCGCCGCCCTGGCCTGGTCCGGTGAGCTGGGGATCCGGTTCCCTTCCGAGGCGACCCGGATGCTCTGGCTGCAGGTCAGGAACAGTGAGAAGCCCGTCCGGCATGCGGAGATCGCTCTGGCCCATCTGTTCGCAACGCTGACGGAGGCCACCGGCAATGCCCTCCCGCTGCTCGACCTGTTCGCGCGCAAGATCAGCAACGACAGGCGGATCGGCCGTGCGATCGACCCTCTGATTCGGGCGATCTTGAGCATCCTGTCGGCTCGCGCAGACGGAGCCGCGACCCCCACAGTCACCTTTCATCTGCGCAATTGCCCTGAATCGGCCGCCCTCCTCGCCAGACTGTGGTCGGCTGTCCTGGTCAAGCGTCCACACCGCAAGGAAGCACTGGCCGCCCTGTACGATGCCGTCTGCGCCTTCGACGAGCGCGACGCCGGTGACCGAGACCGTGTCCGCGCCCTGTTCGCAGCGCTGGTCGAGGCGCTGCCCGCTAAGGAGCGGCCGCTGCTGGCCCATGACCTGCGGCGTTACGCCATCTCTCGCAACACCGACGAGAACCGGCTGGAACTTCTCCTGTCGCTGCTCCGAATCTTCTTGAGCCCGGATGTACTGTCCCTCGACACCATTGGAAAACGTCCATGAGCTACCCGGTGATCAGCCAGATTCCGCTCGATCCTGTCGCCAAGCAGGGGTTCCTGAGCAAGCCCCGGCGCCTGATCTCCAGCCTGCCCCGCCAGCTCCCCCACCAGCGGCTCGTATTCGAGTACGACGGCACGTTCGTGCTGGGCGACCGGCGGCTGCGCGGCGACGAGCCACATGTGCTGTACGGCGAGAGCGTCAGCGTCGTGGACATGTCCAAGGACCACTTGGCCACGATCAACGTACCGATCAACTCCTCCGGCGCCCACGACTTCACGGTCGCCATGCAGTTCCGCTGCACGGTCGACGAGCCGATCGAGGTGGTGCGCGCCGGTCTGACCGATGTCACCGCGCACCTGGTCACCTACATCCGGGCCTACCACAAGCTCTTCGAGCTCGGCCGCGGTCACGGTTTGGACGAGGTCCACGAGTTGTGGACGGTGGTGCATGCCCAGGTGAAGGCCTACGCGACCCTGATGCCGTGTGCGCTGCCAGGTATGACGGCCGAATTCGCCGGCCTCGACGTACACGCCCCCGACGAGATCGCCCAAGGGCGGCGGCACTATGAGACCAGCCTGCACAACATCCAGGGCGAACACGGCCTTCGCGACGCCAGACGCAAGCTCGACCGCGACTTCGAGCTCGATGAGCAGGATTATCTGCATGTCAAGGGCCACAGCGCCAATGACTTCACTCGGCAGGAGGCGGCCCTCGACCGGGAACAGCACATCACCGGGGCCACCGAATACAAGGACTTCCTGAGTAGGGGTACCGGCGCCGCCGACAGTCTGTACGTCACCGTTCCCGGCCTCAACGGCCAGCAAATCGCCGACCGATACGCCGCCCTGGCCGACCGGGAACACAGACATGCTCCACGGAGCCAAGGCGACCGAGCAGCACGGCCGGCACCCCCGGCACCGCGACCGGCTCACTCCCGGGACGTTCCTCCGCTGGTTCGCCGGGGTCGACGAGAAGATCCTCACCAGTGTTCCCCAAGAACGTTCTCGCTACAGCAGTCTCGGCGGAATCGTGGTGGGTACCGCGCTCATCGCGGGCTCCTCCGTACTGTGCGCGCTGACACTGCTTTCGCAGGTGCCCCCGCTCTTTCTGGTGCCGGTGGCGGTGCTGTGGGGTCTGATCATCGCCAATATCGATCGATTCCTGATCTACAGCCTGCACGGCGACAAGGACGGCTGGTCCCGCTGGGGCAACGTACTGATCCGGCTCGCCCTCGCCATCGTCATCGGCGTCCTCATCGCCGAGCCGCTGACCCTGAAGCTCTTTCAGGAGCGGCTCGACCGGCAGATCATGATAGAACGCGACCAGGCGATCAGCCTGGCGGAGAGCCGGTACAAGCAGTGCAACCCGCTCAAAGGGCCGGCTCCTTCGGGTGTCGACTGTACCGGCTACCTTCTCGATGGCGGCGACCAGGCACTCGCCGTCGAAGGCAACATGACGCAGAGGCAGAGCACTCTCAAGGCCGCAGAAGATCGACTGGCGGCCGATATAGAGCAGCATGGAAAGCTGAAGGCTCGACGCGACCGCGAATGCTATGGCGTCAAGGTCGCGGACCAGACCACAGGCGTGCCCGGCGACGGACCCGAGTGCAAGGCCCGGAACAACGAACTCAACACCTTCCTCGCCACGCATGACATCCCCCGGCAGCAGGCGGAGGTGGCGAAACTGAGGGCGGAACTCGGTTCTCTCGCGGCCGATCGCGCCGACGCCGAAGGGGTACGCGCCGCGGCACTTAGCAGGAAGATCACCGAGCACGTCGAGGAGAAGAAGCGAGCCTACACCGACATCGGCCTGCTCGACCGATGGGAGGCCTTGGGCACGGTCGCAGGTCAGAGCGGCATGGTCAACTTCGCCCACTGGTTGCTGCGCATCATCTTCGTCCTGCTCGACTGCATGCCGATCATTTCAAAGGTACTGAACGGCAAGACCGAGTATGACCGCCTCCTCAATCAGGAGCTACGTGCGGGCGCGGCCTGTCACGAAGCCGAACTGAACTTCACCACCCGGCAGAAAACCGGCGGCTACGAGATCAAACTGCGAGAGGAAGAGCGCCGGCTGAAAGCCGAACGCGGCCGCATCGATCGAAATCAGCGTGCGGACGAGGCTTCCAGGGACGACGAAATCGACCGCCTGGCCCGTACTTTTATGAGCTCAACGCCGACGTAACGACAGGGACCGGCCCCCCAGTACCAGCCCAGGTTCGCCGGGCTGCCGGACACCGCCATCGTGGTGCCCTCCACTGCGCGGATCAGCAGCCCCCGGCAGTCCCGGCGAACGACCCCGCTGCCGGCAGCAACCGACGGAACAGCTCATCTGCGGCATTCAGTGTCCAGGCGCGGAGGCCGGGAGCAAACGATGACTTCCCACCCAGAAACACCACATTCAACTATCTGGCGTGCCGCACGGCCCACGATGACACCCTGTTCCAATCCGCCATGAGCCCCTTCCGCCTCACGTCCCCTACTTATCCTCAGGCATCCTGCATACCGGGCGCGCTCCGGCGATTCTGTACTTGCGCCGGGGAACGATCAGACATCGCCGGGGCGCTGGGTACCGAGGCGGGAGGCGATGCGGGTGGTTTCGTAGAGTATGCGTTCCTCGTCGAGGGTTTGGAGGTCGCCGTTGAGGAGGAGGGGGCGGCCGGCGACGTAGACGTCGCGGATGTCGGCGGCGGTGGCGGTCCAGCCGATGAAGGCGTGGGT